>DATNQY010000280.1:0-24475 GCA_036703785.1 Candidatus Obscuribacterales bacterium
AATTGCGCGGCGCCGGTAAGCCCGTGAGTCTGGGTGCGAATTCTTTCTTTCCATTGGTTGAATGTGGATACATCCGCACCCTGGAATTTGTAGATCGATTGTTTGTCATCGCCGATAAGAAACAATCGCGACTTTTCGCCGCACAGGCAGGACAACAATTCCGCCTGCCTGGAATTGGTGTCTTGAAATTCATCGACGAGCACAGCACGCACACCGCTGCTGATTTGTCTGCGTGCCACCGAATCCGGTGCAGTCACCAAAGAATATGTCTTCGTGATTAGATCGTTGTAATCGAGTTTTTGCGCTTGCCGCTTTGCCGCTTCGAAATTCAGCAGAGCCATATCGATGAGCCGCAACAACGAACGCAACATCGAGAATGCCTGCTCGTCTTGCTCAGTCAAAGCGAGCGGGCATTCTTCGGCAAAGCCGCCGGCCAGTTCTCGCGCTATTTTTATTGAATCGCGCAGCGGTTTGCCCTTCGGTCCACCGGTCGTACGCGGAGAAGGGATATCGGCCAGCGTGCGAAGCGCTTCGGTCATCTTGCCGGCGTCCGCTTCCCGAGCATGTCGCAGGAAAGCATTCAGGCAACCAACCACCGCCTTTCTCGTATCCTCGAGAGGACTCTTCGGATCAAATGGATTCGACGATAGAAACTGATGCACTGACTGCAGCTCGCGCGACTCAGCGAGCGCTATTAGACGGCTGTCACGCACGAGGGCGATTGCTGCCTCCGCTGCCGTGACCAGTTTATCGAGTTTCTCTCCGCCAAGCACGGCTCTTGCTTCCTTATACTGCGGAACCGACGATAATTGGGCAGCAACCCATTCCTTGAGGCGATCAATCGGATACTCCAGCAGCAACATGCCGCCGGCGTCAGAACGTTCAAGCAGCGTCTGAAGCGCCTGATCGACAGCCTCTTCGAGCATTTGTGCGCGGCTGAGATCGTCGAGCACCTCGAACTGCGGGTCCACCCCTGCTTCGGCAGGATGCGATTTCAAAATCGATTCGCACAAAGAATGTATGGTTCCGATTCTCGCTCGGTCCACATCAGCAAGCAGCCGCGACCACCGATCGTGCGGGCAAGCTTCCTCTCCCGTAGGCGAGCCGCCTGCGCTCCTATGTACCGGCGGGCGCGAGCCCGCTTCAGCCGCCAGCTCTCTCAGACGCGATTTCAGTCTGGTGCGCATCTCTTCAGCGGCTTTGCGAGTGAACGTTACCGCGATGATGTCGTTGACAGTGGCGTCGGCGTTCTTGCGCAACACTTCCAGGTAGCGTTCCACCAGTACGAGTGTTTTTCCACAACCCGCGCCGGCGGAGACAAGCACGTGATGATCGATGCTTTCAACTGCCTTCAATTGATCGTCGGTAAGCTTCGGCATTAATCGCCAGCCTCCGCAAATTGCTTAAGATCAACCACGCGGCAAACGCTGCTGTGATCGCAGGTTTTGCAAGCCTTGGACGAGTACGGATTGACTGTGAATTGCCCGGAGCCCACTCCGTTCACGATTCTATTGATGTTCGCCTTGGCGACGGAGACGATGTCGGCGTTGGTTTCCTTTTGGAAATTTATCGAGCCTGTCATCTTCGCCGCGTTGACGCCGAGATAATAGCCGGACTTCACTTTGCTGCCCGGTAAGATTATCTGCTCGACGGCCATCGCGTAGATGGGAACCTGCAAACTCGCTCCCGCTCGTGCATCATCCATCGAAATCGGTGAACTGCCGGTTTTGTAATCGATAACCACAGCGCCAGTGATGGATCCATCTTCCGCTCGTTCGACGTCGATGCGATCGATGATGCCCTTTATGCTAACTTCACCGCGATCAGTGGTGCAAGCGAGCGCTTTCATAGAGGCATCGTACGTGCCGAACTTCGCCTCGAACATATGTGGCGTAACCCCGAGTTTGATGGCACGTTGCAAATCGAACTCGAGGAAACGCCGCAGGCGAAATTCGATTTCTTTCTTCTCGTTGCCCCAATAGGGGTCGGGGTGGAACATCGGATTTTTTTCCAATTGCGCGAAAGCGGTGGCCAGAGCGTCCTGTAACACGCTTTCGTCGACAAGCGGGCTTTCGGCCGCCGCTACCATCGAAGTAGTGGATGACCCAGCGCCGCGCTGATTCATCTTCGAGTAGTACAGCTCGAGTATTCGGTGGTAGAGCGTGCCCTTCTGTTTCACATCGATTCCGGTTTCAGGTTCTTCGCGAGGCTCAACCTTCAACATATTGCTCAGCCAGAATTTGAATGGGCACTGTCCGTAGTTGTTCAGTGCTGATGCGCTCCACGACTTCGGCAATTCGTAATTCAACCAGCCGTTATCGACGAGAGCGGTCAAATCGCCATTATACGTGCTGGCAACGGCACCGTGATGTCGCTCGTATGCTCCGAATACTATCGACCCCGTCTGTCCCCAATACTCGTCTATGTCCTGCTGCGCAGTTAGACGATCGGCGATGCTGATTCCCGGCTGCTTCCAGAGCCAGCCAAAAACAGCTTCGCGCGCGGCCGTTGGTTGCACCATTGCCTGCCTGGCGAAATCGGGTCGTTCAATCGTGCCGGCATCAATGGTGCCATCTGAGAAGTAAAACGACTGGAAGACTTCATCACCGCCCAAATCGACTTGCGGATATGACGCCCAAAAGCTCTTGCGCGCGCGTTCCAAGAGCGAGCGAAACAACGCTTTCTCGTAGCCGACTTCTTCCCGCGGATTTTTAAGCGTCAGCCCGTACATTTGCCAACGCGCGCGTTCATCAGCGCTAACGAAACCGGACTCGCCGGAATGCTTCGGAAACTGTCCTTCCGCCACACCGACCACGAACACTTCGTCGAAGCGGCGATTGGGAGCATGCTCGGCAGAGCAAATGTAGATATGATCCGCGGGCGGTTCGCTCGGTCGAAAGTTGGCCGCCTCCAGCAGTTTCCCGACGCGGCTGTAAAAATGCGAATAAAGTACCTTGCTGCTGCCGAATAGTTTTTCCTCGGAAATCAGCGTACGCAACGCCGTGCGCAAACTCTGAAGCGCCTGCATCTCGTCGTGCCGTGGCACCATAGTCGTTTGCGCGGGCTTGCGTCCATTCGAATTAGGCTCGCGCATTGAGAACCGAACAGTGACCATGTCGAGCATGTCTTCGAGCCAGCGACAGTACTCAGTAAGCGTCGCGGATTCCGGCGGTGTCACCCCCCTGAGGAAAGCGACTAATGGTGCGCGCAAGGAATCATCTTCCTGCAAGCTTCGCTGCCACTGATCCATCCCGCCGATAATTGCGTCCTTGTAAGTCTTTTTGTCGATGCGATCTATGTCACCGGCCTTGATACCACACCCTTCGGTGTCTATGTAAGGCGACCGCAAAACTTCAATGACGGGCCGGCGAGGAAAACCTTCAGTCGCCAGCTTGCTTAGCTGCATTACGACTTTGATCCAGGGCAAGGAAAGTATTTCCCTCGCCTCGTCGATAAAAAACGGCAGCCCCGCCTGGTTGAATGCCAGCTTTGCCGCGCAAGCATACTGGTCTATGTTGCGCGCGGAAACGAGTATTTGCCCGGGCTTGATCGCCCGCACCATAATCGCTTCTTTACACCGCCTTGCGGTCTCCTGCATTTCAGCAAAGCAATCAAGAGTGGTGAAAGCGAATTGACGAGGGCGCGCATTCTCACCGGGAACACCCACTGCTATCGGCTTCACCTGAAAGCGCTTGTACAACTCGTTGTAGCTGCTGTCCTTCCAGGAATATTCATCATCCTGTGGATTTTGCTCGGCGCGATCGGCCGGTAGAACATAATCGAAAGCAATACGCGTTTCCGCAGCATGCCTGGACAAGCCGTCAATTACTTCGGCTTGCAGCGGACTTATACGGTCGAAGCCATCCACGAGAAGCCAGCGCAAGCGTAATCCGGAAATTTGTTTCTTCGCCAGGAGTTCGCGACATGCCAATGCAAGCCGCTTTTGATCGAAGCACTCCAGCGCATCGAGCCGATTCCAATAAGCCTGATAAATTCTGGCAAGCTCTTGATGCCGCGCCGTTTCCGCTGCGGTCGACTGTACGGCGCGCAAAATGTCCGCCGGACTCAGCGCCGCGCGTTCGAATTCTTCGAACAGTCGATACAACGCATTCGCGGTGCCGGGCAATTCATGTATCGACTTCAGGTGCGACAATTGACCATTGTCATTCATCTCGTGCAAAGCATCGGTGATCGCTCGCACGCAAAGCTCACGCGGCAACACGCGAACAGAGTTGCCGGCCGCACGCATAATCTGGTGGCATGCCTGATAGATGGTGGCAACCTGCACACCCATGATGCCGTTGCTCGACTGCGCGATCAAAATCTCGTCAAGCTGCCGCCGCAGCATGCGCCCGTAGCGCATCGAAGGCACCAAGATCAAACATTCATCAAGCGGATGGCTGCGTTTGTAGTCGACCAGCTCGCGCAGGAGCCGTCCGGTTTTTCCACTGCGATAGGGACCAATCGAGAGTTCAATCATGCCAGTGAGCGCAGGCTGCCAGCCTGCATCAGGGTCGATTGATCATACCTTGAAAGCCCCGACCCGAAGCCTAGCTTTCTCTAACGTGGCGGCATGTCACGGTCCGTCAGTTCCTTGAACGATCGTCCTTTTTCCATTCCCTCGACGATGTCCTTGGCTTGCTTGAGTCCACATCCGGTGTGTTGCCGGACTTCCTTTATCGCCATGATCTTCTCTCGCCGATCGACCAACATCCGTATTCGTTGCTCGATGTCCTCGGGCAGGGGCTGTAGTGGCATCAAATTGCCCTGGTCGCGCAAACGCAGGGTGTTATCGCTACTGGTTGCCTTCCCCACCACAAAGCCGGCAACGAACGTCGCGAACGCAATCATAGCTACCAACTCTGGAGACATTAGTGTAGCGCTTAGCCTCGTTTGAAAATTCGTACTTGGAACTCGGTATTGAATCCCAGCTTCTTGTAGAACGACTCCGCATAGGAATCCGTAACCACTTGCAGTGTAACTATCTCACATCCATCGGCGAGCGCATCGTCGACTGCTTGTTTCATCAATACGGTTGCGATCCCTTTTTTGCGATGATTGACCAAGGTTCCCACCGCATATAGACCGACTATACGATCATGCATTAAAGCGAGACACGTTCCCACCGCGTCACCATCGACGTAACCAACATAGAACCGGTGTTCTGGTTTGTCGGCATTTCTCGAGTTCCACTTGTGTAGAAATGGATGCCACTCAGCGAAATGCTCTTCGCCAGCAAACGCCAACCCTTGTATACGCGAGAAGTCTTCGATATCGGCGGGTGTTGCAGCTTTCTTGACGTGCACGTTCGATGGAACGGTCCAAGACGACGTGTCGGCGCCGAAAGCCATGTAGGAAAATCCGCTGGCGTGGTTATAACCGAGTTGCTCCAATGCTGGAATTTGATCGAGCGCCGAGGGTAACACATGAATGGTGGCAGATTCGTCCTTAGCGTGCTCGACGTTGCATCCGGCTCTCAGCATCGCGCATTGATATTCCGGTCTCTCGCTCTTCACCGCAAGACAACACCGATTGCGAACGACCTCGCCGCGATGCGTAGCAAAGAATGCGAGATGATTGCCGTGCAGGCGATCGTGATCGATGGCGGTCGCTTTCATGTAGTCCCCTCGAGCAGCAGAACGATTGTCACACGCCCCTGCCGTCCTGGCATGCGGAAAATCCCCACTGAGCCTACGAAAATTTGCATCTCATGCAATTTTTTATAGCGCCCACAAGGGTCTCCGCTCGACACTAAGGCAGGCTGGCAGCCTGCGCTCCTCCACGAAAAAAGAACTTGCGCCCAATGGACGCAAGCTCAATGCCAGGCGGGAAGGAGGGAGGGAGGGTAGGCGAAGACCTGGCAGTGGTTATTTTGTTTGGGCGACTAATGGAACAGGCGAAGGACAGTCGGAGCCATGGTGACGGCGCCGGCAATGAAGATGCTCCATTGAGCGATGCGCTCGATTCTGTCGGCGCGATCGGTCCATTTCTGAAGTTTGGCAAAGCGGGCGGGCTTGGGTGCGTGTTGCGATTGGTCTTTACCGCCTGGCGGTGCATCCGGTGGATTGTACGGCAGGACTATCTGTTCGGGAGGTTGGTAATCCTTCCGCAGGCTTTGGTAATCAACCTCCGGAAAAGTGAGTTCTTCAATGACAATGGGCCGTGTGCGAAGCGAATGGACCATGAGAATCTCCTCCAACGGCACTACCCGAACCGCCAGTAAGGGTGGTCTCCTTTCTTGGCGGCAAATGCCGTTCGATAATGTGCGGATGAGGATACCGCGCCGTGATGACGGACTAGTAAGAGAACTAAACGGAGTTCGTACCTAATAATAAACCCAAGCTAAGGTTTGTCAAGAGTTAATCTTCATCCGGCGCGCCGCCGGCGCGCGAGAGATCGGAAATATTGATGCGTCCGGTATCGATGCGATCCGCTCGCCGGGTCATAGTTTCCAGCAAATCATCAAAGGGCGGCGGCTCTCCCTTCATAAAACGCAGAGGATTAACTCGCGCCACGACAAATGTCTTCAGGTATGGGCTGTCCAATCCTTTAGCTTTGAGCTTCGCCACCACGGCCGACACCGCATCATCAAAGTCGAGCACCAGTTTCGCTCGCCTTTCACGCTCCTTAAAGGACTGCCAGAGCGGTTTGTCCAGAAATCCATCCACCTTTCGCAAAACCGGCTGATAGGCACCGCCGGACAGCCTCGGCCTTTGCTCGTATGCAAAACCGAGCGTGATGAACTGGGGTTCCTCGAACTCAAGCGAATATGCCGACTCTTTGGTCGCGGCGTCAACTTCGGTCAACTCATCATACATGCGGGCCACTTCCAACGATTTCTCACGCAAGTTGTGCGCCTTTTCAATGTTGAGGGCCAAAATTTGATAGCCTACTTTATAGTCGGGGATGAGAAGCGCCAGAATTGTCTTGGCGCCGAGTTCCCTCATCGCGGTGAGCCGGTGATTGCCGTTGGGCGTGTAATATGTGCCGTCAATGCGCACGGCGATGATCGGATCCAGATAGCGTCTGGTGCGATCCATCGCTACTGTCAATTTGCGCACGTGGGAGTCCGAAGCATCGCGCTGAAACGGGGTCGGCTCGATTTTGTCGATGGGCAGCGCGACAAACAGTTGCACATTGCCGCCGAGCGGCTCGCGATAAACGGCCAGCACCTGACCGCCGTCAGCCTCAACATGCTCGATTAATTCCCGCTCGGGCGGTTGAACATCGTCAACCAACAAATCCTTTGACTTGAGCTCCGTCGGCGTCAGCTTCACACCTTTTCGTTTTCGCGGTGTGCCCGCCTTGGTTAATGGTCTGGACTTTGCTGGTTTTGTTCTCGTAGGCATAGAATCAAATCACCGCGGCTGGTGTCGCCTGTGTGGATGTTTCTGCAAATAACGGCGTGGAAATATACCGTTCACCGGTGCTCGGCAAAATGGCCACGATTAGCTTTCCCTTGTTCTCAGGGCGCTTCGCCACTTGCAGGGCCCCGTGGACAGCGGCACCACTGCTGATTCCAGCCAGGATGCCCTCGTCAACGGCAAGTTTTTTAGCATACTCAAAAGCCTGGTCGTTGGTCACAAGAACCACATCATCGATGATGCTGAGATCCAAGATTTCCGGAATGAAACCCGCGCCGATTCCCTGGATTTTATGCGGCGCCGGCTGCAGCGGCTGTCCGGCACGGGCTTGCGTAATCACGGGGCTGTCGGTAGGCTCTACTGCCACCACTTGGATGTTTTTGTTTTTCGATTTCAAATACTGTCCCGCACCGGTGATGGTGCCGCCCGTGCCGACGCCGGCTACGAAAATATCGACTTTCCCGTCGGTATCATTCCAAATTTCGGGGCCGGTCGTTTCGCGATGAATTTTCGGATTGGCCGGATTGTTAAATTGCTGCGGCACGTAAGAGTGCTCGATGCCTGCGGCCAGTTCATGAGCTTTGGCGATGGCGGCATTCATGCCCTCGGGCCCGGGCGTGAGCACAACTTGGGCACCGAGCTGCACCAGAAGTTTGCGCCGTTCGATCGAGCAGGTATCCGGCATGACAAGAATGCATTTGTACTTTCGCGAAGCGGCGACGAACGCCAGGGCGATGCCGGTATTACCGGATGTCGGTTCGATAATGGTGGTTGTGCCTCTCTCGATTAAGCCGGCTTTTTCAGCTTCATCGATCATGGAAACGCCGATGCGATCCTTGACTGAACTGAGCGGATTTTTGAACTCGAGTTTGACCGCTACCGTCGCCGGCAATCCCTGCGACAATGTATTGAGGCGAACCAACGGCGTATTGCCGAGAGTGCGTGAAACGTCTTCCGCGATGCGCATAATGGTGGCTCCTTCACGGGCAACGCCTGGCATCGCCCGTACACAACTGATCCCATCCATTCGAGCATTACCGAACCAGTTACAGCCCGCTGACGAGCTGTGCCGGCGGACGCAAGCCCGCTAGCGCTTGGCTGTCGCTTGCAGCGTCAGCGGCTCTTGCTTGAATGGATGGTCTTTCAAGAATCGCTTCAAAAACGTGCAAGCACGCAGCACGTCCATCGGCTTGCCCTCGACACGAGCCTCACGCAAAACCAGAGCGCGCTCGAGGCTGACGCGGCGCTCGACGAGGTTGACGACACCTTTGCCGGTGAAGACAAACCAAACTTTCGGCTCCGGCTGCTCCCCTTGCAGGTGACGCATCACTGCCTTTCCATCTTCGGTGGTCAGCATCCATTGGAGGTGGTGGGCATCTTCTACCTTAAAGCCGATGCCGACGCCGCCGTTAACAGCGTGTTTCACAAGCTGAAAGTCAGCATGCTTAGGCATAAACTCTGTGAAGTACTGGCGCGCCCAATCTTCGCTGAATTGCGGAGTATGTTTTCCGTTGGTGTGCTGCGGCAGCTTGCCCCAATTTTCATTTTTGCCGTGGACAATCTCTTTGACGAAGTAGTCATCGTTGAGGTGCACCGGCACTTGCTGATACCGTCCCGCCACTTCAAACAGATTGCGTGTGGAGACCAGCACGTTGTCGGTGAGCGCCTTGCGCAAAAATCCCGGCAAATTATACGAGTCACTATCGGCGCTGATCGCTTTCTTGTAACCGAGCGCTTTTGATAGATGTTGCACCCACTCTTGATTGAGCGTTGATTGCGCACTGACCAGATTGCAAATGCGGGGCGGCTGCTCGTCTTCCAGCAGCTTGCCGAATAGATTTACCGTCACATCCACCGGCAAAAACCACATGGTGGCATCCGGGTTGTACGACAGCGTCAGGCTCTTTTCTTTGGGTTTTTCAGCGGGACACAGCTTCTCAAACAGAGTAAGCGGCCCGGAAAAATTAGCCAGACGCCCGTCGCTGGTGCTGCCGGACATCATCGGCAAGCGCACCAATATCCAGCGGCTCTCATCATTGTGCAGATTGCGCAATAAGGCTTTTTCGTACTGCTGCGCAACGGCTTCGTATTGAGTAATCGGCTTGCGGCGCTCGCATTCGATTTCCTCAGGAACAACGCCGTCATGTTGAACGGCGGCCCATAGAGAAGAAACGATGAAAACCGGAACATCCTTGAATCGTTTTACGATATGCGGAAAATTCTGCGCGGCCCATGGCGCCCGCGATACTCGTGCTTCGTCGAAATTCGGCGGCAGCCCACAAAAAACAAAGGCATCGTATTTGGTGCCTCGCGGCGTGTCATTGACGTCAAGAAAACGCACGCGCTCTTCGAAGATCTTGAATTTCTCTCGCCCGCCAAGCGCCTTCTCCAGGCACTCCTGCGCGGTCGATCGCAAATCCAGCGGCGAAAGCGCTATATGAAAAGCGCCCTTGGTAGCAATGTGCACATGCCACCCTTTTTGGACAAGAAAGGCCGCCAACTGGCCGGAAAAGCTTGATACTGGTCCCCACAGATAGGCTGTTTTATAAGTCATAAATCCCACCCGAACTTGGTCTGGATGCAAGTCCTATGCGACACCGGGAGATTGCCAAATTAATGTCCCCAAAAGATAGCACACGTTAAACGCCCATCGTCAGCGGCTTGCAGCATTTGCTCCAAATCTTTACGGGGCACGATCGCTTTGGTAGCAGCGCGCGGAAGCCCGCTTTTTATTGCCTGGGAAACGGAGCTCCGAAGTCCATTGGTGCTTCGACGATCGTGGTGCCGGCAAATTCATCGCCTAGACGCCGTCCGTCCGGGCGATTGTATGCGCGGTACGCTTCCGAGGGGATCACAATCAGCAGATAAAGAAAGCCGAGATTGTTGATGACGTCCATGCCGATACCGCTTATCATCGTCACTCCCGGCAGTTTGAACAATCGCATAATGTTCAACACGGTGATGACGATGTAAAGGACGAACGGCGGCCCGAACATGATGATGTTGCGTTTTATCGATTGGATTAGAGTGCAAGGCTGCCCGGTCCTGACGTCTACAACCTGCAGTCCCATCAGGTTTTTACCAATTCCCCTGCCTTCGTATAACCAATCGCGAACGATCAAAATCAGCACCATCACAAGCTGGAACGAGATGATTTGATTGATCAACGGAATCAATCCTACAACCACGTTTACGCCGTATGCGCAGAAAAAATCAATCACGCCTGCCACCATGCGTTTGCCGAAATCGATGCGCACGGGCTCTATCAGCGACTCATCAGGCGATGAAACGCTGGGGCTGTCAAGCCTGCTTTGCCACTCCGGTGCATCGCCTTCCTTCAAGTCGGGCTGCTTCTTCTTTTGGCGTTCGGGCCCGCCGCCGTACGATCGAGTCATGTTGTCGCTACTTCCTACGTGCAACCCATGATTATCATAAGTCATTCGGCTGCTTTGCGGGTTCCAAGCAGCGCGCCGGCCGCTATAGGATGGGGTGCCTCCTTGCAGCCAGACTGCTGACAAGCGGAAGCGCCAACAGCGAAGATTGAACATTTAGTAAGAAGCGAATTCCAATGCGCACTACGCGTTAGGATTAAATGCGGTAGTGCGGCGCGAGCGCCGCTGGTTATGACTCAAAGGAATCTGGAGCATGGAAGAAACAGTAATTGTCGATGGCTTGCGCACACCCTTCGGAAAGCTGGGCGGCGCCCTGTCTTCCCTGCCGGCAGTCGATCTGGCCGCACCGCTCATCAAGCAACTCATGGAGCGCAACAAGCTCAAGGGTGAGGACGTGGATGAGGTAATTCTGGGACAGGTGCTGCAAGCCGGCTGCGGTCAAATTCCTTCGCGCCAAGCACTGTTTAAGGCTGGACTTCCGAGCAGCTGCGAGTCGACTACCATCAATAAGGTATGCGCCTCCGGAATGCGTGCTGTGACAATGGGCGACTTGCGCATCCGCGCCGGTGACGGACACATTATCGTGGCCGGCGGCATGGAATCTATGAGCCAGGCTCCCTATCTGGTAGAGGCCAACTCGGCTCGCTTCGGCAAACGCATGGGACACACGCCTTTCAAAGACGCAATGCTCGCCGACGGGCTCGAGTGCCCGATCACCTTCGTGCACATGGCGGTGCACGGCGCCAAGGTCGCAGAAGAGCTGAAAGTGAGCCGCGAAGATCAGGACAAATGGGCTTGCCGCTCTCACCAGCGCGCCGTTAAGGCAAGCTCCGACGGCCGCTTTGCCAAAGAAATTCTGCCTGTCACAGTAGCAGCCGGCAAAGGAAAAACAAACACCATCGACAAAGATGAATCGCCCCGCGCCGACACCAACATCGAAGCACTGAGCAATCTGAAGCCGGTGTTCTACGACAAAGGCAGCATCACCGCCGGCAATGCACCCGGCGTTAACGATGGGGCCGCCGTGCTCGTGATTATGAGTAAAAGCAAAGCGCAACAGCTTGGTCTCAAGCCGATTGCGCGCATCATAAGCCACGCCTCGCTTGGACAAGACGTTCAATATCTTGCCACCGCCCCGGCTCTGGCCACCAAGAAAGCTCTGCAAAAGGCCGGCATGCAAGCATCGCAGTTGGAGCTGATGGAGATCAACGAAGCCTTCTCAGCAGTGGCGCTGACGTCCATGCGCATGCTCGGCATCGACGAAGATCGCGTCAATGTCAACGGCGGCGCTGTCGCACTGGGACACCCAATTGGCGCCAGCGGCGCCCGCATTCTTTTGACACTGGCGCGCGAGATGGAACTGCGTGACGCCAAATACGGTGCCGCGGCCATCTGTTCGGGCACCGGACAAGGCGACGCGGTAATCCTGACTAGAGAAGGCCTCAACTAGGTTGAACAAGGCGATTATGGATCAAGACGAGGCGGCAGCTCGCATTGACGAGCTGCGCCGTGAAATTGAGCATCATCGCTTCTTGTATCACGTGCTCGACAAGCCGGAAATAACCGATGCCGAGTTTGATCGCAAATGGAACGAGCTGAAAGATCTGGAAGGCCGTTATCCGCATCTGATCACCCCCAATAGTCCGACCCAAAAAGTCGGCGGCAAACCAAGTACTGAATTCAAACAGGTGAAGCATGAAATTCCGATGCTTAGCCTGTCCAATGCCATGTCTCAAGATGATCTCGATCGCTGGGGCGAACGCCTGGCGCGCGGACTGGATTTAGAGCCGGCACAAGCGACACAACTCAAGCATGTATGCGAATTGAAGATCGACGGACTCTCGATCTCGCTGCGCTATGAAAACGGCTACCTGGTGCGCGGTGCCACCAGGGGCAGTGGCGATGTCGGCGAGGATGTGACGCTCAACTTGAAAACGATTGACGCGCTCCCGCAAAAGCTGCAAGTGCCGAAGTCGGGAAAAATCCCCCGCCTGCTGGAAGTGCGCGGCGAGGTTTATATGCCGATCAGCAGCTTCAGGGAGCTCAACAATTCTCTGCTCAAAGCCGATGAGCCGACCTTCGCCAATCCACGCAATGCCGCCAGCGGATCCCTGCGCCAGAAAGATCCAAAAATCACCGCTCGCCGCAAGCTGTCGCTGTGGACGTACTTTTTGTACATTACAGACGAACAGGTAAAACAACCGCCAACCCATGAAGGCTCGCTGGAGTTTTTGCAGCAACTGGGACTACCGGTGAACGACAACCGCGCCCTTGTCCAGGGAATCGAAGGGATCAAACGTTTCTGCGACGACTGGTTCGAGAAGCGCCACCATCTCGACTATCAAACCGACGGCGTCGTAATCAAGCTGAACGATCGCTCTTTGTGGAATCAGCTCGGCACTACCGCTCACAGCCCGCGCTGGGCAATTGCCTTTAAATATCCTCCCGATGAAGAGGAGACACTGCTTGAGGCCGTAGAATTCGACGTCGGACGAACCGGTGCCGTGACGCCTGTGGCATTGCTGAAGCCCGTGCAGCTCTCGGGCACCACTGTCAAAAGAGCCAGTTTGCACAACTTCGATCAAATACGCCGCCTCGACGTCCGCGTCGGCGATACGGTGATCGTGCGTAAGGCCGGCGAAATTATTCCCGAGGTGGTGCAGGTTGTTGAAAGCAAACGCCCGCCGCATGCCGCTGCCATCCACGAGCCGAAGCACTGCCCGGTGTGCAATTCGCAACTGGAACGGGTGGGCACGGAGGTGGCGTTGCGCTGCTTGAACGCGCTGTGTCCCGCGCAAACCCAGCGCCGGCTCGAGCATTGGGTGAGCCGCAACGCCATGGACATTGAAGGGCTCGGCGCGGTGCTGATCGGACAGCTTCTCGAATCGGGATTGGTCAGCACGCCCGCCGACCTTTACAAACTCACCGAAGAACAACTGGTCAACCTTGAGCGCATGGGCAAGAAAAGCGCCGAGAAGGTGATCGCCAATATTCAAGCCTCGAAGACGCGTCCGCTGTCCAATTTGATCAATGCGCTGGGCATCAGACACATCGGTTCGCAAATGGCGGAGGTGCTAGCCCACCGTTACAGCGGCATCGACGAACTTATGGCAGCCACCGATCTAGATCAATTGGAGGGCGTCGGCCCCGCCATCGCAGAAGCAATAGCTGAGTTCTTTTCACATGAAGAAAACCGCCGCCTAATTAACGACCTGGCTTTTGCCGGTGTGCAAATGCGTTCCAGCCAGCAACAACGAAAAGTCCTGCCGCCCGAACAACAAACTCTTGCCGGCAAGACCTTCGTGCTTACGGGCGCTCTGCCTACTTTCGACCGTGCAGATGCCGAAAAGCTGATTAAAGCCCGCGGCGGCAAAATCTCCTCGTCGGTGTCCAAGAAAACAGATTACGTGCTGGCCGGCGAGAATGCCGGCTCTAAACTGGCAAAAGCTCAGGAATTAGGTATAACTGTAATTGACGAGGCGGCTTTCAAGCAGCTGGTCGGCGATGGAGAGAGCCAATGAGAATTCAGATACCAGCAGTCGGCGCGGCGGTCATCTTCACCGTGCTTGGCATGGGCGCCCTGGGCATTCTCGTACTTTTGCCCATAGCCTGCATTCAGTGGACGTGGAACTCCGTAATGTCGTCGGTGGGCGTGCTGCCGCTCATTAATGCCTGGCAGTCCAGCCTGCTTTATTTGGCTCTTGCAACCCTCGTGTACCTTTCGGGAATCGTACGCATTGAATTCGAGACGGAAAATCTGGACTAGTTTACCGGCCGGCTTGCTGCTGTGCAGCGTAAGCTTGCTGTTGTGGAGCGCCGGGCTCCAGCCGGCGTGTTTTGCCCGCTCGCACAGTGCCGCCACGCTCGACCCGGCTGAAGAAAACTTCAAGCAAGGGATGCTCATGATTCGCAAAGGCAACTACGAAGGTGCCGTCGATTCGTTCAAGCAAGCGATCTATTTCTCGCGCAATCAATACAATCCGCAGGGATATAAATACCTGGCTCTATCCTATAAGGCGACGCGCAATTACCCGAAAGCGGTGGAAGCATTCGGCAGCTATTTCGGGCAAGCGACGGAAAAGGATCCCGAAGCACACATCGAAGAGTCAGAATGCTACATGTCCATGAATGACTTTGCCAAAGCGCGCAAAGAAGTGGAAATGGCAGGACGTGATGCGGTCGGGACAGCAGTTAGTCCTCGCTTCCGCTATGCGCAAGGTGAAATTGACGAGAAGATGGCCGACATGAGTGGTGGCAAAGAAGGCAGCTTTGGCGAAGCAGAAAGTTTTTACCAGGAGGCAATCGAAGAGAAACCGCATTACACGGAAGCCTGGATGGGAAAAGGTCGCTGCCAGCTGAAACAACAACACTTCAATGACGCGCTGCAAACCTATCGCACCATTCTCGAAAAAGGTCCGCTACTGCACCCGAATCTCGAAGAGTTGTATTACAACATGGGCACCTGCCTGATCACTCGCGGCGATCATCAAGGCGCCTTGGATCACTGGCACATGGCACTGGAGCAAAATCCGGATTCTTACGACGCGCACCTGGCGATTGCCGGAGTTCTCGATCAAGAGCACCATCTCAGCTCGGCGCTCAAAGAATACCAAGCAGCAATCCGATGCGCTCATCAAAATAGCCCGACGGCCAAAGCGGTGATGCGCAGAATGCAATGGATCGAACAACAGCTGCAACCGAAAGAAGCGCCGGTAGAAATCAAACCTTCACCGAGCATGCGGCAACAAGCAGAAGACGAAGCACAACCGCAGACAACCCAGCCGCCACCGAGCAAAGACGCGGGGTTTTAGGCACTCTTGCGGCCGCCGGGCGGCACCAATTTCAGGTAATTGTCAGATGACTTCGCCTTCTCCGCTCGGCGATTCTTATCGACGACGCCGAAAGCGATGATTAAAAAGCCTACCAACCGTATGGCATAAACGAGTATTCGCAGCGATACCTGTTCATCCTGGTCCCAGCTCTTTCCGAAAAGCCCCCATATCAACCGATCGATTAGCATAACGACGAAGCTGGCCGCTAAGAATACGAAGAAGCGATCTCGCGTTCGCCTGTAACCATTGAAGAAAAACAACGCGCCCACCCAGAGCCCAAATGCGATGGCACCATTAGCCCAGTGAGAGAACAGCGTTTGCAGCGAACTGGCGTAATCACCGATCATTGTTCAGTCACCTTTTCAAAAAGGCCGAAACTCAAGCACACCATTCCGGCCAATGCCGCGACAAACCTCAGTGCCGAAATATCGACGCCTTTGGGCAACACAATGAGGTCGAGAAATAGCAGTACGTTTTCAATGGCGAACCCAACAAAGCACATCCCAACCAAGAAGAGTAATTTGATCCGGCGCTGAGCAAACCCGCGCAACAACATGATGGCACATACGGTGCTGACCACGATGCACAAACCGATCATGACCTGCATCATTCTTGATCCCTCCGCCAGAGGAACGAATCGGCAATCGAGCGTAGAGAGTTGTCTGGTTCTGGCTTTCTATAGATCCGATCCACTACTCGTAGACGAGTATTGCGGTAGGCCTCCGCCAATGCCTCGATGTCGGCTTCCATGTCGGCACTCATTGGCACATAAGCGAACTCTGGCGCACGCCCCGCGTCAAATCGCTTTACAAACCCATCTTCGGCCAACCTGCCGAGAATATCCATGGCAGCGTTGTCGTTGGTGTGAAACTCATTGCCGATTTCGTGGGCGGTCCAGTTACGGTCCTGATATCTTCGCAAGAACAATAAAGTCTCGAGCTGCGATACCGAGTAAATGTGCTTATCTACTAGTCGCCCAACGTTCTGAGGCAGATAATTGTCAGCCATGGATTCCTGGATTCCTTCTAGAAGAATCATAGAATCCGCCGCCCAGGAAAATATCTAGCGAAACCCCTAAGCGTATGTCGGAAAACCGTAATAATTTGTGTGTTTTGTGGGTTTTCTTTCGCGGTGAAAGGTCCACCGGCGCGAGCCTGTCAGACCGCAGTTCATTTGCATCAGGCCGCTAGTTGAACCTGGTAGCTCAGCTGTACCGGACCGTAATCCACGCGGACATCGATGGTGCCGTCGGTCGTAAACTCGAGTCTCGTCGGTCCCAGCGAATAGTCCGGGTTGTTCCACGCTTTCGGCAGAGCCACGATCACGTTTTCCGGGCCGAACTCCTCGACATACGCCTTCAAGACCTGGCAGATTCTCTCTTCATCACGGGGGTCGCGGAACATTAGCTTTGCCTCTTAAATGGTTGCTGTTCCAGACTTGAGGCAAGTGATGCATGTTCCAGCGCGAGCGCCGTCACTAATCCGATTTTAGATTGAGAATGTAGCTATTTCCCGGTATAGGCCGGCTCGCGTTTTTCCAAGAAAGCCTTCACCCCCTCCTGGAAATCATCGCTGCGTCCGGCAATCTCTTGCAGATATGCTTCGTTTTCCAGCAGTTCTTCGAGGTCGGGATAGACAGCTCGATTGACGGCACGCTTAGTAAGACCAAAAGCTCTGGTCGGACCTTTGGCCAATTTTGCCGCCCACTCTTCTGCTTCCTTGATCAGCTGGTCGCCCTGGACAATCTTGTTGAGCAGCCCCAGCTGCAGCGCCTGCTGGGCATCGATTTTGTCCGCAGTCACCATCAACTCATACGCTTTCGTCAAACCTATAAGCCTCGGTAAGACAAATGTGGCACCGGAGTCAGGCACAAGACCAACACGACTGAACGACTGTACAAAGCTGGCATTCTCAGCAGCAATTCTCAGATCGCAGGCGAAGGCCAGACTGGCTCCGGCACCGGCCGCAACACCATTGATGGCGGCAATCACCGGCTTTTCCATGCGGCGCAAACGCAAGATAATCGGGTTGTACCGCCGGCGAATGGAATCAGCCAGCGACGGCTTCTGCTTGCTGTCATCGCTGAAATTGCGATTTTGCAAGTCCTGTCCCGAGCAAAAACCGCGCCCCGCGCCGGTGAGAATAACGGCTCGAACAGCGGCATCTTTCTCCGCTTCTTTCAAGGCGTCTTGCAGTTGGAAAGACAGCTCGTCGTTGAACGCATTGAGCTTGTCCGGACGATTGAGCGTAATGGTGGCATAACCGTTTTTCTTGTCGTATAAAAGAATTTTCTCTTCGGACATTTTTGTTATATTCCTTTCTGTGGTAGCGGCGGCCGAAAGCCTGCTCATTGGGCGACGTCGCCCCTACTTACCTGTGTACTTGGCCGGGCGTTTTTCCATGAAGGCGTGCATGCCTTCCTTTTGATCCTGCGAAGAGAACAGCATGTAGAAATTCTTGCGCTCAAAAATCAAGCCATCGCTTATCGGCGAGTCGAAAGCTTTCAACACTGCTTCCTTGGCCATTTGCACGGCCAGGGGTGGTTTTTTCGCTATTTCCCGGGCCAGATTCTTCGCTTCATCAAGGTACAGTTCGACCGGCACCACCTTGTTCACGAGTCCCCAGGCATGCGCCTCGGCCGCAGTAATCGGCCGTCCGCTCAGAATCATTTCCATCGCCTTATACTTGCCGACGCAGCGACTCAGACGCTGCGTTCCGCCGGCGCCGGGAATGACGCCTATGTTGATTTCCGGCTGACCGAACTGTGCTGATTCCGAAGCGACAATGATGTCGCAGGTCATCGCCAGCTCGCAACCGCCGCCAAGCGCAAAGCCGCTGACCGCGGCGATGATCGGTTTTTTTATATTCTTGACGCGGTCCCACGTCGCAAACTGATCTTTGAGCATAATGGACACAGTGGACTCATCGGACATTTCCTTGATGTCGGCACCGGCGGCGAAGGCGCGTTCGCTACCGGTGAGCACGATCGCTCTTACCGATTGATCGCGATCCATCTCCTCGAGGGCAGCCACCAGCTCGGCCATGAGTTCATGACTGAGAGCATTAAGAACGTTGGGCCGATTGAGCGTCACAATCCCCACCTGATCTTCTTTGGCAGTCAGGATGTTTTTGTAAGTGAGGGTCATCATGTTTCTCTCCTTGATGAGTTAAAACTTGTGGCCGCAATTGCCGCAGAAGGTAAATTGCGTGGCCATTTTGTTGTTGCATTGCGGGCATTGCTTCACATCGACCTGCCCATTGAATAATGGGGATGGTCCCGCTTCCCGACGGCGAATTTCCTCGTAGGGCATCTCTCCCTTGCGGCGGAATGCGCGCAGCCCATCAGCTACCTCATGAGAGCCGGCATGGACTGTCAACCAATCTCGGGCATGGCCGATAGTCATCGACCAGGAAAAATCACGCCAGAAGTTCAACTGTTGCTTGGTATACCGCAAACACTCGGGCAACTTGGCATACAATTTCGCCGCCATCTCTTCGACAGTCTTATCGAGCATCGACATCGGCACCACTTGATTGACCAATCCCCACTCGAGCGCGGTATAGGCGTCGATGCGCTCGCACAAGAGGAGCATTTCACGAGCGCGGCGGTCGCCGATGATCAGCGGCAAGAATTGCGTGGCGCCGCCGGCTGCCACGCTTCCCCGTCCGGCCCCAACCTGGCCGATGGTTACGTGATCCGCCGCCACAGCCAGATCGCAAGCCATATTAAGCTCATTGCCACCGCCGACCGTCATGCCGTTCAATCGGGCAATAGTCGGCTTGCCGATATTGCGCAAGCGATCGTGCATTTCGATGAATGCATACATCCACTTGTAATACTGATTCGACTTATTGAGAATGTGCTCTTCTTGTTCTTTCAAGTCGGCGCCTGTGCAAAATGCTCTATCGCCGGCACCTGTAAACACGACCACGGCGATGGAATCGTCATTGGCCGCATCTTGAATTGCGGTGGACAACTCGCGCAAGGTAATCACGTCGAAGCAGTTCAATACTTCGGGGCGATTGATTGTGATTCGGGCAATGTAGCCTGTTTTGTCATACAGAATACGTTGAAAACTGAACTCTTCAGAGGGCAGTCCTGTAAGGTTCTTTTCCAATTGACTGGGCATGTTGGTTACTCCGATTGTGTCTGCGATCGAAGCGGGCTTATGCCCGCCGTCTCTATACACTTGGGCGCGATTACGCGCGCACCGGTTTGGCTTCCGGCTCGGCAAACATCATCGTGGTGATGTCTTTGGCGAAGCTCATCAGCACTTTGCCGGCATCTTTGGATTCTTGCGAGCCCAGTCCGGCTTTCATGGCTTCCATGTCATCCCAATACAGCTCGGCCATGAGGTAATACTCGGACTCGCCGCGCGGTGATCCGACGATGCGTGAAATTTCCACTTTCTTGAGCCCCGGCATTTTCTTAGCCAGAGGCAGATGCTCGTCGAAATAGCGCTTTTCGAATTCAGCGACATCGGCGGGCTTTTTGTAGAGCGCAATGAATTTGACCATGTTCTTCTCCTTTTATTGCGGCGGCGGGTTGCGCCACCACTACGATCGTGTCTCGCGGATGATTCCCTCCACAAGCTCCATTTCCTTCATCTTTTTGTCCAACCAGGCTCGATCGACAATCGCTTGCACGATGGTGCCTTTGGCCACTTTCCCGCGAAAGTTGGAAGCTTCGACTTCGCATTCGACTTTGTTATCACGAATCTCCGTCACCTCTGCCTTGACGTGCACGCAGACGCCTTCCGGAGTCAGCATCATATGGTGGACGTCAGTGTGGGCGCCCATGCCCTCTTCGTGATTTTCCAAATAAGGCAGAATTGTTTTGCGCGCTGCAAACTCCATCTGATGCAGGAGTGCGGATGTGGAAAGCAGCTCGTGCACCACCTTGCCGTCGAATTGCGCGAACATTGCCTGTGTGACGACGAAATCTAACTCGGCTGTTTGTCCTTTTTTCAATCCTGGTTTCATGTCTTTCCTACCGGGGTCTCATGTCCAATACATGGTGCGCTTTGCCTTCGCTACGCGGCAGCGTGTTCGCATCCAGAATTTCGATCACTGCCGTCAGTCCCAGTCTCTCCTGCAACACTGAGGCGATTCGTGTCTGCAACTGGCGGCGTTTCAGCTCACTCGACTCATCGGCGGCCCACCTCGACTGGCAATGCGTTGCAAGCTCTGCCCTCACCTTGAGCTGATCGAGAGTTTGCACGCGATCGACAACGATTTGGTACTGCGGGGAAAGCTCCGGTATAGTGTACAAAACACTCTCGATTTCCGAGGGATAGACATTGACCCCGCGAACGATCAACATGTCGTCCATTCGGCCCTGAATGCGCGAAATGCGCCGCGATGTTCGCCCGCAATCGCACGGCATCTCGATGATGCTGCACACGTCGCCGGTGCGATAGCGCAGCAACGGCATGGCTTGTTTTGTCAAAGTGGTAAGCACAAGCTCACCATCGGCACCGGCGGGCAACGGTTTTTTCGTGTCGGGATCAATCACTTCGAAAATAAAATGATCTTCAAACACGTGCAAACCATCTTGAGCCAAGCATTCGACGGCCACCCCGGGCCCCATCACTTCGCTAATCCCATAGATGTCGTATGCTTTTATTCTCAAATTCTGTTCGATTTGCTTTCGACATTCAGCCGACCATGGCTCGGCGCCGAAAATGCCGATTTCCAGCTTGAGCTTGTCGATGCTGATGTTGGACTCAGCCATGGTGGCGGCAATGTTGAGAGCGTACGAAGGTGTGCAGCAGAGGACGCGCACGCCTAAGTCTTCGAGCAGCATCGCTTGCTGTTGGGTTCGCCCGGAGGAAGATGGCACCACCGTCGCGCCGTACCGTTCGGCACCGGCGTGCAGTCCCAGTCCTCCCGTGAATAGTCCATAGCCATATGCGTTTTGCAAAATGTCGCCCGGCTTGACGCCCACTGCAGCAAGACAGCGCGCCACCAGCTCCGACCACACCTCGAGATCGCCTTTAGTATACGCGGCTATCGTCGGCTTTCCGCGAGTGCCCGAGGAAGCGTGAATGCGCTGAACATCGGCATTATCTACAGCCAGCAGCCCAAGCGGATAGTTGTCGCGCAAATCTTGCTTGGAGGTAAACGGCAAGCGCTCGAGGTCGGCAAGAGATCGGATGTCGCTGCTTTTTACCGCCGCCGCCAAAAGCGCCTGACCGTAATGCGGCACGAGATTGCCGACGCGAGCGACCTGTTCTTGCAGCCGCTTCAATTGCAACTCTTGCAATTGAGCTCGCGGCAACCGCTCGAGCTGATCGTTAAACATAAAAACGTCTGACTGGAGCAGCACTGGCTACTTCCTGCAGGGACGACGCTGCAATGATATCCTCTCGGAAACGGTGCTCACCTTTATATGAAAACCAAAAAACAAACCGAGCACGGTGATGCCGTACTCGGTCTGTGGTGACGTGACCTCGTGCGCGAGGCCGCTGGAAAGCGTCAGATTTGGTTCTTAGCTAAGAGGCATTACTGGTTGGAAAGCACTAACTCTTTGCCGGCGTTTCCGGATACAGGGTGCCCGGCGTCATCATATCCGATGACTGCATACGAGCTGTTCACGCCGGATGAATCGGCAATCGGGCAGTACGCGGTGTTGCCGGATGTTCCTGTGCCGCTTGGAGCAGTCGACCGCGTGGCTGCGACGTTAGTGACGGATGCAACTCCGACCGGGTCGGGAGCGCCCGTGAACGGGTTGGCCGGCCAGTTGCCACCGGCGCCGGTAGGCGAGTTGCCGCCGCCCGGATAATACGGTTGCAGGGCCGTACCCGTCGCGGCGTATACGCCAGCGGTGTCTGTTGCATACGACTCAGAAGCTAGCTGGCAGGTGTGCATATTGGATTTCACCTGTGCAACCTTGGCTTTCTTCTGAGCACCAATGAAGTTTGGCAGCGCAATCGCGGCCAGAATCCCGATGATAACTACGACTACGAGCAGTTCGATGAGCGTGAACCCTTGAGCAGTTCTTGTTTGTTTCAACATGGTCGACTCCTACTCCACCTGGAGAGTGATTATGGTTGTGAGGCTTGACTCAACGTTGGCCCTTTCGAGTTATTTCCGCACTCTTTCGTGGCGAGGGCGGATGCATTTTGAGTCAACACGATTTTTCCTGTCCACAAACGGTTTTTGCCCGGAGCTAATTACGCCGTAACAAAAAGCACCCGAAAGGGCGTTTACGTTTCGTTACAATATCTAATGGTTTTCCACATACAATCACGGGTTTCCGGACGGCGTGTGCAATTCCGGTGTATACCCCTTTAACCGGGTAGCCGCCGTAGCAGTGATAACCCCAATGCGCTATATGCGGCGGTCGGAGTTCCAGGCTCTATAAATTGACTAGTCAGGACTTCACGCCTCTCAAGAATGTGGCCGTGGCAAGGTCGGCAAACTGCTCTTCGCTCAACGCACCGGCCGCATCAAACCAGGTATACGTCCAGTTCACTGCTCCCATCAGATACATGGCAAGCGCCGAGCGTTTGGTGGAGTTGAGATCCGGACATAGCTTTGCCACCAGATCCTTTATCACTTGCGTGACTCGCCTCTCCAGATTCTTTATCTGTTTCTGCTGGGGCTCGGGCAGACAATGGAGATTGTTCAAGAGCACCACATGCTTATCTCGAGAACTCACATACAAGCGCATGAGCGCCCTGACAAGTGAGTCCAATTGGGCCTCCGGGCCGTCCCCAAATTTCACTGCCGACGTAGCCGTTTCCACCAAAAGCTGGCAGTGCAAATAGAGCATGTCGTACAACAATGCTTCTTTTGACTGGTAGTAGTGATAGAGCAGCGCCTTCGAAACGCCGAGAAATTGCGCGATGTTGGCGATGGATGTGCCGTCGAAGCCGCGCTCGGCAAACATCGAAGCGGCGCCATCGAGTATCTCTCGGCGCCGCTCGTCGTAATTTTCTGCGCGCGGTCTGACCATAGCTGTGACAACCGTCTAGAAAATCGGAACAATCTTGTCCGCGTCGAAGGCCACGTCTTCGCCGTCGACATCGATCTCAGGCAGCGCCGGGAATTTGATTCCATACGGCTCGACGATCGTCTTCAGGCGCACAACGGCCGTCCGCCAGTTCTCACGGCGTTTTTCGAGTGTCAGAATTCCAAACCCTGCTTCGCGGGCCTTCTCTTCCAACAAGCGCTGAGCCGGCAAGAACGTCGGAGGCAATTTCCAAAAATCCGCCGGAGGCTCGTACAAAATTCCGGAGAGGAAAACGAACCCCGCTCTAAACTGCTTGGTTACGGTTTGCCGTTCTTCCTCAGTCATCTTCGGCAGCACTTCCTTCAAAAGCGCCAGGCAAAAACTGAGGTGCCTTCCTTCATCCCGACCGATATTTTTGAAGGCCTCTTTAAAGACGGGGATATCAGTGGACTCATACATACTGTGGAAAAGCGTGGATGAGGCTACTTCTCCAAACAAGAATGAACTGAACAAGATCGGCATCGGATAATACTCGACGGCCTTCTTATAGCCGGTCCAGTAGCGGGCACCATTGTGATAAAGCCATTCAATATTATTGCGAGCCAATTTGCCCAGCAGTGTCTGCGGCTCATAACCGAGCGGCCCATTCGGAGTCATCGCCGTCAGGGCGCGCCCGCAGACTTCTTCGTGGTTCATCTCATCGCGCGTGACGGAGAAAAAGCATTTGCGAATCGCGTCTTCTTCGTGCACTTCATAAGCGTGAATCATGGCGCGCGCGAAAACAGCGGGTCCGGACGCGTCGAACACGGAAAGCAGCGCCCACCAGTAAGCAATGGCGTATCTTTGATCGAGGGTGAACTTCTCAGGATCGAGAGTATCCCAGGGCAACTTGTTAGGCGACCAGCCTGGATCTCTTGACTGGTCGTAAATT
>DATNQY010000281.1:0-8440 GCA_036703785.1 Candidatus Obscuribacterales bacterium
GCATCTTCAAGGCGATTAACAAAACCGCCGCACCAAAGACGCGTTCGAGCAGGAGATTCGGCAGTGCCACAGCGAGCTGCGCTCCGAGGTATGCTCCACCCATGAATCCCAGGCAAACTAGCCCTGCGATACGCATGTGGATGAAGTTTTGTCTCTTATAGGCGATCGCTGCGAGCAATCCGATTGGTGGCACCATAAGCGCGAGGGTTGTTCCCTGCGCCATATGTTCAGTGAGCCCGAACCCGAATACCAGTGCCGGGACGAGCAGAACCCCTCCGCCGATGCCGAGCAAGCCGCTAAGCGAACCTGCCAGCAATCCCAAAATAGCGAAGAGGGCCAACGATTCAAGTGGCATGTTGGTCCATTTCCCGTCGCTAACGGGCGACATTTTCCGTACTGCTCAAACAAGCAGTGTTTGCGTTGGTCGATAAGAGCTGATGTTTAGGTTGGTGAGAACTTGGTGATTCCGAATGAAACAAAATAAGGTGCATCGAGAGTAGATCAAACTCCCGGGCAAAGTCTCGGTATGTATGATGAAAAACCTTGACAATAAACTCAAACCCGCGGCCACAGGCAAAACTCACTTCGCGAATCTAGCGCAAGTAGGCGGTTGCGTGCAAAAAAACAAAACGAGCGCTGTGGTAGCGCTCGTTTTGGTAGACAAACCACACTCGATTCACACAGTGCTTACTTGCCACGGCCGGTTGAGTGACTGTGGCCGCCGCCGTCACCGACGCCGATCCCGTTGCTGTGGCCATTTCCGTTGCCGAGTCCGAGTCCATTGCTGTTGCCGTGGCCGTTGCCATCGCCGTCACCGCCGCCGTGATGACGTCCGAGCCCGGGGATGAGGCCGTTGCCCGTGGTGCCGAGTCCGCCGTTAGTTATGCCACCGCCAGTTGTCCCGCCTGTGGGTATGCCACCATTACCGGTGCTCAGATCTTGATTGTGGTGGTGTCGTCGCCCGGGAAGTCCGCCGCCGAGTCCAAGGCCGGGACCGGTTGCGCCGCCGTAGCTGACCATGTTGTTCCATCCATTGCCGGCGCCATTGCCGTATCCATTGCCGTATCCATTGCCGGCGCCGTTGTTCCAGGCGTTACCGTAGCCGGTGCCATATCCGTTTTGACCAATGGACGGCATCATGTCGTCTGCGTCATTGTCCATATACGGATGATGCCGGTGCCGCCGATGATGGAAGCTCATAGCGCTTCCGAACGGCACAGTGTTCCAAGCGGTTCCATTGTTCCAGCCGCTGTTGCCCCATCCGGTATTGTTTGAGCCGGCGTTATTCCAACCGCTGTTGCCCCATCCGGTATTGTTTGAGCCGGCGTTATTCCAGCCGCCGTTGTTGTAACCGATGTCGTCGGCATCCATGCCGTTGCCCCGATTCCACGGACCATTGCTGAATGTTCTATTCCAATCGTGATCTTGACCAATCCCCGGATTATACCCGGAGTTGGCAACCTGATTATTCGTGGCGATTCCATGATTGCCGTTCGCATTGGCAATGCCGTTGCGCCAGCCATCGTGATCTCCATCATGATCGCGCCATCCGCCGCCGTTGTTCCAGCTTTTATGCCAGCTGTTGTTGCCGCCGCCATTGTTCCAACCAGTGTGCCAGCCATTATTGCCACCATTGCCGGCGCCGTTGTTGCCGCCGTCGTGGTTCCATCCATTGTGCCAGCCATTATTTCCGGCGTCGTGGTTCCATCCGTTGTGCCAGCCGTTGTTGCCGGCGCCGTGAAATCCATTGCCACCGCCGGCGCCGTGGAACCCACCGCCGCCGCCATGAAAGCCGCCACCCCCACCCCCACCGCCATGGAAGCCGCCACCACCTCCGCCATGGAAGCCGCCGCCGCCACCTCCGCCATGGAAGCTGCCACCGCCACCTCCGCCGCCGTGGTTGTGTGCGATCGCTGCAGTGCCGCAAGAGAAACTCAGCGCCAAGCCGATGAACCCGGATGCCAGCACGACTTTCTTATTCATAAGACTTTCCTCGCTCTGGCGAAGTACCACGCAACTTCGCCTCTTGTTGACATCTTCCGGCTCAGTCGTGAGGAAGGTGTGAGGAAGGCTTTCTTTCGTAAACAGCGGGCTTTCGATGCGGGGCACTTTGCGAAAATCGCAAAGCCAAGCCCCAGAAAAATTGCGATATTCGCAATATTGCTAATATCGCAAAAAAACGCGGTCCGGAAATTGCGCAAATCGCAAAGGGCGGCTGAGTGCACAGCGCTTCGTTTAGTCTGGCGAATAGGCACGGTCACTTCCTTGGTCGCCAAGGATCGCGAGCCGCGTGAATCTCTGTCTGCGAGTGCTCATGCCGCTTTGCGACGGTCTGCCCTGGCTGCAATCAGGACAGGGCGCTGATTCTTTCTGGTTTACAAGCTCAATACGAAAACAAAATCGAAAGCAGTGAATCAGCATGCGAATCTTGCTAAAAAGAAATACTTATCTTCTTTCCCGCCTAATACGCATAGCCTTTCCCGAAAACTAGCCCTCAGCACACAAACAAACAATCGCTCACTGCTCAGTGCAGTTGCGGAGGGGGCTATTGTTCGGCGCGAGAAGATGAGCACGGTCATGATACCGCATTTGGTACCGGACCAAATTGCGTGGTGCATTCAGGCATCACGGTAAGGAGACTTATGTTAGACCTCGTATTCAGCATCTGGTTTATCCCGTTGCTAATCGGAGTGTTGTGGTTTTTGGGCGGCATTTACATGCTCAGCCCTCAAGAGTCGGCGTTGCTGATGCGTTTCGGCAAGCCGGTTGGCTCGAAGGACAAACCCGGCTTGTACTGGCGTCCTCTGGGCATCGTAAGTAAAACGACGATCTCCACTGCGATTCAGGAGTTCCCGTTCAAGGAAGTCGTGTTCACCAAGCAGGAAGTCGAGGTTGCCTCGTCCAGCGCGACTCCGACTGGCGATGCGGCTGTTGAACCGGCCACCCTCACCAAGCAGACTGCGCTTGCGGCGGTTACCGTCGAGGGCGTCGTTCAATATTCGGTGATGGAAGGGTTGGAGAACCTCGTTAAGGCGCGGTTCAAGCTGCAAGATCCCAAAGCGATGATCAAGCAGCGCTTCCAAAACGCCTTGCGCGGCACGATGAACGTCCGGACGATGTGGGACGCGCTGTCGGACAAGGACAAGGCGGCAAGCGAGGTTCAGGAAGACCTCACCCACGTTACGGTCGAGTTCGGGCACACGATCAATAACATCAGCATCACCAACGTCACCCCCGACAACAAGATCGTCGAGTCGAACAACGCGATGATCGCCAGCGTTGCGGACATGCAGACGCGGGCAAATAAGGGACGTGGTGAGCAGCTCGAGACCGTGGCAATCGCCAAGGGTCGCGCCGATGCGATGATCGAAAATGGACGCGGTATTGCCGGTCAGCGTGACGCAGTTGCGCGCGGCATGCAAGCAGCCGTCAGCCAGCTCAAGAGCGCGATTCCCAACGCCAAGCCGGAAGACCTCATGGCCATGGTCATGTACACGGTCTACACCGACATGATGAATCGGCTCGCTGCCGAAGGACAGTCGAAGGTTATCTTCGTTGACAACAGCCCCAATGCTCCGTCGAATGTCTTGACGCAGCTGCGGCAGGCGATCGTGTCAGGCAACGAAGCTAGCGCTCCTGTCACCGCGCCTGAAAAGGGTTCGGCGCAGGCGAGCTAAGCCAACCTCTGAGGTTAACTGCGTCTGTAGGGGCGATGCATGCATCGCCCCTACAAGGCGACATTTCTTTGTTTTGAGAAGGAGGTCAGCATGAAAGAACTCGGATTGATGGGAGGAACATTCAATCCCATCCGCGAGCGCGAACTGCTGATCGGGCAGCGCGCGCTCGACCAGTTCGGGCTGTACAAGGTTTTGTTTATGACGAACGGCAGCCCGCCGCACAAGCGTACAGACCCCAGCTACGAATTGCTCGATGCAGAGCTGCGCTGGGAAATGGTGCAGGCTGCCGTGCGTCACAATCGCAAGTTCGAAGCATCACGCATGGAAGTTGATCGGGCCGGGACCACCTGGACAATCGATACCCTCCATCAACTGCGCTCCGAGCTCGGTCCGTGCGTGCGCATCAATTTCATTTGCGGCGCAGACACAATAAAGTCGCTCGAGCGTTACGCGCGCCGCGAGGAGTTTCTCGCTCTCTGCCGCCTGCTGGTCGCACCTCGCGATCCCGCTCGCGACGGATTGCTTGAAGATTGGCGCCGGTTATTGCCGGGCGCAGAAATCGAATTGATTGATGTACCTGCTGACTCTTCATCGAGCAGCATGGTGCGTGAATGGATTCGAGATGGAATTTCCGTGCGCTATTTGGTGCCCGGTCCCGCTCACCGAATCCTGCGACGGAAGAAGCATTATCAACGAGAGGACTAAATGATGGCAAAGATCACTGCCACCGAGCTGAAGCTGCTGCCCGCACTGGCGGCGCTCGGTAAGGAATTGAAGTTCCGGAATCAGGAACCCGAGTCTGACACCGACGCTGCCGAGTATTACGGCGACGCTTTCATGGAGGACATGAGCATCGCCACGTACAGCGAAACGCGACCAAACGGCCGGCGTTCTTGCCGGGCGTTGGCGAGCATTGTTCGCGTCAACAAGCTTGACCTGGCGCTCGCGAAGCGGTACCTCGGTTATCGGCGCGGCGATTATCACGACTTCGCTCTTGCGGCTACGATCGTGCAGGCGCTGGCGAAGGATCCGCGGATGGCGCCGGCAGTTGCGCTGCTCCAGCCGCCCAAGCTGGCGAAGGTGAAAGGCCCGTTCTATCCCACCTGTCCCGAGCTTAATCTCAAGACGGACAGCAATTGGTCGTTCCATTGCCTGATCGTCAGTGAGCGTTCGCCCGAGCTGAAGGAATCGATGAAGGCGCTCGCCGGTGTCTTCCGTGTCAGCTCTCGTGATCTCAATAAGATCGCGAAGCGGCTGGTATCGCAGGGCACCAGCGAGGAAGATCTCGAGCACAAGCTCCACGAGGTCGTTATCGAATCCGTGCGTACGTGCCCGCGGTTTGCTCTCGGTTTGTCATGGGCGCAGCCGGCCGACACGGAGTAACCGCAACAAGCGGCTAATGCCACCATGGGCGGCGACGTTTGGTTTGGCGTTTTTCACGCCCGACCTCGTCGCCGCCTCTGGTTTTTGCATATTCCTAAAAGGCATCAAAAACCGGCAAATTATATGCGTGGAATGGATATATCCCTGACAGGCATGAAAATCCACAATTTTGTATGCCTTCTTCTTTTTTTTTTGCGGGCTACTATAGAAAATAGGATAAAAACGACAAAGACGAAGACGTAGAAAAGAAAGGAGGGCGCCAGTCGGTAAAGGCGTGCTACTGACTGGCGCCCAATGCTGATTAGATCAACAGGAGGATGACGAGGATGATGATCAACAACGTGAAGCCGTCCATGTTTGCCGTTCCTTTTGGGTTGGACTTGACACTAAGCCGTGGTTGAGGTCGGCGAGTCGTGCCTGCTATCGGCTACGAACCGTAGCCGTCGCCTGCTGTCCGACGTGCTGGATGAACTTCGCCTTCTCGAGTTGTTTCCAGAAGCTCGGCAGCGACTCGGATTGCCACTGGGGTTCGAGAACACGGCCATCGGGCAGAACCACCCACATGTCGTGTTGCTTCGCCTTATATGACACCGTGTACAAATCCTTGCCGAACTTGAACAGGATGTGATCGTCGGGCGCGTGCTCCATCCCTGCGTAATTTTTCAGAGGCATCGCCTGAATCACGTTGCCGCAGACCAACTGCAAATAGTCCGCCGTGTGGTCTGGTTTGTGAAGGATGACGTACCTTTCGGCCAGGTAGATCGAGCTGCCGACGCTGGCGTTGTCTTTTGGCACTTGGTACCTGGTGCCGCCATACTCGAAACAGCAATAGTACGAGTCGTCGTACGTCTTGGAGGATTTCTCCTGCGTGGATTGGTTGGGCATTCCAACGTCCGTTGTTTTTGTATGGGCAGAACTGCCTTTGCGGCGTTCGGCCCAGAGTTGCATTTACGGCGCTGAATCAGGCGGTCGTTACGGATGCGCTCCAGATAGCGATGCGGCTTGCTTCAGCGTAAAGAACTGTCCTCTGGTCGTCCCGTACTTGGCGGCGACGGGGTAGAACTTGAGGATGCGGTCGGGCTCACCGGGTGTGTCGACCATGAAGTTGCCCAAAGCCGGAGGCTCAAGGTAAATCATCATGCCGCCGTCGGACGAAGCGGAGTCGCCATCGCGTCCGGCAATGATCATCTTGCGATGATCGAGCGTCTTCCAGCCGAAACGCGCGCGATTGACGTGCGCCCAGTAGTGGAAGCTCAATGCTTTGCCGGGTTGGGGGCGTTCCTCCCACTCCTTGCCGAAGACTTCATAGGTGTGGTTGATGCCGGTGGCGATGCCGTTCGCATCGTAGATGAGGTGCGAGCCGACGACGTTCTCAGGCTTGATGCCGAGATACGGCGCGATCGCAATCGCGACGTCCTGATCGCCATTCGACACGATCACCACATGTACTCCGAGCTGCTCGAGCAGACGATTCTCCTCGGCGACGCCTGGGTAAATCTTGTCGACGTAGAGCGGAGCGAATGCGTTTACGTGCCGCAGCTTCTCCTCTCGAGTCAGCCCGATCTGTGATGCCCAGAAAGTCGACCAGAACTCGAGCAAGCCGATGCCTGGTTGTCCGTCCAGCTTGGAGCGGAACATGTCGACCACGGCTTCGGGAGCACGGATGATGTGCGGGGTGCGCTTCAGTCCGGCTTGCTGCCTCTTGGCGCGCACGAAATCTTGTACGACGCCGAGCTGCTGAGTAGAGAACAGTTGGTTGTCGGCGCGGTATTTGAAGAAGAAGGTGAAAACGTCGCCCGCGCCTTGAGTTTTGTCGACGTCTTTGAGCCAGAAAATTTCATTGCCGGCTGCTTGTTCGATTTTGACCCAGCGACGGAACTCGCTGGTTTTGAAGTACTCGATGCGTTGCCACGTCGTCAGCGATGACAATCTCACGTTACCGCTGTCGATGCTGCCGCCGGCAATCGAATACAGCTTTGCTTGCGCCTGCTCCAGAGCTCGTTGTCTGGCGAGCGGGCCGGGAACTTTGTTCCTCATATTGGGATCCTTTCGTCGGCGGACCCGTGCGAGTCACTTGCCGGAATTTCTTCGAGCGCGCCCCCCTGCAGTGCGTTTTCCGCTACGTGCAGATAGGCGGGCACCTTGGAAGCTTCCTCGATCAGGCGGTAGAGATCGCTCCAGCGCTGCTCGGCAAGTGCCAGCTGCGCGTCATCGAGCATGCGGTCGCATTGCACGACGCGCTCGGGAGCGTTCACCGCGTAGTCGATCACTTCACAAAGGCCGAGATCGGGATCGTCCCAATCACGCATGCGCAAGTTGCGCGCTTTGGCCTGGTGCCGAATGGTATTAAGGCTGCGGCGAATCTGCGTGATTTGTTCGGCATGACGTACGCCGTTCATCAGCAGCTCGGCAAGTGCCTTCAGGTTGTCCATCGGCCTGGTTGCATCGACGTACTCGTCCTCGCTGAGCATGGCCATCGAATCGGACATGCGTGGCGAATACGGCCTTGACGTCGGTGGAATCAGTCGGTTGAACTGGTCGATGAGCGGTTGTTCCGCGGCGAGGGACTTGCGGAACTCCTCCACCGAAACACCGTTCTTCTCGAGCAACGTAAGCTGCTCTTCGACGAGCGCCAGGCGCTCTTCGAGTTGCCGGCGCGCCGAAGCGCGGTGCACCTGTTTGATGGGCGATGCTTCGCTGTCGCAGGGAGCCGCACCGATGCCGGCGGCAATCTGCTGCGCATCTCGCTTCGCGCGAAAGTCGCCGATTTTGATCACTTCTGCCGTCATGACACTCTCCCTGAATGGATGGTGGAAACGCCGGCGGCGGAACGTTGCCGTTCCACCGCCGACGGTATTGCCTTACGCCGCCTTGCGAGCGGACGCCTTCTTCTTGGCCAGCTCCGAGCAGACCGCATCGGCCGCCGCCAGCATGCCCTTGTAGTTGAACGGACCGAAGCCCACGGGAACGCCCGCGACATCGTCCGGCTTCTGGCTGTAGTCGCCGTTGGAACCTTCCTCGGACAGCTTGAGGAAGATGCCCTTGTCGTGGTTCTCGTAGACGAAGGTGACGAAGTCCGGCACGATGACGCCGTGCTTCTTGGACATCTCGTACTGGATGCGACCGATCATCGTGGCGAGGCCCGGCGCCGAGTCCGACGTGCCGCCGACGCGGAAGCGCCGGCTGTCGTGCAAGACCACAGGCCCGCTGTTGGGCTCAGCCTCGTAAGCGATCAGTGAAGCGTTGTGTCCCTCGCGGCCGTTTGCCAGCGACTTGAACACCACGCCCGCCTTCTTCTCCTCGTCCATCGGCTCGAACACGACAGAGACGCCACCGCCGGTGCTCGGCCAGATGTGAATCTCGCTGACCATGCCGTTGTC
>DATNQY010000282.1:0-19897 GCA_036703785.1 Candidatus Obscuribacterales bacterium
CAACGGCGACACCGGTGGCGCAGGCGGAGCCGGCGGCTCCGGAGGACAATCGAGCACCGGGGCCGGTGCAGCGGGAGGCGCCGGGGGCAACGCCGGCGCGGGCGGCCACGGAGGTAGCGTGAAGCTGACCGCCGGCCAAACGATTGATTTGGTGCTCGGCGTTTCTGCAACCGGATCTTCGGGCGGTGACAACGAGTTTGGCGGCGTCGGAGGCGACGGTGCCACTAAAGGCGGTGCCGGCGCCAATGCCGGAAATGCCGGCAACGGCGGAAATGGCGGCAGCATCTCTCTCTCGGCGCTTGACACGATTAAGTTTTCGGACCTGGAGACAACAGGCGGATCGGGAGGCGGAGCGATCAACCACGGCGGTGTGGGTGGTTCGACTGAAGTCGGCGGCATCAGTACCACAGCCGGCAACGGAGGTAACGCGGGCAACGGAGGCAAGGCTGGACGCGGCGGCAATGGCGGGCACATCTCAGTGTCCAGCAAGACCGCCGATATTCAGGATCACACTATCTTCCTCAAGATTGAAGCCGACGGAGGTCCAGGTGGAGACATCGGGACGGCCCTGGGGGCAACCGGCGGAGCAGGCGGCACATCAACCGGTGCCGGCGGCCGTGGAGGCAACGGCAGCATTGGAGCAGTCGGCGGAAATGGTGGCATCATTAAGCTCACTGCCGCCAACAATATAAGCAGCAGTGTGATCGGACTCTTTAGCGCCTCAGGCGATCACGGCAGCATCGCTTTCGCCAGCAGTTCGGTCGGCGGCGATGGCGGGAACGGCGGCACAACCGGCGGACAAGGCGGTGACGCAGGTATACAAGGCAATGCCGGCAACGGCGGGTCCATCACTGTAACTGCACATGTAATTCAGAACTTGCCAGACCTCGATGCCATCGGCGGCATTGAAGTATTGGGAGTATATGTCGGCGGCCGTGGCGGCACCGGCGGCACTGGTGGCGCAGGTGGTACTGTCCCTGTCGGCGGCAATGGTGGCTCCGGTGGAAAGGTTGAATTGAAGGCCGCAAACGGTGGCATTGTGGTTACAAACGAAATCAACGTGGACGGAGGCACCGGCGCCTTTTTCTTCGCCGGCACCAAAGGGGGAGACGGCGGAGCAAGCAACTCCGGTGCCGGATCCAACGGCGGTAATGTGGGCGTCACCGGCAAGGGTGGCAAAGGCGGATCTATTACGCTGCTCACCTCGGGAACGATCAATAACACATCATTATTCGAAGCATCCGGCGCCGGCGGCGGATTTGAGCAAAGCACAGCCGGGGCGGGGCAGTCAGGTCAACCCGGTAAAGCCGGAGGCAATGGCGGCAATATCGATGGCACCGGTACTGGTGGCGCGGGCGGCACTATCAACCTCAACGCCGGACTGGGCGTGGTTGGCTCGGGATCCCTGCGATCCGATGGTGGCGCCGGCGGTTTTGACGGAGGCAGCCTCTCCGGCAATGGCGGTAGCGGATCTCCCGAAGGCAAGGCTGGCTCCATCGGAATAATAGCGAGTGGCGGCAAAGGTGGAACGATTGACGTCATCAGCAATGGCACGAGCACAACTCAGATCGCTTCTGTCGAAGCTGTTGGTGGCGATGCCGGCGACTCTACAGCCGCCAGTGGTGTGAATGGCGATGGAACCCAAGCAGGCAGGATTGCCCCAGCAAGCGCGGGTGCTTCCGGCGGCACGATCAAAATCTCCAGCTCGGCAAGCGTCAACATTTCAGATCGGGTTTCCGCTCACGGCGGCACGGGCGGTACTCCATCCAATCCGAGTCTAACCACAGCAACGGTTCATGTTGGAATCGGCGGCTCGACAGGGGGTGCCGGCGGAGTAGGCGGACAAGTTTTCATTAACAGCAAACACGACATAACGGTAGATCTTTCCGCATTTGTCCAAGTTGTTGGCGGTCTCGGAGGCACAGGCAGCAATGCCGTTGCTGGAGATTTCTTTACGCCACAAACCGGCGGGACGGGCGGCGTAGGCGGTGTCGGCAGCAACCTAAAACTCAGCGCACCAACCGGCACTCTCACCGTCAATGGCATCGTATCAGCCAATGGTGGCAGCGGCGGATCGGGTGGTACTGGGACTGTGGGAGAACCGAACTTCGCCGGCACCGGAGGCGGCACCGGCGGTACGGGCGGCGACGGCAACAAAGGCGGAACGGCTCAGCTGGCGGCCAAAATCGTGTCTATATCCGCGAGCGGAATCGCAAGCGCGAATGGTGGTACGGGAGGCATCGGCGGCACAGGCGGACGCGGAGGTGACGACGCGTTCGGCACCGGCGGAAATGGAGGCGTCGGTGGCACGGGCGGCAACGGGGGCGTCGGTGGAACTCTTTCGCTTTCCGGATCCCAATCGATAACAAATTCAGGTACTGCCACTGCTCATGGTGGCACAGGCGGACAAGGCGGCACGGGCGGCAGCGGCGGAGATAGCACCGCCCCAGGACCACCGATCACGCCGTCGTTTCCGGGTGGGAAGGGCGGCAATGGCGGAGATGGCGGCGGCGGCGGCGATGGCGGGACAATTATCCTCAAGTCACCATTTATAACACCACCTGCCACCACGGCAATTCCAGGTCTATGGGCTGACGGTGTTGCCGGTGGCTCGGGCGGTGCCGGCGGCGGCGGCGGCGCAGGCGGCGGCAGTTTAAGTGGCGGTGGCTCACTCGGCTCCGGCTCGGGCGGTGGCTCCCCTGCGCCAAATCCACACAATGGCAAAGTCTTGGTTTCTGTGGGTTTCCTGACCGATGACGGTGCGGATTCAGCCGCTGACGAAATCGTCGTAGACAGCGCCAATGACGATGCCGATTAACGGCACAACTTTTCGAAGGCATCAGGTTCAAACACCGTCCAGTACCTTTCCTTTATTTCAGGCGTCGGCGCCGGTGCACCGGTGTTCGTATCAATAGGCGGGACGAACTCGATGTCGAATTGCTTTTGCATAACCACCACCAGAGAGCCGTCGATGAGTTTGCGCGAGCGCAAACGCTCATGCGATACGGTGGAGTTAAAGCCTTGCAGGTAGTCCACGATGTCGCCTGGTATCGAGTATGGAACATCGTTGAGCTGGTAGTTCATAAAGACGATTTTGTATCCATTGCTGCGTCCCAGCATCCAGAAGAATTTCGGATTATATGTGATCAACCCATGGTCCAACATTCCATAGCCCGGGACATTGTGAATCATGAGTCCATTGTGGCAACAGAAATCATGAATCATCTTGAATGCGTTGATCTGATTCGCGACGTGCTCGGTCGTACCAAAGTTGGTCACGACCTCAAACTGTCCTCTGGCACCCTGAGGAACGCTGTCAAAATTAAGATCTAGGGGAAGGCTGTCCTCGCTGCCATCAATGTCGAGCGCCGCATATCGAAATCGCAACCAATTCCAGAAGCATCTGGACAATGGCGACTCCGGCACCACGTTCTCCACGCTTCGGCTTGACCACGAATCCTTTGGCGGCTGCAGAAAAGGGAAAGGATCACTCACCTCGAACAGTCCAGCGATTTCCTCTATGCCTTCGCGGTCAGTCATGAATGAATTCGTCAACTGCTGCGCACCAATTTCTATCACTGAAGACCTCGTGCGGATAAGCCCGAGTTTCTTCAGCTCTATGAGCAAACGTAGATCAGCTTGTGCGATCCCCATAAAATCTCCCGTTTGTCCTAAAAGAATGCCACGCCCATTGAGCCTCGAAAGTTATAAGCGGGAACAGCGTACTCGTCAGCCAAATCCCAAAGCGAAGAATTCCAAGCTATGTCATCAGAGACGATGATCCCGCCTTTGCTCAGCCTGCGCAAAGCTTCCCTGAACTCGAACATCATGTGAAGATAACTATGATCGGAATCATGGTAGAAAAAATCAATTGAATCGACAGAACTCACCAGATCCGGAAGAAGAGCTTTAGCGTCACCGCACCACACTTCGACGCGATCGCGGTACATTTCTGGCACCATCCAACCGCTTGTTTTTTCTTCGGGAACCACAGCGCCGTAGGTATGTCCTTCTATCGTCCACTGCGCCTGAGCCGGGTCGAAGACTTGAGGATAATCAATCGCATAGATCCGTCCGTGAGAGCGGTTCTTCACCAAAGCCAGCGTCATCACCGAAAGTGACAGCCCATTGGCCACGCCGGTTTGAACAATTGTTTTCGGATTCATACGACGCACAAGCCAGTAGAGAAAGAGTGCATCCTCGATGTTTACCCAACCCGGCTCGTACCGGGCCTTATGTTTCTTTCGAGCACCGCGGAAGTATTTTTCTATGTAGCGTTGACGTTTGAATATCTCCGCAGCATATGGATCTCTGCGTAATTCCTTCATGGCGTCACGCAAGATTTTTTTCCAGACAGGGAATGGCACGCAGCCATTCTTGGACATAGTCAGCAGCTCGCCGAACAACTCATTCCGACAAGACATATGCGAATTGATTATGGAATTCGGAAAATTCCTGGCTGCATTTGCATCATAGTCCTTATGGGTAGTGTCGTAGGTATACGGCGCACGCAATAGTGAGTTGCGCGGCCAGACACTGGACACAAAACTGCCTTCCGGCACCGGCGTGTCAAAGTGACGCACCATATTGTCCGGCGGAAAAATCGGCTGCTCCCGCTTGAAGAGTTTCGACAAAACATTCGTCGTCAAAACATTCATGGCACGTCGTTTCTCTTGTTGGCACAGACGGCGAGCAAATAATGTGCCATCGGATAGTATCCAGTGTGCACCACTTCGTCGTTCATCGAAAATACGAACACTGAATGGAAGTATTTGGACAGCAGTGACTTAAGCTGAGATGCCGTCTTACAATTGACATGACCGGCTTTGCTCTGCGGCGAAGCATGCACCTGTGATTCCAATGACGGCGTGCCGATGATGACCACACCCGCCTCGGACAGAGATCCGCACAGGTGCTCCATGAAGCGTTGCTCGTCCATGCAGTTAATATGCTCGATGACATCAAGACTATAAATGGCATCATGCTTCCTGGGAAGCGGCGCGGTCATTATATCGTGAACAACCGCAGCGTGACGCCACTTCTCAGTTTGACGGCTTTCAATATCGTGGATAAACAGTGGATCGAAATCGTAGGCTGTGAGCTCTTCGACTTCCTGTTGAACAATCCGACTGCCGAATGCATCGCCACAACCGACCTCGCCGACGCTGCGAAACCCGGCGAGCATTTTTGCCACAAATTTGTATCTTGCCAGCACAATGCCGACCCGCCGCGGATCATCGTGCCAGACTTGATTCGTCATCAGTCCGAGCCTGGTCTGTCCGACTGCGTCTTGCAATTCGAGACAGCGAGCATATTGCGGTTCGCGCGTGAGAGACTCGGACAACTCTGCGCACTCGGTTCTACTATCGTCCGCTGCCTCATCACCATTGACGCGGAGTTTCATCACGACACTCGAGGCCGCTTTGTTGCCGCTGCGAATTCCAATTGCGGAAATAATATTACCGAGGAGCGTCATGCACGTTAGGGGCAGAAACAAGAGCAGAAGCAAAGGTACGCCCAAAAACGGGTGTTTGTGCGCAATGTCACCCAGCCGCGCCGAAATTCTCATCGCCAGCGCACGCACACGGCTCGTCGGCACGAAAATACTTTCCACCGGCCACGCCGACAACACCAGTCCATCGGCATGACGCGCAACGGATTCACGCAACGTATCGCTCAACGGTGACCGCGCGTTCACGAGGAGGCAAATTTCACCGTTAGCTCGAACCAATGGGCCGACTTTCTTCAACAGCTTCTTCGCAATCGGCAGCTCGGCTTCCGATAGCTCTATCAAACACGTATCAAAATTACGAGACCAAGCCTGCCACCGGTTGGCAGTGGCTTTCAGAAACATGCTGGTTTCAACACGCACGACACGCTCGCCCATCGATGCGAGCTGCACCGTAAACGGTGTGTGCGACTCGGACACATTCAGTAATGTGAGGTTTGTTGCACCGAGAATCGGTTTTACTGTTTCCACAACCATCCGGTAGTCCGGCCAGCGCGCGTGCCATGGATAGACGAATGGCGGCTTTCCAAAAACGAGAGTGCGAGCACGTGCGATCAGCCGGTGCGGCGCGCTCGTCATTTCGTGCAGCCAGAAATAATCCTCAGAACTCAGCTTTTCGCCGCGCGCCTCGCGAAAGGCTGCAATGGCACCCAACCAGTAGTGGTGGCCGTTGAATGGCTTTGCCTTTTTGCTGAGATACCGTTGCGTTTCTTCAACGAATTTGTCAGCCTGTGAGATGTAATTGGGCAGCGTCTTGGGCAGTCCATCCGAGTGATAGACAATGGAGTGATGTGCATTGCGCCGATGCTGCTCGGTAGCCCATTCGTTGAGGCTGCGGGCCAGTTGTCGCGGAAGCAGTGGACCAGCACGCAGGAATCCGGACTCGTGCCCTTCCGGTTGCATTTCGATGACGAGGTAATCATCGGAATCCGTGATTACGGAAATATTTGCCGAGGGACACATCTCCGGCACGAACGAATAATCACACGACGCTCCGATTTGGAAGTCGGCAACTTCGGGACGAATTGCAATCATGTGCATCAGGTAGAAGCGCCCCAACAGGGTGTTGGGATCGACGCGCCAAAAAAGCCTATTAGCGTGATTATTGTGTGACAGTGGGTTGTTGACTATATTAGCGACTGTCGCGGGATGCAAATGCTTGAGAGCCCATGTCATCAACTGTCGAGAGCCTAATTCCAGACGACCGCCCTGTCGTTCTCGTTGTTGAGTTAGCCAGGGCATCGCCTCTTCGGCGCGGACCTGGAAGTTGCCGACGAGAACGGCATTTGATCCGGATCTGACGGCGTTGAGCACATTCATGAGCGATCCGTTGGCCATGATGTAATCCGACACCAGGAAGAAAAAGCAGGTATCGACCATCGAAGCGCCAAGGTCCCGAATCGCCTCAGCGTATGCGAGCGTGATTGTTGTTGAATAGTTTCGTGCGGTGATTAAATGATCGATCAATCGAATTGAGGTCTGGCATGTCTCAGCAAGCTTTCGATACGCCGGATGTTGCTTGATGAACGACTCATTCTCCAGGCTTGTGAGAATTTCGAATTCACAAGGCAAAGTCTCGGCCAGTGCCGGCAAGTTCCCTGGAGCCAACAGAGTCGGCAATCCAAACTCCAGGAATTGACGAACGTATCGCTCGCCCCACACCGGCATACACAGCTTGACTCTCTGCAGCTCGCCGCTTGCAGCGGTTTCTGCAGTGGTACTAGTCTCGGCTCGCGCGTGGTTAATCAACTAGACACCTGCTGCGTAGTTGATTACCAACGGACGTTTGGCATCTAGCAATAAGTGCGCGTTTGAGTCGTTGCCGACGAAACTCAACTCGAGCTGATACCAAATATTTACACCCGGCTCACTAGCATCGATGGATAATGGCTGTTCGAATTCAACGAGCACATTTTTCTGTCCGTCGACCACGGTCAGGGTGGCCGTCGAATGTGCATGAGACATCCCCTCTCCGGTACGATGGTAGTCCCAGGGCACGCAGTAATAGGTCATTTCGGCTTGCAGCGTGCCACCAGTTTTCGTCGGACTCGTACGAAGAGTAATACCGCTGATAGGCGCCCCCGACGCCTCTCCAAGCTTGTGAAATTTGACGCCGGTGCGTCCGACTTGCACACCCTCCGGAGCGATAAGAACAGACCACAAGACATCGCCGGACAATTTATCCCGATGATCGCCGGACAGAACGCTTCCGTCGTAATACATTTGCCATGCCGGATTCCATTCCAAAAATTGCAACGCCGCAGCCCGCGGACCGTACTGCTCCATGTTATCGATGACGATTGCACCACCGGGGCGCAAGTGATCGGCGGCGCGAATGACGTCGTAGAGAGCATATTCGAAATTGTGATGCCCATCGACAAAGACGAGTCCGAGTGGTGACTCCGCGCCTTTAGGGATGCGCGCGATTTCTATCTCGAGGAAATACTGCATCGAGTTATAAGGCTTGAATTCGGTTACCGCTCTCAATTGCGGCGGCCAACTTTCAAGAATTTCAGGAACGCGGTGCTCACCGAAAGGATCAATGGTGACGACTTTACCTTCAATCCCGGCATTGACGACGGCTTCCGCCATGTAATAGGCCGAATGACCGAAGAATGTTCCTATTTCCAGACTCAGGCGAGGACGCAGGTGTTGAATGAGACCGTACAGCACCGCCAACTCTCCGGAGCTTGTGAGCGCCTTCTTGGTTCGCTCTATGTGACACACCAACTCGGCATACTCAGCGCCTCGGCAGAAAGCCGGCAGCCAATTTGCGAGCTGCGTCGTCTCGGCAATCACAGAACTAGAAGGTGAGGTAAGATTCATCCGCCAATTGTTCGTTGCAAACGTCGGACATTTTACAACAGACTGTATCATCAGCTGGATGCAAGCAGATAAGCCGACCATACGATCTTTGACCGGGCTGCGATTTGTCGCCGCCTTCTTTGTTCTAGTGGCTCATCTTGCGCCCAAGGCAATGCCTTTTCCTAATCCGCCGATGTGGTACACGCAGTTCACGTCTCTGGCTGCCGAAGGGATGACAATGTTCTTCGTCCTCAGCGGCTTTGTTATGTACTACAACTATTCAGAATCAATCGGACGGGACGGACTCAAAGCCGCATACAACTTTTGGGTCGCTCGCTTTGCCAGAATTTATCCAATGTACGCCATCATTCTGGCGTATCAATTCATAGTCGATTACGCGTACGCAGCGCTTTCCAGTGCCTATTCGCAGGCGCTGCCGTATTATCTACTTCTAATTCAGACGTGGTTTTACGTGCCGCTTGGCAGATACGGACTTATCTATGACGTTGGGATGCTGCCACCGATCACCTGGTCTGTCAGCACGGAATGTTTCTTCTACCTCGTCTTTCCCCTGCTGTGCCTCGTCGTGCTGCGCATGGCGTCCGTTCGGTCGAGAGTGACATTGGCTGCTGTTTGCGCGGTGATTATCTGTACGGCTGTAACGTTTCTTTCACTGCATCAAACCGCTCTGAATCAATGGGCAATGGAGCACCTCGGCAAGGTTGGCGATCCATCGACGCAATCGCAATATTCCTTTTTCCGCTGGCTGGTGTATTTCTCGCCTTACTCGCGTGTGTTCGAATTCATTCTCGGCTGCATAACCGCATCACTATATTTGAACATTGCCAGAAAACCGGTGTCAGATGGAGAGCGCCGAACGGGGCATGCAATCTTGACAGCCACTCTGGTTAGCTGTGCATTGCTTCATTTTGTGATGTTCTCGAACCCCAACGCTGCGGGACTGTTGCGAGTAATAACGGACTTTCACATGTCCTTTGGTTTTGGACCGATGATGGCTGTGCTTATTTTTTTCTTTGCGCGATATGAAAGTTTCATCAAGCGCTTCCTTGAGTGCTGGCCGATGGTACTCGCGGGCGAAGCGACATACTCAATGTACCTGTGGCACATGTTCGTAGCCATGGCGGTGCGCTGGGAGGCTGCGCCTGTAACCTCATTCATGATTGGCGTCGCGGATCTGTTGCGTCTGGCGGTGGCAATTACGATGTGCGTGGGATTCGGACTTATCAGTTGGCAGTTTATTGAAGTTCCGACTCGGCGCTGGCTGCGCAGCAAGCTTTCAATCAAGATGCAGCCGGCTCCTGCTCTAGCTCTTGCGAGTAAAGCCGCCAGTGCGGAAGATCGTCCGCTTGCCATCAATAAAAGGTAGATCATGTAGCTGGTCTGTCCCCTTTGCTATATTCGCCTTCCCAAACGTACTGCCGCAGTGCGTTCTGAGCATTGATCCTTTCAACAGGAATCGGTAAGTGTCCAACGAATCGAAGCGTTGTCTTGTCACGGGCGGAGCAGGGTTCATCGGCAGCCATCTGGTCGACAGACTGTTGCAGGATGATCACTCGGTAATCGTCCTCGACAATTTTTCGACGGGACACAGGAAAAACCTAGCGCATCTGTCCGGAGATCAGCGCCTCAGCGTTCACGATGTTGATATTGCAGATCGCCAGACAATCGATCAATTCTTCGAGGGAGTCGACTGGGTTTTTCACCTGGCTGCACTGGCCGACATCGTTCCATCAATTGAACGGCCTCTCGACTATCATCGTGCGAATGTGGATGGAACAGTCGCTGTTTTAGAATCATCGCGGTTGCATGGAGTGAAGCGATTTATTAACACCGCCTCGTCCTCCTGCTACGGATTGGCAACAGAATTCCCCACACCTGAAACTGCGCCCATCCGCGTCGAATATCCGTATGCGCTGACCAAGTATCTTGCTGAGTGCTACGTCATGCACTGGAACCATGTGTATCATCTGCCGTGCATTTCATTGCGGTTGATCAACGTCTATGGTCCGCGCGCTCGCACGACGGGAGCGTACGGTGCCGTGTTTGGTGTTTTCCTTGCGCAGAAGCTAGCCGGCAAGCCCTTCACGGTGGTTGGTGATGGGACGCAAACTCGGGACTTCACCTTCGTCAGTGATGTTGTCGATGCGTTTGTGGTGGCGGCCGAATCGCACATTACAGGCGAAGCTTTTAACGTCGGATCCGGAGGCACCTATAGCATCAATCAGCTCATCAACCTGCTCGGCGGAGAAGTAATCCATATTCCTAAACGACCGGGCGAGCCCGATTGTACATTTGCTGACATTGCCAAAATACAAGGGCGCCTGCGTTGGCAGCCAAAAGTAAAATTTGAAGACGGCGTCACAACCATGCTCGAACACCTCGACGATTGGCGCGATGCCCCGGTTTGGGACAAAGCGTCGATAAACAAGGCGACAGAACAGTGGTTCGCTTATCTCGGCTCGGCGGAGGCAGTTGGAACGCGATGAGTCCGGCCAGCGAAACAACAGCGGCAATTACTGCGCACGCGGGAGCGCCCTCCACTCGCAGCAAAATAAAAACACTGGCGGATCTGGCTGCGATTCTCACCGGACATCGCGCAAATGGGTCGCGCGTAGTGCTCTGCCACGGGGTATTCGACCTCCTTCACGTGGGGCACATCCGGCATTTTGAAAGCGCAAAGCAGCACGGCGATATTCTGGTTGTGACGCTTACGCCTGATCGGTTCGTCAACAAAGGCCCGCATCGTCCGGCCTTTTCAGAAGCCTTGCGCGCCGAATCCCTCGCCGCTCTCAGCTGCATCGATTATGTGGCGATTAATGATCAGCCAATGTCTATCGAACTCATCGGTCTGCTAAAACCTCACTTTTACGTCAAAGGCGCCGACTATAAAGATGCCGATAAGGATGTCACCGGTGGCATCACGCTAGAGCAAAAAGCCGTCGAATCAGTTGGCGGAAAGATTGTGTTCACCGACGACATTGTGTTCAGCTCGTCTACACTGATCAACAAGCACGTCCCGGTGTTTTCTTCTGAGGTGACCAGCTATCTTGACGGCTTCACGCGCCGCTATTCTTCGGATGACGTACTGCGCTATCTCGAGCTGATGAGACCGCTGAAGGTTCTCGCTGTCGGTGAAGCGATTATCGATGAGTATACCTACTGTCAGGCCATCGGCAAATCATCCAAAGAGCCGATAATCGCCGTGAAGGAAACATCCTCCGAGCGATTTGCCGGGGGCATTTTGGCTGTGGCGAATAACGTATCCGCCTTCTCGGACAACGTGGGACTCGTTTCTCTCGTCGGTGACCGCGACACGCACGATGACTTTGTGAAATCGAGCCTGCGTGACACGATTTACTCGCACTTGCTTGTCCGCAGCAACTCCCCGACAATCGCCAAGAAACGCTTCATAGAAGACTATTTCTTTACGAAGATGTTTGAGGTGTACACGATCAACGATGCACCGCTCGATCGTTCCGACAACATGAAGCTGTGCGCTCTCTTGGAAGAAGTCGTGCCCCAATATGATGTTGTGGTGGTCGTCGATTTTGGACACAGCATGATGACCACGGAAGCAGCTCGCGTGGTTGCAGAAAAGGCGAAATTCCTCGCCGTGAACACGCAGTCCAACGCAGGCAATTTGGGCTATCAAACAATATTCAAATATCCAAAAGCGGACTACGTGTGCATCACGCAAGACGAGGCTCGGCTTGAGATGAGGGACCGCAGCAGCGATCTAAATGAGATTGTTGCTAAACTCTCGGACGACTTGTCTTGCTCGAAAGTTGTGGTGACCAGAGGCAAATCAGGTAGCATCGCATACCGAGCTGGTCAGGGCTTTGTTGAGACACCGGCACTGGCCGGACACGTAGTAGACAGAATGGGTGCCGGTGATGCCTTCTTGTCGGTAACAAGCATGCTCGCTGCTCTTGATGCGCCGATGGAAATTCTCTCCTTCATCGGAAACGCTGTCGGTGCGCAAGCAGTTGCTACAATCGGTCACAGAGAATCCATTAGCCGCGCAGGGCTATGGAAGTTCCTAACGTCGCTCTTAAAATAGGAGATTGCATGGCTATCGCTGAGACAATCTTTGGAACATACGCACAAGCCACTGCCCCGTCCGTATCGGGAGGTCTGGCTGCTGCGTATTTTGCCAAACTCCACGAGTTGCTCATCTCTACAACTGCCACCACCGCTTCTAAAACGCGACTGTCGCTGGACGTGGCGATGCACGAAGCGATGGCTTCGATGTGGGATGTGCAAGCGACCGGCAAGAAGGTTATGCTCATCGGTAACGGTGGCAGCGCTGCGATCGCCAGTCACCAGGCACTCGATCTGTGGAAGGCGGCTGGAATTCGTGCAATTTCATTTAACGACGCTGCTCAACTGACGTGCCTCGGCAATGATTTTGGGTACGATAAGGTCTTCTCCAAAGCGATCGAGATGTTCGCGGAACCAGGCGATATTCTCATTGCCATCAGCAGCTCGGGACGATCACCAAACATCATTGATGCCGTGCGGGCAGCAAAGCAAACGGGCTGCCATGTCATAACATTCGCTGGTTTTGATCCGCACGCTCCGCTTGTAGCTGAAGGTGATCTGAACTTCTACGTCAACTGCGATCAATACGGACTCGTAGAAGTCGCACACATGACACTAATTCATTATCTCAGCGATAGCCTGCGCGACAAAGGGAGGTCAGAGGCGTGAAGGAGCAGAGGACAGTTTTTGTGACCGGCGGAGCAGGTTATGTCGGCTGCGCCCTGGTGCCACGCTTACTCGAAGAAGGCTATCGAGTAAGAATCCTCGATTTGTATTTGTTTGGCGACCATGTGCTCGACCACGTGAAGGGACATCCGAATCTCGAGCAAATCAAGGGCGACATCCGTGATGCAAAACTGCTGGCGAAAAGCGTTCGCGGTTGCGATAGCGTTATTCATCTGGCGTGCATATCGAATGACCCCTGCTTCGAGCTAAATCCGGAGCTCAGCAAGTCAATCAATTACGAATGCTTCCGACCGCTCGTTTCCATATGCAAAGAAAACGGTGTGCGCCGATTCATTTATGCATCAACATCGAGCGTCTACGGACTGAGCGAAGCGGATAGCGTTACAGAGGATCATCCGCTCGTCCCTGTGACCGACTACAACAAGTACAAGGGATTGTGTGAGCCGATTTTGTTTGAGTTTCAATCGCCCGAGTTCACTACCGTTGCGATTCGTCCCGCAACCGTCTGCGGTTACTCATCAAGACAACGACTTGATCTTACGGTCAATATCCTCACTAATCATGCGGTGAACGACGGGAAGATCACCGTCTACGGCGGCGGCCAAATGCGTCCGAACATCCATATCCAGGATATGGTCGATCTTTACGTTCAATTGCTCGTGGCGGAAGAATCGCTCATTGCCGGCAAGTCTTTCAATGCGGGATATCAAAATCATACCGTGCGCGAATTGGCCGAGATTGTAGCTCAGGTGGTTAGGACCAGATTGCCGGATCGTAAGTCGCTGGAATTTGAAGTTGTACCGTCGGCCGACATTCGGTCCTATCGCATCTGTTCGGACAAGATAAGAGAAGAGCTCGGCTTCGTTCCCAAACGCACCATCGAGCAAGCAGTGCATGACCTTGTCGACGCATTCGAGCAAAACAGATTGCCGAACTCAATGAGCGATCCGCGTTATTCTAATATCAAGGCGATGCAACAGATGGAAAAACTGTTGCCGGCTTGTGCCGGAGCCGTGCAGTAATGTCCGTGGGCGTATCCAACGAACCGGCACGAATCCTCGACGAATTCGAGAAAAACCACGGACGTGTGTTTTGGGGCGACAGAATGATGACCCTGGACAAAAGCGCCGGTTTTCTGCAGGATGAACGGTTTCGAGAGGCTTATGACTCCATACGCGGTTCTCACATCTACGATCAATACGATTCGCCGCACACCATCGCCTGGCGATTGCATACTCTGGTCTGGGCCGCGCAGAACGCCTTGAAACTTGATGGTGATTTTGTCGAATGCGGTGTCTTCAAGGGTGACATGTCGTGGGTGGTTACTCAACTTATAAACTTCGCTGAGCTTGAGCGAACGTTCTATCTATACGATACTTTTGCCGGATTCTCTGCGGATTATTCTTCGGCGGATGATTTTCCGGACAATCCGGGCTTCCTCGATTTCGCGCAGAACGTATACAGCGATGAAAGCATCTATCCATCAGTTGTAAAACGTTTCGAGAACATGTCGAATGTGCGCGTCATTCGAGGCGTGATACCTGACGCATTGTTTGAGACGGCACCAAGTCGAATTGCATATCTGCACGTAGACCTCAACTCGCCACGCGCCGAGCTGGGATGCTTGGAGATGCTTTTTGACAGGCTGGTCAGCGGTGCGGCGCTAGTCCTTGATGATTATGGCTGGCATCAGTTCCGACGGCAAAAAGAAGCGGAAGACCAATTCTTCGCCGACCGCGGATATTCAGTTCTCGAACTTCCGACCGGGCAGGGACTCGTGGTCAAAAGATAGCCGCTCGCCGAGACGCCGGTTCCGGAAGCATACTATCAAGGGTGGTCCAGACGTCGGGTGCCTCCAGTCCAAACCATTCTTTCAGGGCGCGCACGTCAAGCGTGGTGTATTTGGGTATGTTCGCCATTGCTTCGTGCGGTGCGACGGATGGCACAACCAATGTTTCATCTATTCCCATTCGTTGGGCGAGATGCTTTATCGCGGCTGCATAACTTATGTCTTCATTGCCGGACAGTTGAATGATGCCACCACCTTTGTACTCGACTACACGTGCCAGCAATTCAACTACGAAGCTAAGCGGAATCGGCGCCAACACAACATTTGAAAAGGGACGAATCTCTTGTGCCTTTGCCAGCGCTCGCATCCAATCAACGAGTAATCCCTTATCCGGGCTGAGCACCTTTGTCATTCTGACAATTGTTGCACCGAGTTCAAGCAGCGCCCGTTCGGTCTCCGCCTTTTGTCGTCCGTACTCTGTAGTCGGACAGGTCATGTCTTCAGATTTGCGATGAGGAACGCTACCGTCAAATACGAGATTGCTCGAAATAAATACAATCTTGCTGCCGGCTTGGACCAGTTGCCTTGTCAGAGCGATGGTGCGCGTGACATTTATATTGTGCGTCTCTGCACGGTTAGCCTCGCAGTTTTGCAGCGAAGTCTCCCCGGCCAGCATAAATGCAACCGACACGTCATCCGGGATGCGCCAGGTGTCCGAAGACAGATCGAGGCTGATCGAACCTGGAGTCTCTCGCCGGGTCGTTGCGACGACTGTGTGCCCGGCGCGCTCAACGCAGGGTATCAGCGCGTCACCGATTGTGCTGTCACCACCGACGATGAGAACAGTTGGTTTCATCGCGTCTACTCAAAGAAAATAAACGAATAGTCGCCCGTGTACCCACAATGCTCGAACCACCAGCGCCATTCCTCAGGCGTGCAGAACATCTCGCAGGTGAGCTGCCAATAAAGGAGGTTTGCTTTCTCTTCCTCGTTTCTATAAGACTCTACACAGATGTATTTGTTTTTCCTGCCGACTCTCTCGATCTCTTTAAGCGCCTTGTAGAGGTCGAAGCAATACAGATTATGCAGCGTCGTGTTGGAGAACACCAGATCAAACGACTTGTCTGGATAAGGCAGAGCGGTGGCGTTGCCGACTTTCAGAAAAGGACGCACCTCTTCCTTCGAGTTTTCGATCGCATAACTTGAAATGTCTATACCGGCGACGACGATACCGGGCACTACTTGCGTCAATTCGTACAGCAAAAAACCCTTTCCGCAACCGACATCCAACACGCTGCTTCCAGAGGTGAGTCCGTAGTGCGCTGCCACAGATTCCGCTACGGAACGCCACCGACCGTCGTATTTGTAGCCACCATAGCCGGTATGGCGGCTGCCATCCCAGTAGTCCAGATCGAACTTCTTCGCTAATGTCGCGGCCTGAGCCTTCGGGTAGTCGTTGACCCTGGCCAGATAGTCGCGTTTGGTGCTGGTATGAACCTTGGTGAGAAAATCGACGTGTGTCATGATCACTCCTCAATATGTGACTGCTTCGGTCAGGTATCCGATCTTGTGAAAAGCTGCTCTTGCTAGAGCGAGCTGATGGGCCTTGCGCTCTGACTCGCCGTCCTCTGCAAGGGAAAATTTCCTTCGAGCGTTGCCCAGCGGTAAAAAATCATTGAGCATGATGCAGCACCATTTCATCTGATGAACAGGCAAGAGGATCTTGACGCGATTCATTTGATAGGTGTTATCGTCGCTTCCGCCGAGGAGCTTGTCTGCAACTTTTTGAAAATACTGCTCAGGCATTGGAAAGACCGGTTGCAGAAAAAAATCGCAAACGGTTTTGGCGATGTCGTCCCAGCCGGCATACTCAAAGTCAAGGAAGCAGAGTCGTCCGTCGGTCATCTTGATTGTATTGTGAAACCCGAAGTCGGAAGGAGAAATTCGTCTTTTTGCGCTATTAATTTCCTCGGCTAAAGGAACTTGCAACGTTTCGCATTGCCATTCCACATCAATGCGAAGCGAATTCCAAAGGGGCACCATCTTCGACTGGACAAAGCTGCGCACCTCCGCATTCATTTCTTGACTGCAGGCCGCAACAAGCGCCTGCACTCGTCGCTCAGTACAAGCGAGATGCGAAGCGATGCTGAAACACGCCTCAGAGGCATTACCTAAATTGGGACGAGAAATGCCCGCCGAGTTGTTGATCGCGTGAAAAAATTCCGCCGCCTCATCGATTCGATCCATGGTAATGTCGCCGGCGTGCAGGCGTCGTCCTGCGACAAAGGCATATATTGCCAGGCCATTCTCGAGATCGCACGCCAGCGGTTCGGGCACACAATTTGTTCCCGAATTCCAAGCGAACCGAAGAAAATCAAACTCAGCTTTGCAGCGATCACGCAAGTCTGCAGGGTGCCTGAAATACTCTTTCAGAATTACGGCTTTGTCGCCTTCGCCCTCAATAATCTTAAGTACGCGGTTGTTCCTGCCGCCCGGCAGGTGCTCAACAGTGAAGTCGGAGCCGACTCCAATTTTTTCCAGCAAGATGCGGGATGCTTTTTCTCTAGCGGGGTCCAACATGGGTATCAATTCAATGACATGTCGATAATTGGTCTGACTACGCTACCGCTTTCCAAGTCGTTCAGCGACTCGTTGATTTGTTGCAGCGAGTAGGTGCGTGCCAGAAGCGGATCCAGCTTGAGCTTGCCGGAGGCATAAAGACCGAAGTAACGTGGGAAATCCTGATCAGGCTTGTTGTCACCACCCCACGAACCGCGCAACTGCTTGCCATGATTGAGCTCGCGAGGATCGATCATCAGCCTGTCGCCAAAACGTGCGTTGCCGAGCACCACGGCTACTCCGCCGCGATCCCGCACGGCTGCAAGCGCTTGCGCCATAGGTTCGGTCTGCCCGCTTGCCTCAATAGCTATGTCGAATCCGCCCTCAGAAATGCTCCTCAAATCAGCCAGTAGATCATTTCCGTTCGATTCGACGCAGTGAGTTGCTCCCATAGTTCTCGCGACCGCCAACTTGCTAGCCTTGATGTCGACGGCGACGACCTTGCTGCAGCCGGCGATGACCGCACCGGCGATGGCGCACAGACCGATGCCTCCCGCTCCAAAGATCACTGCCGATTGTCCCGCCCTCGCTTGCGCGGTATTAATCACAGCGCCCATGCCGGTCGGAACAGCGCACCCAAAAATTGTCGCCTCGCGCGCGGTGATACCTTCCGGAAGAGGCGATAGCCTGTTTTCGCTGATAACCGAATATTTGCTGAAAGTCGTTATAGAACCGGAATTGATTGAGCCTCTCGAGGATTTGTAAATTGCGCCCGGTGCATCGGCGCCAGAGCCTTTCATCCAGGAAAGCAAAACGCGATCGCCGGATTTTACCTTGGTTACTTCCGGACCGGTTTCCACCACGACTCCGCTGCCTTCGTGGCCGAGGCAATGCGGCAGATATTTGTCGGCACCGCGCTTTCCGCGCACTTCACCCAGTTGAGTATGGCAGACGCCGCTAAAGGTGATCTCGACGAGAACCTGCCCCTTCATCAGCGCGGGGATCTCAATCTCTTCCAAGACGAGCGGTTTTCCGGTTTCTACCAAAACGGCAGCCAATGTCTTCATGAACGTTCTCCCGATTGCGTGCTCAAAGTCGATAGTACCCGCGCCACCACCTGCGGAGCGGTCAGTCCAAATTGCCGGCGAGCATGTTCTTGATCGCCGGTTTCATGCATAAACTCATCTGCAATGCCAAATGATAAGAGTCCGGCGCCTGAGTCGCTATGGCGCTTGCTCCACTCAGCGACGGCTGCACCGAACCCGCCTATAATCGAGTGCTCTTCAAGCGTGCACACCAATGGCAATTCGGCGAATAGCTGGGAGAGCAGATGTTCGTCCAGAGGCTTCACTGTTGGACAGCTAATTACGCCGGCAGACACCCCATGAGCCTGCAATTGCTCAGCACACTCGACTGCAACGGCGAGCATATTGCCGGTGCTAAGGAAACAAACGTCCTTTCCTTTTCGCAAAACGATGCCCCGTCCGATTGCCAGCTCGGGATCGCAGGCGTGAACATCAGGCTCGCCTTTCTTTCCGATACGTATATAAACTGGTCCATCATGAGCGAGTGCCTGCCGGAGGGCAAGTCTCACTTCGCGGCGGTCGGCAGGACACATTACGGTCATCTCGGGAAGCACCCGCATGATGGCTATGTCTTCAAATGAATGATGAGTCGACCCAAGCGAGGCATAGCTGAGCCCGGCACCTGTTCCTACGATAATGACAGGCGCGCGATGGTAGCAGACGTCCACCTTTATCTGCTCGAAACATCTCGAGGTAATAAATGGGGCAATCGTGTAGGCAATCGGACGTAGTCCGCAAAACGATAATCCGGCAGCGACGCTGATCATATTGGCTTCAGCCACGCCGCAGTTAATAAATCGGTCGGGAGCAACTTCCTTATATTGATCGAACAGTCGGTTGCCGATGTCGCCCGACAAGAGCACAACCTGTTTATCGCGCTGCGCCATTTCGGTAACTTCGGCTGCAAATGCATTTCTCATAGCAGTCCAAGCTCCTTCCTGCCGGCGCGTAACTCCTCATCATTGGGAATTCGGTAGTGCCAGTTGTTGTCGTCCTCCATGAAGGAAATTCCTTTGCCCTTGATGGTGTGCGCGATGATTGCGGTTGGTTTGTCCGAATCGATTGAGCCCCGCAAAACCGTCAATAGCGCCTCGACACTATGTCCGTTCACGTCGAAAGAATTCCAGCCGAAAGCGGTAAATTTGTCCTTCAGCGATGAGAGCGCCAAGATCTCCTCACTACGGCCCGTTGCTTGCCACTTATTAAAATCAACTATGGCAACCAGATTGCCGAGTCGATGGGCCGGTGCCATCATGGCGGCCTCCCATACGGACCCCTCATTACACTCTCCATCACTCATTACGACGTACACACGATAGTGTTGCCGATTTATCTTCGCGGCCAATGCCATTCCGACGCCGATGGAAAGTCCGTGTCCGAGCGAACCGGTGGCCACTTCTA
>DATNQY010000283.1:0-13904 GCA_036703785.1 Candidatus Obscuribacterales bacterium
TTGAGAACAGTCTGTCCGACCGCGATGATGTCGCATCGCGACTCTCAGCCACCCGCGAAAAGTGGCAATCGGCGATAGCGAGGCTAGAGCATCAACGTTCACAGCGTGCTGCGCAAGCTGCCGCCGTACAAAAGTTTCTGAAGCAAATTAGTGAGCTTTCCAACTTGCAATCGCAGTTAGAGCCAAGCCGACAGCGATTGGCGGATATCGCAGACGAACTCACCTCCATGGAAAGCGTGAAGTCCAAGTTGGTCGATCGGCGGAATGCCATCGAAGTGCTACTTGCCACCATGGATGATGCGGAAAACGCAGCCATGCGGTTCAAGGAGTTGCGGCGTAGAGTGGAGCAACTCGACGAGATTAGTCTCGCCCGAGTCGAGCTTGATACGCGACGCTTAGAGTTGAAATCATCATTGGCTGCGACGCGCGGACGAATGGAAGTCGAACTCGAGCATCTTCAGCTTCAGCTCGAATCTCAGACTTCCGCGCGGCAAAAGCTGGAGACGCAATTGGCCGGACGCGAGAAGCTCGATGCCGAACACAGCAAGTACAAAGAGCTTGTTAGACAAGAAGCCGAAATGGCGCAGAAGCAAGAAGCATTCGTCCAGCTCAGTGCTCGCGCCGAGCAATTGCACACTACCATCGTTGAATTGCGTTTCTACCTTGAAGCGCAGCTCGGGCAAAAACAACAGCAGCTGTCCGAATTGAAAACACTCATCGACGGTCGTTCCGGATTGCAAAATGAAGCTGCGCAGCTAGAGCGCGACCAACAACTCCTCGACGCCGCCGAAGTGGAATTTGAGCATGTAGAACAACAAGGGCTCAAGGTCAAACAAGAAATCGACACCGTTGATGCTGAAATTGCGCAATTGCACAAACAGCAGTCCGACAACAATCACAAGTGCAAAGAGCTGAAGGATGCAAAATCACTCTCGATGTGCCCTCTGTGCGCTGCACCCATAGTCGATCGCGCTGCCGTGCTGGCACGCTACCAGCAATCACACGAGCAAATCGATACGCAAATCAACGAGCTGGAGACGAAAAAACTTGCCTTCGATCAAAAACGATCGGATTTGCGACAGCGCTATAGCGAGCTCAAGCGAAAACTCAACGAACGCAAGGCGCTCGACATTCGAATTGGTGAATTCAACGCGCGTAAAGCTGCACTAGAGCGAGCCGACGAAACATACCAGAAGTTGGAGAGCGAAATCGCGCAGTTGCAGGCGAAGCTAGAATCGCAAAATTATGCCGAGGTCGAACGCGAAAGTCTGATCAGCATAAAAGCCGAACTGCACAAGTTGGAATTCGACCCGGTAATCTATTCCAGCCTGCAGGCGCAAATTCGAGCATTGCGCCACGTGGAGGTGCGTCACCAACAACTGCGTCGCGATGCAACCGACGTGACGAATTTGAATGTCCAGATTCCAATTACGTCGGCAAAGATTGAAGCAGTGCAGAAAAGTTTGTCCGACCAGGACTACGCGCCAAACGAACGAGCGGAAATTCACCAATTGGACGAAGAGCTGGCGCAATTTCCGTACGACCGGGCGGAGCACCAGCGATTGAAGCAAGAGCTGGCAAAATTGTTGCCGCTGGTCGACAAATTGAAAGACATCGACCACGCTATAGCCGAAAAACCTGCCCTAGCTACAGAGCTGGCGTTGTTGACGGAGAAAATTGCCTCGCGCAAGAGCCAGTGCGCCGAGCTAGGACAAAGCATCGCGGCCTGGTCGGCTCGCGTCGCCGATTTGCCCGAAGTTGAACGCCGTTGCACTGAGGCAGAGAAAGATCTCGACGGCACAGATACGGAATTACAGCAATTCGAGCGAGAAGCCATCCTTCTTGAATCGCAGTTGCAGCAGCTCGAGCAACAGCTCGCCACGTTCGAACAAAAGCAATCGCAATTGACCGCATTAATCGCCGAGACAAATGACTACATGGTTCTTGCGGAGGCATTCGGCAAAAAAGGCATCCAGGCCGTAATTATCGAAAATGCGGTTCCGGAAATTGAGTCAGAAGCGAATCGCATACTGGCGCGACTTTCGGAAAATCAAATGCACGTGGCGCTTATCACCCAGCAGCGTACAAAGCAGGGAAACATCACGGAAACCCTGGAGATCGTCATTGCCGATCAAGTCGGCACACGCGCGTACGAACTTTATAGTGGTGGGGAAGCATTCAAAATTAATTTCGCGATTCGCCTTGCCCTGTCGCGATTGCTCGCCCGTCGCGCAGGCGCCAAATTACAAAGCCTGATTATCGATGAGGGCTTCGGGTCGCAGGACGAAGCCAGCCGAGGCAGGCTGGTGAACGCCATCAATGCCATTCGCAACGATTTCGCGCGCATTTTGATTGTGACTCACATCGCTGAAATCAAAGACCTTTTCCCGGTGCAGATACAGGTACAAAAGGACAACGGGGTCTCGAGCATCAATCTGGTGCATGCCTTTTGAACAGCAGCCTAGCGGCTACGATCATTCGTCAGCTTTCCTGAGCGATTTTAGTACTACACGTCGACTGCACTGTCGAAGAGACATGTCGCCAATTGAAGACAGTTTTAAACCTCCTGGCAAGGGTATCTTTAGTAGCAACACCTGCGCTGGTGGTTGTTCCGGGTGAGGCATATTCGTGTCAGCCAGACGATTTGCTACCAGTGCACTTGCCGATAATGGTGTCACATACGGTGTCGCCTGAAATCGGAAATAGGATTCAAGGATACCGAGCCGGAACATGAATATTGATGCCCTGATAATTGCCGTTGCCTGCCTTTCCGCCGCTGTCTCTGCGGTGGCCGGTTTTGGAATCGGCAGTTTGTTGACTCCGGTGGCAGCATTGGCGCTCGGCACCAAACTTGCGGTGGCGGCTGTCGCCATCCCGCACTTCTTCGGTATTTCGATGCGCTGCTGGATGCTCCGCAGCAAAATCAATTACAAAATTCTCGGCACCTTCGGCGTCATGTCGGCGGTCGGCAGTATGGCTGGCGCTTGCTTGCATAATTGCATCGACGGCTTCATCCTCACCGTCATTTTCGTTTCAGTGTTGGTGTTGGCCGTCGCGAGCGCGTGCACCAAATGGCACCATCACATTCACCTGACTAAAGGAGCCTCGTGGGTCGCCGGCTGCATTTCAGGGACTCTAGGCGGGTTAGTGGGCAATCACGGCGGAGTTCAAGCCGCATCATTGCTCGGACTCTATGAAATAGATAGAGACGCGTTTGTCGCGACCGTAACCGCCATTGGTGTCATGTCAGATATAGCGCGCGTGCCAATCTACATCTACAACGACGCAGCGGCACTTCTAAAGATATGGCCTTTGATTGCCGCCTGCTCCGTCGCAGTGCTGTGCGGGACGTTTATGGGCGTAGGAATTCTCCGCCATATTCCCCAACATGCATTTAAGCGTATCGTTGTGATTCTCGTATTAGTGCTTGGCTTAACAGCCGTCATCCAGAAATCAGATGCCTTGCACTTGCCAATAATTCTTTGTTGGCAATAACGAAAAGGCGCCGGTAACGACATTTTTGTTTTCGAGCTGATAGAATGCGCCGAGCGTTATGGTTCGCGTGCATCTTTGGAGCGTACAAATGGATAAGACCCGCCGGGCGTTTCTCACATCCGCATTAGCGATTTCCGCAGGAGGTTTCGCCAGCCTGGACACTCCGGCGGCGGAAAAAACGCCGAAATCAGCGGGCACGAATCCTCACGCTGGATCGGACGAAGGCGATGTCACTCCTACTGAAGATTTGATGCGCGAACACGGCGTCCTTAATCGGATACTGCTGATTTATGATGATGCCGCGAACAGGCTTAGCGGCAATCAACACTTCCCGCGCGAAGTGATCGTCAAAGCGGCAGGACACATTCGCGAATTCATCGAAAACTATCACGAGAAGTCCGAGGAAGGAGATATTTTCCCTCGATTGGAGAAGGCGGGCAAACTGACGGACCTCGTCGCTACGCTGCGACAGCAGCACGCAGCGGGACGCAAAGTGACGGCGAATATTTTGGCGATGACCGAGTCCGACAAAGTGATGGGGGAAAACAGACAGAAGCTGGGCGCCGCGCTAAATGCTTTTGTTCGCATGTACAGACCACACGAAGCTCGCGAGGATACGGTTGTTTTTCCTACATTCCGTAAAATCGTGAGCGAACGCGAGATGGATGAGATCGGCGAAAAATTCGAAGATCTCGAGCACAAATTATTCGGCAAGGAAGGCTTCGAAGGCGTCGTAGCGCAAGTCGCTGACCTGGAAAAGCAAATCGGCATTTACGACCTCAACCAATTCACGCCGAGTTAGCACCGTGCGCGGTGCCTAATGCAAGCGGATTGTTCAGAAACTGTAAACTAGAGGTTAAATGCAAACCTTTGGTAAATTCGACAGCCTGCGCCGTTCGAAACGGACCATGTTGATCTACTATTGAGCTCGAAGCACGAAAGTGCTGGGAGCACACGATGATAGAGAACAGCACAAATGCCCTGCTGGAGCGGCTTGTCCAGCAGCACGGGCAATCATTGGAAGAATTGACACGGCATCAGCAAGAGATGTTCGCCCAACTTAACGAACGTCACAATGAGCTCGTGGCGCAGGTACGCAGCCAGCAAACTACCGGCAAAAAAGACATTTGGGACCGCATGGCCGCATTGGCTCCGATGTTATCGGCAGCAATTATTGCTCTCACCGGAGCTTATTTCACCTATTCTTATAACCAGCAACAATTGAAGGTCCAGGAAATTCAAACCATCGAGCGCTTTCTTCCACATCTGGTGGGAGACGAGAAGAGCAAACGAGCGGCGATTTTGGCCATGAGTTCTCTCGGCAATGCAAAACTCGCCGCTAAGGTCGCTTCTATCTTCGCCAGCGAAGGTACGGCATCAGCGCTCACATCGATAGCGAAAAGCTCACCCAGCGAAGACAAAGAAATGGTTAGCGATGCGCTGTATAAAACGCTGGATGCCTTGGCGGAAAAATACCGTTATGAGAACAGGTACGAGGAAGCAGTCGATACTTACAAACGCGCAGTCGCTATAAAGGAATCCGTGCTGGGCAAAGACAGCCCGGAGATTGCCGAAGACATAGACAAGCTCGCCGACCTATATGAAGCGCACGGGGACAAAGAAGCGGCCAATGCCGTGCGCGCGCGAACGGGCGGCAACGTCGCGGCGGCGCACCAGAGTACGAACGGAGGGACGGCGCATCGCGCCGCCCAGGCTGCCAACACCGAAGAAAGCCTCGAACCAGCCGGCGCACCCATCCCTGGCGCTGCTGAAGCTGCAGGCCGCAGGTCAAACGATGCGTTCGCATCTGCACCGAAAGCGGAAGCAGCGTCCGGAAGCGACCTTTAGAGCATAGGTTGGTCTGGGGAAAATTTTACCCGACATCTGCACGAGCGGCACACGTACCGATCACGGCGCTATCACAAAGCAAAGGTATACGTAAAGCATACAATCTCGGCGTGCGGGTGAATCAAATGTACGCAGATAAAAGCTTGTGCTGCTGTGAATGTGGATCACCTTTTGTGTTCAGTGCCGAAGAGCAGCGCTTCTTCGTTGAACGCGGATTGGTGCATCAACCAAAACGGTGTTCCGGCTGCCGGCTAGAACTCAAAAACTGGCGCAAAGCACAGCTTGGTGAGGCACCGGTGACGCTGGCAGTCGCGGTCTGTTGCGTTTGCTCGGTGGTCGTGAAGGTTCCCTTTGAACCAAAAGGACACAAGCCGATTTATTGTCGTCCCTGCCTCCACAAACGAATCAATGGCGCAGCCGAACCGGCGGCTCAGTAGCCCGGCAGGCTGGTACGAGTTTCTCTGTAGCGGCGGGCGTGAACCCGCTATTGCAAGGGCGTCGCGTGAAACCCGTATAAGCGGCAGAGCATTACGAGCGATCCGAAACAAACTGCCATGTTGAACACAACGAAGGAGAAGACGACTTTGCTGCCGTGCTTGCCGCCCAACTTATAGAGACCAAGCAGCATCAGCGCCGCTATCGGAACTTCGGAAGTGAACAAATATCGCCCCTGCGGACCGCCGAGGTTACCGGTGGAAGCCCAGATCATCGCGCAAAGGTTGGCCACGATCGTCAGCGCCATACAGCACCAGCCTACAATCGAGCGCGCGGTCGTCGCGGAGCGCAGCCTACCAGGCTGCACAACTGTCAAAAGCAAACCGGCCACCGACGCAATCAAGTAGCCAACATAAGTCAAATATGCCGGCCGCCAAATGTACTTCGTCATGTATCCGAACATCGCCCAATAGCTGTAGAACATCATGCGCCACCAACGCAATGATTTGATGATGTGGGATGGCGGCTCATAGTAATGAAGATCTTTGTGGAAGGTAAGCGCCCACGAAGTAAACATGGTTTTAGTGCCGAGCATATCGCCGGCGAATTCGTGAACATTGCGCACAAACCACCACCCGCAAGTGACGGCGCAAGCGCCTATGCATGCAGTCACGGCGGCCATCAAACGTGGCAGTGGCGTGCGTTCCATGGCAGCAGCGGCAATCAATCCAAATGCTACTGCAGGCACCACCGCCAATCCAGAATATTTGCTCAAAGCCAACCAACCGAGCAGCAAGCCGACCAGTAAAGAGCGTTGCACTGTGATACCGCGTCTTATGCTGCGAAGCGTCAACAGCAACAGGACGCCGCTTAATGCAGACGATGTGGAATCATTGTTGGCATAGGCGTGAAGGAAAGCAAGTTGCGGATGAAAAATCAGCACCGCAGGCAGTGCCATCTGCAGCAGCCGCTTGTTCGGAAAAAGCTCTTTGCCGATGTGATACGCGGAATAAAGGAGTACTAGTCCGCCGAGCAGGCTACCGAAGCGCTCGTAGAGCGGAAGAGTCTGAGGGCTGCTCAGCGCACTGACAGCCAGGTGAGGCAGATACCCCAATTGAGGCAGGCTACCGTAAACCGCTGATGCGCTGCCGGCTGCGACTTCAGTTGCGGAAGGCAGTCGCCAATGCTCCTTGATGAAACGAATCACCCAGTAGTGCGCGAATTCGTCGGGCGCCTCGACCATCGGCACGGTGAACATGAACGGCAAACGCACAAAAACGAAAGCGAAGCACAGGAAGAGCAGGTCTCGCGACCAAGAACTGTGGGACGACGATGTCGTCTCCAGATCCGTGCGCACAGGATGTCCGCGCTCTTCTGTACCGGCGGGCGCAAGCCCGCTCTGCGGAGCCGGCGTGGTGGCGTTTTCCCTAGCCATCATTACCGCCGTTAAAGAATAAAGCCGCCGCGCATTTCTTCGCCCATGAGAATGAGGTCGGCGAGGTGACGCATCGGTTCGACGTATCGCGTGTATGCCTCTTCGACGTTGAGGCTATGGCGGATAGTCTCGAGTGTCGAGCGTCCGCGCTCGACGTCGCGGCGCAGTCGGCGCGCCATTCGCTGGTCGACAGGGGTGTCGATAAAGATGCGTAAGGTGGCAATGTCGCTAAGTGGCGCATGGAAAGCGAAAATCCCTTCGACTACGACGATCTTATTTTTGGGCGCAGGCACCAGCTTCGTCCCGACGCGGCTGCAAGTTCGCATGTCGTAGACCGGAATTATCGCATCCTCGGACTCCGCCAACTTGAGAACCGCTTCAGCGCATGCTTCGAGATCGACGGAGGTAGGGTGATCGAAATCATAAGTGCCGTCTGCTTTCGGCTGCAGCTCGGTCAAATCGCGGTAGAAACTATCAGTGGCGATAACGGCCGCACCGACGAATTTATGCGCCAGCGTGGACTTGCCGGAGCCCGAGCCGCCGCATATAGCGACAATCTGTGAAGAGCGATTCCTCATAAGCCGTTCATGTTCCTCAGGCGATCGCCTGAATTTGGCATACGATATCTTCTTTACAACTGGTCGGTTGTATCTGTGTTACTCGCGAAATTGCAGTTCACATGAGCAACCAACTTCAACACAGCAAGCGCGATTTCAATTAGACTTTCACTGGCTCAGCCTGTGGATTTAGATTCTATAATCCTTGTCCTTGATGAAGCGACACCTGGTAACTGCATCGCTCGCGGCACTGCTTGTAATAGCGCTGCCCGTTCTCGGCATTTGGACCGTAAAGCGCCCGCTGCCCGAACTCGATGGTCGCTTCAGCGTCGGCGGCTTGAGCAATTCGGCGACAGTCGCTTATGACGGGCGCGGCATTCCGTACATTGAGTCGCGTTCGGATTCGGACGCGTATCTGGTTCAAGGCTACATCACGGCGCGCGACCGCATGTTCCAAATGGATATATTGCGGCGCATGGCGCTTGGCCAAATGTCGGAAATCTTCGGTGCTTCATGGCTGCCCGCCGATCGTTTGATGCACACACTCGGCATTAAGAAACTTGCATACGCCGAATACAACAATGCCAGCGCGCAAAGTAAGTCGGCGCTGGAGTCGTACGCGCGCGGCGTCAACGAATACATTTCCGAGAGCGCGAATAAGTTGCCGCTGCAGTTTGTGCTTCTCGGTTATTCGCCGCAGACATGGCACGGTGAGGACAGTCTGGCTATTCTCAAGTACCAGGCTTACATAAAAGATGAGTCCTGGCGACTCGATGATTTCCGTCAGCGAGTCGCCAATCGCGTTGGCGATAATTTGGCGGGACAGTTGTTTGCAGATGATTTGTTGGCATACGGAAGCGCGGCGCCGACAAAAAGCACGCCGGACACGGATGGGATACAAGGTCCAACGAAATCACAGGCGGCAGGCAATGCCCAAAGCGCCGGCAAGGGAGTCAAGCAACGGAAAACGGGTACGCCGACATCCACGAAAGCGCCTTCAAAAAAACCGCCAACGAAACCGGCTGTGAAGAAGGATAAGCCGGACGACCCGACGGCTTGGTCGACGGATGAGGAGCGGGCTGTCGCCCGCCGCTACCAGCAGGAAGAGAAGCTTTTGTCCAACCTGGCGGTGGCAGGAAATGCGGCGCATCGAAACATGCGTTCGAGTCCGTTGATGGGTAGCACTACGTGGGCTGTTCCTGCAAAGGCGAGCTCCACCGGTGGTGCCATGCTGGCATGCAACACGGATGGGCCGTTAACGTCGCCGTCGGAGTGGTATCTCTGTTCTCTCAATTCGCCGGGAATGCATGTCGCCGGAGCCTCAGTGCCCGGCGTCCCCGGCATCATGGTTGGACGCAATGAAAACATCGCGTGGGGCTGTTCAGCCCTCAAGGCGGATGTGCAAGACATATTCCTCGAGCAGTTCAAATCGGAATTCGATACCGTATACCGCACGGACGAGGGCTGGCAACAAGCCGACGTCGATACAGAGCTTATCCCGGTAAGGTTCGGCAAAGATGTCGAATACAAGGTGCTCGCCACCGCGCACGGACCCGTCCTCATGCGTAATAAAAATGCCGCCGTCAGCCTGTCGTGGACGGGGTTAGATACAGCCAAGCCATCGTTCGATGCAATCTACAAAATCAATCGCGCCGCCTCAACCAATGAACTCGTTTCCGCAGTCTCGGAGTTTCACGATCCGCCGACTATGTTCGTGTTCGCCGATCGGTTCGGCAACATCGGCTGCCAGGCGAGCGGCAACATCCCAGTGCGATCCGGTGGTGGCACCGGCACACAGCTGAACACGGGCTGGGAAACTAAAGGAAGTTGGGAATCCATGGTGCCCTTCAACAAGCTGCCACATGCGATGGTGGCGTTCAGTCCGATTGCCGGCGGCGCGCGCACGCCGATCATTGCCGCCAATCAAAAACCGGCAACCGATGATGTCTCTTTGCCGCAATTGAGCGACGACTCTGTGCAACTGGGACATCAGTGGGCACCACCTTACCGCGCCAACAGATTGTTGAACACGTTGACTCAAGCGAAAACATTGATTAGTCCGGCAGACATGGTGGCATTAGCCGGCGACCAATACACGCAATTGGCACCGGTATTGAGCGCCGCATTGCTGGATGCAGGCATTACGAATCATTTGATTGATCGCAACGGTACATATGCAATCGAAATGTTGAAACGTTGGGATGGGCAGATGAAAGCCGACGGAATGGAAGGCAGCATTTACCAGTCGTTTATGCAAACGTTCGCGCGCCGGCTTGTGGAACCAAGGCTGGGGCGAGACATGGCCACTGAATATATGGAGCGTTGGCCCATGTGGTTGGCGTTTGCTCAGTCTGTCATGCAAAACAAACCTGCAGCGTGGCTCGCACCCGAGGAGAGGAGTTACAACGGTTTCTTCCTGACCACACTGACACAGGCACTAAAATCGCTGCGCATCACATTTGATACCACCAACCCGATTCAATGGTCGTGGGGCAAAATCCACCATGCAATATTCGAGCCGATAGGTGGCGAGGCAACAGGCTGGTTTGCCGCCTATTACCGCGTCGGTCCTGTTGCGGTCGGCGGCGCACCGGAATGCATAAATTCATGTGATGTCTATTTCGATCCGGCCGCTTTGCGTTTCACCGCGTTGAACGGACCAACGCAGAGAATGATTGTCGATATGTCGGATCACGATAAGTTTTACCAGTCAATCGACACCGGGCAATCCGGCCAGCTAACCTCTGAGTTTCGCAAGGATCAGCTGAAATCATGGGCGGCGATCGATCTCATGCCGATGGCATTCTCGCCGGAGCAACTGCTTCGACAAACAAAACACAAATTGACATTGGACACGTACTAGCACACAACGACAGGAGAGTTATGAGCAAGGTTCTCACCGCCGAAAATACCACAGCCAAGGATAAATCAACCGCGCGCGTCCTCGTGGCCGATGAGATTAGCAAGGAAGGCATCACAATCCTTGAATCGGCGTTGGAAGTCGTGTACGACCCCACCATCACGCCCCAGAAGCTGCTCGAGGTTATCGGTGAATTCGACGCGCTTCTGGTGCGCAGCCGCTCTAAAGTCACAAAAGAAGTGATTCAAGCCGGTAAGCGGCTTAAGCTGGTCGGACGGGCGGGAGTCGGCGTAGACAACATTGACTTGACCGCCGCCACGGAAGCCGGAATTCTCGTCGTCAATTCACCGGAAGGAAACACCGCAAGCGCCGCCGAGCATGCGGTAGCTCTGATGTTTTCGCTGGCTCGGCAGATTCCGGCGGCAGATGCTTCGATGAAGGCCGGCAACTGGGACCGCAGCAAATTTTTGGGCTCAGAGCTTTTCAACAAAACGCTGGGCGTGGTTGGATTGGGCAAGGTAGGCAGCCGCGTAGCGCAAGCCGGGCAAGCCGTCGGGATGAAAGTGATTGGCTATGACCCGCTGATTAGCGCCGAGCGTGCGGAACAATTGAACATACAAAGCGTTTCGCTTGAGGAAATCTGGAAGCGTTCGGACTTCATTTCGCTGCATACTCCGAAAACGCCGCAAACCGCCAACATGGTTAACGACAAAGTGATCGCGATGATGAAGCCGGGCGTGCGCATCATCAACGCCGCGCGCGGCGGTATCATCGATGAAAAGGCACTGGCGGATGCCATCAAGGAAGGCAAAGTAGCCGGCGCCGGCCTCGACGTATTCGACAGCGAACCGCCGGCCGCTGATTCGCCATTGCTCGGGCTCGGCGAAAAGGTGGTTCTCACACCGCACTTGGGAGCGTCAACCTTTGAAGCGCAGTATAACGTAGCTATTGATCTTGCCGAACAAATTCGCGATTACATGCACAGCGGTATGGTGCGCAGTGCAGTCAACCTGTCCATGATGCGTCCGGAAGTGATGCGTGCCCTGGGCAAGTTTATTTGGCTGTCCGAAGCTATGGCAGCAATTGCAGGCGAACTCTGCGAAGGCGCAGTCAAGAACGTCGAGATCATGGTGCACGGCAGTCTTGCACAAAAGGACACATCGCCGCTGGCCATTGCCGCGTTGCGTGGATTGTTTGCCGCCAAGGTGGAGTCATGCACTTATGTGAACGCTCAACTGATCGCCAAGAATCACGGCATTCAGGTGCGGGAGGTTCGTTCTGACGATAAGAGCGGCGACTATGACGAAGTGTCCGTCACCGTATCCGGTGACAATGCCCGCTCTCAAGTATCCGGCACCGTGCTCGCCCATAACGAACCGCTGATCACCAAAATCAACGAGTTTCCGATCAACTTGTCGCCTCAAAAACACATGTTGTTCACGAGCCACAGCGATAAACCGGGCATGGTGGCAAAGGTGGCCGGTATTATGGGACAGTTCGACATCAACATCAGCACCATGTCTGTGGCACGTAAAGGCGTCCGCGACCAAGCGGTGATGGTGATGACCCTGGATGATCCACTGAAGCCGGAGCTGGTTCGTCAACTGGGCGCGGACCCGGGAATTCATATGGCGAAGTTCGTCACGTTGGACAATATCGCCAGACTGTATGAATAAACGGCGGCTCACAGGTTTAGCGATACTGACGGCACTCTTTACGAGCGCGTCGCCGCTCATTGCCGCCGGCATTGACGATGTAACCAACAAGCCGATGTTTTCCGGCGGGGGTCTTGGTCAGTTGAACCTGATGCAGCCGAAGCCCACCAAACCTGTGGAGTTGAGAAATCGCGAGCCGACACTTGAGGAGCTGCTTGTCAGACAGCCGGTGCCAAGCCAGTACCTGCAGCCGATTCCACTTCGCGGGGTGCACATATCGGGACTGTATCCAAAGTCGATCGAAACGCTAGGGATCCAATACTTCGCGGTTGTCGACAATTCGAAATATCTACGAATGTCCGATGTATATCGCGAAAGCCGCCTGGCAGGCAGGTCTAACTTTGTCACCGCCGATAGTATCACTCATCCGTACCTGGCATTTGCCAACCGAGTGATTGCCGATTCAATACCGAACATGATACCAGATCTGCAAACGCTTCTTCAAGCGATGCAGCGGGTTCAGCTGGCGGACTATAACACCGCCGATGATATCGAGGTGAAGAAAGACATCGAGCGCAACGTGGCATACATCGCGGTGGCACTGCGCTTTCTGGATTCGAAGTACGAGGTTCCACGGATTGGGCTGGTGCCTGAGCTGGTAGACGAGGAGTCGCAACAGATCGTGGCGGGCAAGACAGCACCGTCATTGATCTTCGAGGGCACGCAGGATTATTCGGTGTTCAAACCCTATGGTTGGTACAACAACAGCGAGCAGCTGAAAAACTTCTTCCGCTGCCGAGAGTGGTTGTCGCTGGTGCCATTTCCAGTCAATGACTCCGGCGGCGGCGAAAAGCATAGCAACATGTTTCGCCGTTCAGTTCTTGTTTTCCGTAGCCTTGATCGAGCAAACATTCTGGGTAAGCCTGCCATGGAAACATGGCAGAAACTCGTGCATGCGTATGACGTGCTGGGATCGCATGTGGAAGCTTGGGGACAGAGAACACTTTATCCACAGGATTACAAATACGTTTTTCAGGACAGGGCAAGCAGTCTGCGCGTAACATTGCAGGCATTGGGGGAGCCGTTTTTCCGCACGAAGCTTATGCTCGCGCTGCGAAATCAAAAGCCGAATCAACTGCAGTCCGAATCGATTTTCGAGATTGGTGCCAGCGACTCCTCTAGTACGATGCCGGTATTTCGCCTCTTTCCGATGGTCGCCCAGCCTGAGCTTCCATGGCTACGAGGTATAGCAACGGTCTACCCGCCAGACAAATCCCAGTCGGAAACATGGCCGCTGTCGCTCATCGATATGTACGCCTGGGGCAGCCCCATGGCCGGCAACATATTGGCAGACAACATTGCGGTGCTCGATCCTCATATTGCACGCGCCTTACCGCTTCTGCAACATTGTGTCGTGACGCGAATGCCCAGCGGCCAACTGACGCCGGTGGAAAGTCGGACGTGGAGCATAATGAGCCATTATTTTCGGCCGATTGCCGACACCGCGCCGGCTGTTTTGCGCACGGAGCTGTGGCTAAGCCAACGAACCTTGAGCGCATTCGGCGGTTGGGTGGACGCATTGTCTGCGATTGCGCCGGCTAATGAGGCTCCGCACAGCG
>DATNQY010000284.1:0-3519 GCA_036703785.1 Candidatus Obscuribacterales bacterium
CAAGGTTGTTTACGCAACCAAGAACATCGAAGAAGGCGAGATCATCCCACAGGAAGCTCTCGAAGAACGCGATGTTGAAGCCGCTCGTGCACCCGTAGACGCTTTCAACTCGATCAACGCCGTTGTTGGACAACAAGCTGCGTATCCGGTTCCGGCCGGCACAGTCGTGTCCAACCACGCGATCAAGCCCATGGCTGTTCAAACCGGCTTTGAAGGAAAAATCAAAGAAGGCATGAGAGCACTAACCTTCGGTGTCGATACTAACTCCGGAGTTGCGGGCTTTATCGCCCCCGGTAGCCACGTCGATGTCGTTGCCATTACAGGCAGCGCCGACTCTACCAAAGCAGCTCCGGTTATGTCCGATGTCGAAGTAATCGCCGTTGGTACGACCTACCAAAAGGCACCCGGCAGCACAACTGCTAACCCTGCCGGTTCCGTTACAGTCGCTGTGACGCCTGAAGACTCCATCAAGCTCATCAAGGCCGTCTCTGCAGCCAAACTGTATCTGACATTGAGAAACGATAAAGACCACACTCCAGTGGCCGTAGTTGATGTGAAGGACTTGTTCCCGAAACACGCTCTGGCTACCGGTGATGCGGTTGCCGCCCTGCCGGCACCGTCGCTGCCCCCACCGCCGATGCCGAACGCACCGGGTGGTGATGCTGGCGTCGGAGCCCCGGCTGGTGCAGCTCCGCCTCCGCCACCTCCGATGCATGAAATCGAGATGTGGTCTGGAAGCAAGAAAGAGGTTCTCTCGGTTCCGCAAGGCTAGACCATCCGTAAATGGTTTAGGGCGGCAAATTGTGAATCAATTCAATCTTTGAACTGTGAAGCAATTTGCCGCCTTCGCCTTTCTTCAGGATCGTGAGAATTAATCTATGGTGGGTACAACACACTATAGGTAGCGGCGGGCTAAGCCCGTGTTGTCGGCGGCCTGCAAGCCGCTTGAAATTGGGATCCCCCGCGCGTTGGCGGTAAAACAAAACCGCTCATATATTAGGCAAAGGAGTTCAAAGGCTCATGAAACTGACTACGCTTCTTGTGTGCGACGCTGGTTTGGACAAGCGCCAAACTATCGAAGACCTGATTCACAGCCAACCTTCACTGGCGCTGGTCAGCACGGTCTCAGGCGGCATGGCACGAGAACAGATTGGCAGCTTGCACCCGAAGCTGGTTTGGATCGAATTGAGCCCGGCTCCTGTGCGCGGATTATCGCTGTTGGCTGAGTTGCGTGAAGCATTCCCGCAGCTCTATTTCTTCGTTAGCTACGAAGTGCCCGATCCGGAATTGATTCGTACCGCTTATCGTCTGGGCGCGTCCGACTTCCTCGATGCCGAGCGTTGGCGGACAGACTTGCCGGCCGCCGTGCAGAGCATTTTGCTCAAGCACCAGTCGGAGTCGGTGTCCACTGCATCCGGTAAAGTGCTGGCTATCTTTTCACCGACTGGTGGCATCGGTGCCACCACTATCGTCACCAACCTCGCCGGTTATCTGGGCAAGTATGGCGAATCCTGCGTGGTCGATCTTGACTTGCAATTCGGCATGGTGGCACATTACCTCAATCTGGAGCCTTCCTTCAGCTTGAGCACCATCGACTTTTCGCACACCAACTTCGACTCGACATACTTGCGCAATCTAATGACCAAGTATGACGACAAGTTGAGCATTCTGGCCGCACCGCCTGAACTGGAAGATATCGGCGATATCTATGCCGCGCAGGTGCAAGAGATTCTCTATACGGCCAAACAAGAATTCCGTTATACGGTAGTCGATCTGCCGAAAAACTTGCTTGATGAGCGTGCCATCGCCACCCTCGACTTGGCCGATCACGTAGTCGTGCTTACCGAGTACAACTGGGCGGCGATCTTGAATGCCCGCAAGTGCCTGGATACGTTCAAAGCGCACTACAACCAGGAAAAACTTTTGCTTGTGATCAATAGATCGGAATGGTTGCCGCAGGACGTTCTCAGTGAATGTCGCGCCAACCTTAACTACCCGGTCTTCCACGAGATTCCCAACGATCCCAAGACCGCTAAGTGGGTCAACAACCAGGGGCAAATCGCTCCTGCTCACACGGCGCTCGGTAAATCTCTGGATTCACTGGCTCGCCGTATCACAGGCGGCGAGCAACTGCTGCTCACCACCAAGGAAGGCGATAAGGGCGGCTTCAAATTCCCTGCCATCTTCGGCGGCAAAAAGAAATAAAAGTCGCAGGCGGGTGATACCGCCTGCTTTCCTTTCCGGAAGAGCAAACGGCTCAGTTCAACACAAGGCACGGTGCAAATATGTCTGACGAAAAAGACCGCGATCTACCGGCACGACAGGCTTCATCATTGATGGGCCAGCTAGTGCGCCAACGCCAGGGCACGGATGTGCAGGGCGGTGGGCCGCAAACCAACATGCAGGGACAGGGACCTCAAAGCGGCATGCAAGGCCGCCAGGGCCCGACAGGCGTGCAGGGCGGCGGACAGCAAACCGGCGTCGCCGGCGGTGGTCATGGTGGGGCCGTAGCTAACGACAACCTCAACCGCGCTGATCTCGAACGTCTCGACAGACGCGATGACGACGGGTATTCGGCGGCGGCGCCGCACGATCCCCTGGCTGCCGATTCGTCAAAGTTTCAAGCCAACGTCGCCTTGATTCGTGAGCGCGAGAAGTTGATCATCGATCAACTCCGTCGCGAGTTGGATACCTCCCGTTTGACGCAGATTTCCGAAGACACGCAAGCCCAGGTGCGCGCGCGTATTCGTGAAATCGTCAACTCCGATCCAGCGCCTTTGACCATGATGGAAAAAGGCATTCTGCTGCAAAACGTGCTCGACGAAATCTTCGGATTCGGACCTCTTGGTCCACTGCTGAGAGACCCGAGCATCGGCGATATTTGCGTGAACGGACCAAGCAATATCTACGTTGAACGTCATGGACGCCTGGAAAAAACGACGGTTGTTTTCGAAAACGACCGCCACCTGCGCCAGACAATCGACAAGATCATTCAACCGCTAGGCCGCCGTTTGGACGATAACTCACCAATGGTTGACGCCCGTCTGCCCAACGGCTCCCGTGTGAACGCCACCATTCCTCCAGTATCAATCGACGGACCAACAGTGACGATCCGCTGCTTCGGCACCACGATCATGTCGCTCGGTCAGTTGGTGGAAAAAGGCGCCATGTCGCTGCAGATGGCGGAAGTGCTCAAAGCTTGCGTCAAAGGCAGAATCAACTTGATCATAAGCGGAGGTACCGGCTCCGGTAAAACCACTCTGCTCAACGCGCTGTCCGCACACATCAATCCGCGCGAACGCATCATCACAATCGAAGACGCGGCTGAATTGCGCTTGCAACACGAGCACTGGATCCGTATGGAGACCCGTCCGCCCAACATCGAAGGCAAGGGTCAAATTACGCAGCGTATGCTTGTGATCAACACACTGCGTATGCGTCCCGACCGCATCATCCTCGGGGAATGCCGGGGTGAAGAAGCGTTCGACATGTTGCAGGCCATGAACACCGGTCACGAAG
>DATNQY010000285.1:0-13720 GCA_036703785.1 Candidatus Obscuribacterales bacterium
GACCAAGCGAGAAACCGTGAACGAGGCACTCGAGGAATACGTTCGCAGACGTAAACAAACCGAAGTGTTGCACTTATTCGGCACCGTCGACTTTGATGAACATTATGATCACAAGCGAGTTCGCAAGCAACGATGAGGGTACTCGTTGATACTTCGGTGTGGTCGCTGGCTTTGCGTCGAAAGACGGTTCGATCACATCCAAAAGTGCAAGCCTTGTCAGACCTGATAGCTTCCGGACAATCGATTTTCCTGACCGGAATAATCTTGCAAGAGATCTTGCAAGGAATAAAGGACTCGGCTCAATTCCAAAAGCTGGACAGTCATCTCAGTGCGTTTGCAGTCTTGGAACCGGAGATCACAACGTATAAAGATGCGGCGCGCTTGTTCTCAGCATGTCGAAGCAAAGGAGTGTCCGTTTCCACCATTGATTGCCTGATTGCCACAATTGCTATGGCAAACGATTGCAAGCTACTCACCGACGATTCGGACTTCAATCATATCGTTGCGCATTCGTCCTTGAAGTTGGTCTGACTATGGACGGGTATATTCAACCTAGTTGACTGGAGAGGTTGGCTGGCTGCCGACGCAAATGGCACTGGAGTTCGCATACGGGCAGTCTCTCGAAGCGAGCAGTGAACCTGGCTTTCATCAGGCAAAAGCAACAATGGCCCTGCTTTCAAACTGGCGTCCAGAGTGCGATAATCAACACCGTTTTTTATTGCGGCTGGAAGGGCTGAGCCTTGAAAAACAGGCGAGTATTGAGAGTTCTGCTGGTCGAGGATAGCGCCACTCAGGCGCATGTTCGGCGCAGCCAACTTTTGCGCCATGGTTTTGAAGTGGAAGTACTCACCCGGCTGTCCGAGGTGTTGAAGCGGCTTGCCGGCGGCGGCATTGACGTGACGCTCCTCGATTTAACCTTGCCCGACAGCTCCGGCATTGACACTTTTTTCGCAGTGCACGCAGCTGCCGAAGAGATGCCAATCGTCATCTTGTCTGCCGATGATGACGAAGACATCGCTTTGCAGGCGATGAAGGGCGGCGCGCAGGACTATTTAATCAAGGGACGCGCGACTCCAGATGCTATCGCCCGCTGCCTTTACTACGCAGTCGAGCGCAACCAGATCGAAGCCGAGCTGAGGCATAACGAAAAGCTGACACGACTGATCTTGGAGAACTCCTACGACGCCTTTTGGGCTGTCGACAACACAGGCGAGATTATCGGATGGAACAAACAAGCTGAAAACACCTTCGGTTACTCTCGTGATGAAGTAATCGGAAAAACTCTGGCGGATACAATCGTGCCACCTCGATTTCTTGAATCGCACCTCAAAACGATGGAAGAGGTGCTTACTACAGGGCAGAGTCGCATTCTCAACCGACGTGCAGACATCTTTTTGCGCCGCAAGGACGAAAGTGAGGTGCCTGTTGAGTTGGTCGTGTTTCCGGTTCAGATAGGCGACATCCGCACGTACTGCGCGTTTGCGCATGACATTACCGAGCGTAAGCAAATCGAAGAGCGCACCCAACGTTTAAACGAAGAACTCGAGCGTCGCGTGGAAGAGAGGACGCAAGCGCTTGTGCAGTCGAACGCCCAGCTTCAACAGTTTGCCAAAATTGCTTCACACGATTTGCAAGAACCGCTGCGTAGCATTGAAGGCTACGCCAATCTTCTGGCCAGGCGTTATAAAGGCAAGCTGGATACCGATGGTGATGAATTTATTCAGTTCATCCTCGACGGCACCGGACGCATGATTGAGTTGATTCGGTCGGTTTTGCTGCACTCGAGTATTTCCTCGGAGGTCAAATCGACTACCGAGGTCGATATCCGCAAGGTGATTAAAGAAGCGCTTCAAAACTTGAAGGTGGCTATTGACGAAAGTCAGACCACGGTCGAAGTATCCGATATGCCCGTAGTGGTAGCCAACCGTACCGAATTGGTCCAGTTGTTCCAAAACTTAATAGGCAACGCCATTAAGTATCGGGGGGAGCGAAAGCCTGTGATCAAGGTAGGCTGGGAAGAAAACGTGCATGAAATGGTCTTCTCCGTGGAAGACAATGGAATAGGGATCGATCCGATTTATTCGGAGAAGATTTTCAATATGTTTGCCAGGCTTCACGGCAAGACCGAATTTAGTGGGACAGGAATCGGATTGGCGATTTGCAAGAAAATCGTGGAGACACATGGGGGCCGCATTTGGGTCCAATCACAACCGGGTAAAGGGTCAATTTTCCTTTTTACCTTGCCCAAGGTATCTAAAACGAATTGAACTGTTGGCGAAGGAGTCGTAAATGACATCACGATTGCACATCTTGCTGGTGGAAGATACGCCGTCCGATATCAGGCTCACCGAGGAAGCCCTGAAGGACACCGACTTGAGCTATGACCTTACCGTGCTCAATGACGGCGTCCAGGCGATGGAATACTTCAACAAGGTGAAGGACACCAACGAGCATCCCGATCTCGTCTTGCTGGACTTGAACATGCCCAGGAAAAACGGTCATGAAGTGCTGGCAGAGCTAAAGGACATGCCGGAATTTAAGGAAATGCCCGTCATCCTTCTTACGGTATCGCGCGACGAGGATGAGATTCTCAGGGCGCTCGATCTGAAGATGAATTATTACATCGGCAAGCCGGTGACAACCGACAAGCTAAGCCACCTGCTTACCGCAATCCGCGAGCTTAACTCCGAAGTGGCCAAAACGCAAAAACTAGACCAGGAAGATGCGCACGTTCGCTATGTGATGGCGGGCAATCCGCATACCTCGCCGGCATTGCTGGCAAAATTGGCCATCGAGCGCAATCCGAAGATACGCATGCGCGTAGCGGAAAATCCGTCCACCCCAAGAGAGCTTCTCGAAGCGCTCGCCAACGATCCGATTCCAGACGTGCGCATGGCCTGCGCGGAGAACCCGCAGGCGCCAGTGGACTTGCTGGACAGGTTGGCCAGGGACCCTAACGAGGACGTGCGGCTGAGCCTGGCATCCAACCCCAAGCTTCCGCGTTACATACTAATGCGCTTAACCAGCGATGAGCAGCCCCATATCGCCGCCATAGCCGATAAATCGCTGTCTTCCGGTGGTGAGCAGCGCTCCGCCTAGCCGTTATAATACTCACCATCTCTGTGCAACGAGCGTTCACCGGCATGTTCACGGGCTGGTTCAATACAAAGCAAAAGCCCTGGACCCAGGGCCAGCCGATCATCGAACAGATTCGCCATTGGGACGGCAAACGGACTTTGCGGCTATACGAAGCGCCTTTAGAGGCTGATTCGAAGAAGAGTTCGACAGACCCCGATGTTACCGCCGGCGAACGTTGGGATGAAGCGCGTCTGGTCACCGAGTTTCTCGAGTTATTGCGCTTGCTCATGAATCGCGGCAACGAACAAGCCAGGGGTGCTCTTTATGCCGCTTCGGTGAAGCACCCGATCACCTCGCTCATCGACGTCATCTTGCACGAGCTGCATCGCCAGTCGTGGTGGCAAGCACCAAAAGTACGCCTGCATGCTCGCTGGTTTATCGAACAATCTCGGCACTGCGAGCCTCTTCGCTTCGGCATCGCTTTAATTGGATTGAGCGGAAACAAGCAAGATCTTTCTCTGCTCACCGATGTCGCGCGTCATGATGAATTCACAATTGCGGCTGCCAATGCCGTTTCCTCTATCACTGACGATCCGGTGGAACAGTGGTGGCAAATGGCAAAACAAGTAAACGGTTGGAGCAAGGTGCACCTGGTGAAACGGCTGGCCCGTCGCCGGTTGGAAAGCGCGGAAGTGCGAGATTGGCTGCTGCGTCAGGGCTGGCGTGATTGCCCGAGCACCGAATACATTGCCTACGCCTGCGCCAATGCCGGCAGGCTCGATCAAGCGCTTGCCGGTACCGGCGTTGATGAAGAGCTGGTAGAGAGCGCCGGCAGGCTGATCGGCGCCATGCTGATAGCAGGACCGGCGGAACACTTAGAGGATTACGAAGGCGGCGTCGCTGCCATCTCAAAATGGCTGCCTCAATTGGCAAATCGCCGTGTCGAAGGAAAGACGGCGGAAACCGTGAGACGCTTGCTCGAGTGGGTGGAACACGATGAGCAGCCTCAGGTGTGGGAACGACGCGCCGAACAACTTGGCTGGACCGACGAAGTCCGCGCGGAAATCGCAGCACGCTGTCGGGCTATTTTGGCTCGCGCCAGATAACCATTACACGCATCAGTTGCAGGATGGGCGGCTGAGGCCTTCTGATTACGTATTTCTGATAACCGACGGACGTTCATCAGATAATTATGATAGACTGGAATCCGATCCATCAGAAACTTCTGATTTCCCAGCCAGTGATATGATATATGTCTGATAACCGCAAACTCATCAGCGCGCTTACCGAGGCGAGAAAGCAACGAGGCTGGTCGCAACGCGACCTGGCGGAAAAGCTTGAGATGAAGCAAAGCCAGATCTCCGAAATAGAAGCCGGCAAGCGCGATCTACGTACCGGCACGCTAGTCGATATAGCCAGATGCCTGGGATTAGAACTGGTACTGGTGCCTCGCCGATCGTTGCCGGCTGTTTCGTATCTTCTGCAATCGGGTTCAGCGCGCGGTCCCGAAGAGGAAGCCTCCATCTATGGCACCTGGGAAGAAGGGGATTGAAGTGCAGCGTCCGTCGGAAGAGACACTCGCTAGAACGCTCAACGTGACGCTGAACGACACGGAAGTTGGCACGCTCAGCTTGCTTGCCCCGGAAAGGACACTCTTCGCATTTGCGCCGTCCTACGTCGAGAACACAGCCAGACCAACTCTCAGCCTGTGGTTCAAGACTCCACTGGGCGAACTTAAGACCAGCGAAAAAATTCGCAATGCCGCGACGTTGCCACCATTCTTTTCCAACTTGTTGCCGGAAGGACATCTGCGCGACTATTTGGCCAAAAAAGCAAACGTAAAGAGCGGGCGGGAGTTCTTCTTGATTGCCGCGTTGGGACAAGACTTGCCCGGCGCCGTGCGTGTGGAATCGCCTGAACGTCTGCAAGACGAAGCACCAAGGCCGCAACATTCAGCTGCCACCGCCAAAGCCTTGCGATTCTCGCTGGCGGGTGTTCAACTGAAATTTTCGGCGGTTATGCGCTCAAAGGCCGGACTTACAGTGCCGGCAGATGGAATTGGCGGCAGCTGGATCGTAAAGTTGCCGAGCACCACGCACCGGCATGTGCCCGAAGCCGAGTTTTCAATGCTCAAGTTGGCTGAGCAGACAGGTATTAGGGTGCCCGAATTCCAACTGACGACGACAGCATCGATATCAGGATTGCCACCTGATATCGATGAAAAGTTTGGGGAAACTTTAGCCGTGAAAAGATTCGACCGTGATGGACACGGCAAACGAATCCACATGGAAGACTTTGCTCAAATCTTTGGCATTTATCCCACCGAAAAATATGAGAATGCCAGCTTCGACAGAATCGGTTTCGTCATTTTGAGCGAATGCGGCGAAGACGATTTCAATGAATACATAAGAAGACTGGTTTTCACCGTCATCATCGGCAACGGCGACATGCATTTGAAAAACTGGTCACTGGTCTACGCTGACGGCAAGAATCCGCGCCTATCTCCCGCTTACGATTTTGTTCCAACCGTGCTATACATGCCGCATGATGACCTCGGGCTCCGACTTGGTGGAGAACGTGAGTTCTCCAAAATTACGAATGAGAACTTCGCAAAATTAGCAGCGAGATCGGCCGCTTCGGAGCGTATGGTATTAAAGGTGGTGCACGACACCGTAGACCGCGTCCACGACGCATATCGCTCTCTCAGGGGCGACTTACCGATCACCAAAGACATGCGGCACCGACTTGAGTCCCATATGAAGAAGCTCACCTGGCACTAAGACATCTGCATCGCAGCAGGCTGAAAGCCTGCTCCAGTGTTAGAACAGTCGGATTCCTACGCCGTTAGCTGCACCGGTTGGGCGAGCGGCACAACGCTCGTGCCGCTCTCGTACACGGGTGTGAGCCACTTCGAATATGCCGCGCGATTGCCCCTGCAGATCTCGATGTATGTATCACGCACCAATGCAGAAACCGGTCCCGCTGAGGTCGCACCTATCTGCCTGCCGTCGACTTGAGCAATCGGCGCAATTTGCGCTCCCGTGCCGCAGAAGAAGAGTTCATCGGCAGTGTAGAGTTCGCTACGATCGATTGTGCGCGCGCACACAGGTAAGTTGAGTTCGCGCTGCGCCATTTCGAGCACGGTGCCGCGAGTGATGCCTTCGAGAATGTTCTCCGTTGTGGGGGTAGTGATTAGCGTTCCGTTCTTGACCATGAACAAGTTCATAGCGCTGCCTTCCGCGACGTGACCGCTTTCCGAGAGCATTATGCAATCATCCATTCCCGCCAAGGCGGCATCCGTCTTTGCCAGCGCCGTGTTGACGTAAGAACCGATGATTTTAGCGCGAGCGGGAATGGCGTTGTCTTCGATGCGGCGCCAGGCTGACACCATGACTTTCAGACCGCCCGAGGTGTCGACGTAGTCACCAAACGGTAGAGTCAATATGCAGAACCCGCTTTCTACGTTCGCAAGGCAAGGTGTGATCTTGCTCGTGTTGGAATACACCGCTGGGCGGACGTAGATATCGGTATTCGCGCCGTTCTTGCGCACAAGTTCGCAAATGATTTCGCAAACTTGATCGACATTGTATTTGCAGCTCAAATGCATGATTTTCATGCTGTCGAACATGCGCTCAATATGCTCACGCAAGCGGAACAAATAAACTTGCTGATGCTCGGCGTTCCAATATCCGCGAATGCCTTCGAACACACCAAGCCCATACATGAACGTTTGATTCATGATATTGACGTTGGCTTCCTGCAACGGCACATAGCGATCTTCGAAGAACGAGTAGTTGGTTTTCATTTCATCTCCAACGGGCGACGCATGGCGTCGCCCCTACGCGGAAGCGACAGCGCGAACCGGCATTCTGGCAAGGATTTGGTCGGTCATCTGCTTGGTATCAACTAAGGTTCCTTCACCACGGTAGATGTCGGCCGTACGATAGCCGGCACGCAACGTTTCCTCTACGGCCAGCTCGATGGCGTTGGCCTCGCGCTCCAGTCCGAACGAGAAGCGCAGCATGAGAGCGACGCTCATGATTTGACCGATTGGGTTGGCGATGCCTTTGCCGGCGATATCGGGAGCGGAACCGCCTGGCGGCTCGTACAATCCGAAGCCGTCCGTGTTGAGGCTTGCTGATGATAGAAGCCCAAGAGAACCGGCGAGGGCCGCGGCTTCGTCGGTAAGAATGTCGCCGAACATGTTGGTGGTGACAACCACGTCGAAATCCGTCGGACGCTTTATGAGCTGCATGGCGAAGTTGTCCACGAGCATCTCTTCCAGCTCGACCGCCGGGAATTCCTGTGCCACTTCGCGCACCACCGTGCGCCAAAGCCGGGAGGCTTCGAGAACGTTGGCTTTGTCCACCGAAGTCACCTTGCGGCGCCGTGCCTTAGCGGCGGCGAAGGCGGCTCTTGCCACCGACCGCACTTGCTCTTCAGTGTAGACGGACTCGTCCCAGGCTACCCTTTGTCCGGAATCCGTCGTGCTGTCTTTGCGTCCGAAGTACGCATCGCCGAGCAATTCGCGGATAAACAGAATGTCGATGCCGTTGCCGATGACGTCCTTTTTCAGCGGGCAGAGCGCTTCCATCTCCGGCTGCAGACGCACCGGACGGTAGTTGGCGTTGAACTTAAAGTGCTTGCGCAAAGCGAGAATCGAATTCGCTTCACAGTTTTTCCACTTCTTTTGGTTTTGCTGGATAACAGGCCCACCCACCGAACCGAACAGCACGGCGTCGCTGGTTTCGCAAAGCGCTAATGTTTCATCGGGCAGGTGTGTTTCGTATTCGTCATACGCCGTGCCGCCGACGAGCCCGAAAGTGGTGCCGAATTCGTGTCCATAGTCGTCGCCGACGGCGCGAAGAATTCGCAGTGCCTGAGCCATCACTTCCGGGCCGACTCCGTCTCCAGGCAAAACAGCGATTCTGTATTTCATGACTATTCCTCTTTCGTGTGTATTTCGGGCTTCCGGGAAGCGGGCTGAAGCCCGCCGCTACCAAGTAAATGAACTAGGGGTTCCAGGGCAGGGCGCTTTCGCGGCGATATTCGGCGAGTTGAGCGGCGTATGACTGGATGTATTGGACATCGTCCAAGCCGTTCAACAGGCAGTGTTTTCTGAATGGGTCAAAATCAAACTTCAAGGCAGGCCGATCCGGGCAAGCGACTTCTTGCGCTTCTAGATCGACGCAAAGCACGTAGTTTTCTGTGAGTGATCGAGCCAGGATGTTATCCACGGCCGCATGAGGCAATTTTATGGGAAGCAAGCCATTTTTCAAAGAGTTGTTGAAGAAAATATCTGCAAAAGATTTGCAAATTACAGCGCGTATGCCGGCATCGAGCAACGCCCACACCGCGTGCTCGCGGGAAGAGCCACAGCCGAAGTTGTCGTCTGCCACAAGAATGGAGGCACGAGCATATTCCGGCTTGTTAAACGGAAACGCCGGATCTTGATCCCTCAGGCGGCGGAAAAGGTTGGCGCCGTAACCTGAAGCGCTGATGCTGGTCAGATACTGCGCAGGAATAATCATGTCGGTATCCACATCCTTGATCGGAAGTGGTATCACTCGTGATTTGATGCGTTGTACTTTTTCCATGGCGACCTCAGTTGAAATATGTTTCGGGGGAAGTGATGCAGCCGGCAAGCGCGCTTGCCGCTACGGTCGCCGGAGAGGCGAGGTGCGTGATGCTATCGGGCCCCTGACGTCCCATAAAATTGCGGTTGGAAGAACTAATGCATCGCTTGCCGGCGGGCACTTTGTCGTCGTTCATCGCCAGACACAAAGAGCAACCCGGCATGCGGAATTGGGCGCCGGCAGCTTCGAAGACCTTGTCCAAGCCTTCTTCCATTGCTTGTTTGCGAACCTGCTCGGAGCCGGGGACGACGTAGAACGTAACGTCAGGATGCACACGTCCGCCGCGCAGCACCTGCGCCGCCAGACGCAAATCTTCGATGCGGCCGTTGGTGCACGAGCCGACGAATGCCCAGTCGACCTTCAGTCCTTCCAGCTTTTGCCCGGCTTTCAATCCGGTATATTGAAGCGCTCGCGCTACATTCGGCGAGTCCGCCGAATTTTGCGGAACGGTTTGGTTGATGCCTGCTCCCTGTCCGGGATTCGTTCCCCAAGTCACCATTGGTCGCAGTTCATCGAGATCTATAACGATTTGCTGGTCGTATGCGCAGTCCGAGTCACTGGCGAACGTCCGCCAGTAGTCGACTGCCTGTTCCCAATGCTGCGCAGAGGGCGCTCCGGGCTTGCCGAGCAGGTACTGAAACGTCACGGCGTCCGGAGCGATCAAGCCGGCGCGAGCACCGCATTCAATGCTCATGTTGCAGATCGTCATGCGCTCTTCCATAGTCATGCTCTTTACCGCTGATCCGGTATATTCGATAACGTGACCGGTGGCTCCGCCGATTCCAATCTCCGAGATCAACTTCAGGATGGCGTCTTTCGCGAAGACACCCTTTTGCAATTGCCCGCGAAACTCCACTTTCATCGAGCGAGGCTTTTCCTGCAAAAGGCAACCGGTAGCCAGCACGTGCAAAACCTCGGATGTGCCGACGCCAAACGCCAGCGCACCAAACGCGCCATGCGTGGAGGTGTGCGAATCACCACAAACGATCGTCATACCGGGCTGCGTTAGTCCGAGTTCGGGGCCGACGACGTGAACGATACCTTGACCGCTGTCGAAATCCAGCAAGCGAATTGCATGATTGCGGCAATTCTGTCTCAGTTTTTCCACCTGAATGCGTGCCGCTTCATCGAAAATTTCGGTACGGTTTTGCCTGGTAGGTATGCTGTGATCGATCGTCGCCAGCAAACGTGATGGATTGTTGACCGGCAATCCGCGGCGGTCTAGTTCTTCAAACGCCTGCGCTGAAGTAACCTCGTGAATAAGCATCAAATCAATGGCGAAGACGGCCGGATGACCATCAGCCTGTGTCACGACATGGCAATCCCAGAGCTTCTCGATAATGTTGCGCGGGTGCTGGCTGCGACGCAGATCCGTATGCATGTAATGAGACAAACTTGCAGGGGCGGCGGATATGGCGCCCGTGTTCTTGGTCGTGCTCATGCCACCACCTCCTTTCTCTGTTCTGCCATGGTAGCGGCGGGCGTCAGCCCGCTTTCGCTACGTATCAAATAGAGCTCATAGCTGTCGGCCAAAGCTTGATAGCTGGCATCAATGATGTTCGTCGAGCAGCCCACTGTCGACCAGCTTTGCTCGCCGTCGGTGGCTTCGATGATCACGCGCGTGGTAGCCTGCGTCGCTTGATCGGGGTCAAGAATGCGCACTTTGTAATCGGCAAGCCGCACCTGCTCAATTTGTGGATATGACGGTTGCAGTGCTTTGCGCAGACATTTGTCGAGCGCATTTACTGGTCCATTGCCTTCGCATGCGGTGTGATAAACGACGTTGCCGACCTTCAGTTTCACCATGGCTTCGGAGCTCATGCCCAGACCTTTGCTGTCACGGATGAACAAAGTCATGTCCACGAGTTCGAACGGCGCGCTGTAGCCTTGTTGTCCGCGGCGAAGCATGAGTTCGACGGTTCCTTCGGCGCTCTCGAACTGGTAGCCCTTCTCCTCAAGCTGCTTTACTTGACTGAGAATGACTTGCTCTTGTCCTGACACCTTGACGCCGAGCTCGCCTGCGAACATGCGAATGTTGCCCCGCCCGGAAAGCTCGGAAACGAGAATCTGCCGCGTGTTACCGACGAGGGCAGGATCAAGGTGCTCGTAGCTGGCGGTGACTTTCTCGACGGCAGCCACGTGCAGTCCGGCTTTGTGAGCGAATGCCGCGGCGCCGACATAAGGCGCGTGTGGATCGGCGCTCAGGTTGCCTATTTCGCTGACGGTTTTGGACAGCTCGGTCAACTTGGACAAACGATCCGCCGACACGCATTGGAAGCCCATCTTCAATTGCAAAGTCGGCAGCAAGGAAACCAGGTTGGCGTTGCCGCAACGCTCGCCGTAACCATTAATGGTTCCCTGAATCTGGCGGGCGCCGGCACGGGCGGCGGCAATCGAGTTGGCCACCGCCAACTCACAGTCGTTATGGCAGTGCACGCCGACCGGGCAGTCCAAAAATGCCACCATGCGACGCACGACCTTTTCGACATCGTCAGGCAAGGAGCCGCCATTGGTATCGCACAACACGACCCAATCGGCACCGGCGTCAGCGGCGGCTTTCAGGGCGCTCGTGGAATAGAGCGGATCGGACTTGTAGCCGTCGAAGAAATGCTCAGCGTCGAAAATCACCTCCAGATGATGCCGCTTCAAGAAGGCGACGCTGTCCCGAATCATGCGTAAGTTTTCGTCGCGAGTAGTGTTCAGCACCTTCTCGACGTGAAACGAAGACGACTTGCCGACGATTGTCACCGTCGGCGTACCGGCTTCGATTAGCGCTTTCAGGTTCGGATCATCCTCAGCACGCGCGCCGGCGCGGCAAGTAGCGCCGAATGCCACCACTTTCGCATGCGACAGCGGCGTTTGTTTCACTCGCTGAAAGAACTCCATATCCTTGGGATTGGAGCCCGGCCAGCCACCTTCGATGTAGCTGATGCCGAAGGAATCGAGCAAACGAGCAACCTTGACCTTGTCCTCGAGGGAAAAGCTCAAGCCTTTGCGCTGGGCGCCGTCTCTCAGTGTGGTGTCATAGAGATACACAGAGTTCGAGCGCCCCCGGGTTTGCATCAGTTTGGACGAACACATTCGCGACGTTTGCCTCCGCTGTTTTTACCGCTATCTGTCGCACATCTTGTAACTTTGCCAGTTGTCTGATTACCGGCTCAATAGATCTGTCACTTTCAACCATCAGCCGCGCGCGCATCGCTTTGCCGTCGCTGGTGCATCCGGCCGCCATTTCGCACAAAGCGAAATTGCGCTGGCGCAACCTGCCGAGCACGCGCTCGAGCGCGCCCTCGCTGTTGACGATGATCATGTCCAGACTGAACTTCATGCACTTGCCTCCATCATTTGAGAGTTTGCCTTACCGGGCGGAACCAACGGCCATACGTTTTCCCGCGGATCGATGACCACGTGCGCAAGGACGGGCCCCTTACTATTAATCAAGCGCTCGACGGCTGCCGCTTCTTGCTGCGGGCGGTCGACACGAAAAGCATCGATGCCGAATGCATGGGCGACGTCGACAAAATTCGGGTTGTCCGAGAGATCGACTTCACTGTAGCGCTCGGCGAAAAACAGCTCTTGCCACTGGCGCACCATGCCCAGAGCCTGGTTGTCGAAGAGAACGATCTTGATCGGCAACTTGTAACGGCGGATGGTGGCAAGCTCATGGATATTCATCATGATCGAACCATCGCCGCTCACCGCTACAACCAGTGCGTCCGGATCGGCGCATTGCACGCCGATGGCAGCCGGCAACCCATATCCCATGGTTCCCAAACCGCCGCTGGTCAAGTGTTGATGCGGACGATTGAAGCCGTAGTGTTGGGCCACCCACATCTGGTGCTGGCCGACATCACAAGTGATAAACGTGTTTTGTGGCGTCCCTTGGCTGAGCTGGTGGAGCAGGCGTGGGGCATAGACGTGCTCAGTCTTGTGATCGTATTGCCAGGCAAACTCCTGTCTGCGCTTCTGGTTGAACTGGAGCCATGGCGCACAGCTGATCTCGATTTGCAATTGAGCCAGCGCCTGCTTGATGTCGCCCTGCAAGGGGGCTTGAGCGGTGCGCAGCTTGCCGATTTCGGCTGCATCAGCATCCATATGAATGACTTGCGCATTGGGCGCAAACTCAGCGAGCTTGCCCGTGACCCGATCGTCGAAGCGAGCGCCGACGGCAATGAGCAGGTCGCATTCCTGCACTGCCAGGTTAGCGGCTTTAGTCCCGTGCATGCCGAGCATGCCCATAAACTGCGGGTGGTCGTGATTGAGAGCGCCCAGTCCCTGCAGCGTCGCCACTACCGGGGCGCCGGTAGTTTCGACAAACGCGCGAAACTCGGTGACCGAGTCGGAGATGCGGATGCCACCACCGGCATAGATCACCGGCTTTCTGCTGCAACGCATCAATCCGGCGGCACGGGCGACGGCTTGCGCTGATGGCGGCGGCAGGCAATCTTCCTGCTGCGGCGCGAAATGCTCACGCGTGACGGGAGCCACGGCGACATCTTTGGGAATATCGATGAGCACTGGTCCTGGTCTGCCCGAGCGGGCGATCGAAAATGCTTCGGCAATCAGCTCGGGCAATTGATTGGCATTGCGCGCTATGAAGCTGTGCTTCACAATCGGCATGGTGATGCCGAATATATCAACCTCCTGAAAGGCATCGGTTCCCATCGAGGTCATCGGCACTTGTCCGGTGATGGCAACAATGGGAATCGAGTCCATGTACGCGTTGGCGATGCCGGTAACCAGATTGGTGGCACCGGGCCCCGACGTCGCCATACAGACGCCGACCTTGCCGGTGGCGCGGGCATAGCCATCTGCAGCCAGTGCGGCGGCCTGCTCGTGGCGCATCAGGATGTGACGCAAATTGGAGTCAACGAGCGCATCGTATACCGGCATAATTGCACCGCCGGGATAGCCGAAGACGGTGGTCACGCCTTCGTTCTCCAGAGATCGCACTAATATTGATGCGCCGTTCATTCCGATTCCTTATTTGCATAGCGGGCTTCCGC
>DATNQY010000286.1:0-18292 GCA_036703785.1 Candidatus Obscuribacterales bacterium
AGCGGCACAGGCAGAGCCGGTGCCGAATGTAACACCCGGCAATATAACCGTGCCCGCGCCGATAATAACGTGTTTCTTAAGCGTAACCAATGCCTTGTGCACATTGGTGTATTCATCGGGCACTGTGGGGTTGGTGAGCGATTCACCACTATAATCGTCGGTGGCCGAATAGATCATTACTCTTCCGGAAAGTCCTGAGAAATCTTCGAGAATAATGCCACCGGCGCCGAACAGATAACATCCACAAGCGATGTGCACGTGATCGCCGATAGTCACTCCTTGCTCGGTGCCAGCGCTAATTACAACGTGAGCGTCAATACGCACGTTGTCCCCGATCGAAATATTCTCGGGATTGAAGAACAAAGCGGTCGGATCTATTCGGACATTTTTTCCGATTGATTTAAATGCAAATTGCTGGCTCATGTTTGTCCTACCAACTGGCGTTTCCGGAAGACTTCAGTATTATGGCAATGACGAGTCTGCCGTAACATTAACGCAAGAGAAGCTACCCCTGCCGGGCAAGCTTAGCGGCTGGAAACGGCGGAGATTGTCACAGTGTGCTAAATTGGCGCGGTAGTAATAGATGGGAGCCGTCGCGTGTCCGACAAAACCGTTCCCGGCGCCATCAGCCGGCCGCTGCACGTTGGAAGTCCCAATATTCTCGACCGCTCGATTTTCCTCAAGCGCGTCGAGCGAATCCTTGACCAGAAAATGTTTTCTAATGATGGTCCGCTCGTCAGAGAGCTCGAGACTAGCGTGGCAGAACGCTTGGACATCCCACATGTAATTGCCGTATCTAACGCCACAATTGGATTGGAGCTTGTCTTAGAGACTTTTCCTAAGAAGGGAGAAATTATTCTGCCTTCCTTCACTTTTGTTGCAACCGCACACGCGGTGAAGCGTATGGGCTTCACACCGGTGTTTAGCGATGTCACCTCTGACTTCGGGCTGCTCGATCCCGAACAAGTAAAACGGTTGATAACACCGAAGACTGTTGCTCTCCTGCCGGTAAACGTTTATGGCAACATCTGCGACATTGACGCTCTCACACGCATTTCTTGCGAGCATTCACTGAAGTTGATATTTGACTCAGCGCACGTTTTAGGGGTTAGACACAAGGGAATCTATGCGGGCACATTCGGCCAGGCAGAGGTGTTCTCATTGCATGCGACTAAATTTATCAACGGTTTTGAGGGCGGTTTGATCGCCACCACGGACGAAGATCTGGCTGCTGCTTTACGACGAGCACGAAATTTCGGCTTTGTGGGCTATGACCAGGTGAATTCAATAGGCACGAATGCTAAGTTGTCGGAAATACACGCAGCCATGGCATTGACTAATTTCGAGCATTTTGAAGAGATCATCCGGCACAACAAGCGGATACATGATGCTTATAAGCGCCGCCTGCCATCATGGATGCAATTGATAGGCTTTCCTGTCCACACGGAGTCAAATTTCCAGTACGTTGTCGCTCGTTGCTCAGGGTTGAAGCGTGACCCGCTCGTTAAATACCTTCACGGACATCGCGTGCTTGTAAGGCGATACTTTTATCCAGGCGTGCATCGGATGGCGCCATATTCTGACGACCATCACCATTTGCCTGTGACTGAAGAGTTATCTGAATCAGTTATCTGCCTTCCGACCGGACAAGACATCAATGAGGACACAGTCTCCTACATTTGCGATCTGATCGCCGAATTTGACGGTTAAACAACTGGTTGGCTCTACATAATTGCTTCGGAAGATCCAGTACGTATCGCAGTCATGAATCGATTGCGCAGATCGTGGTCATAATCGGCATAGTCAAAAAAGTTGAGCAAGCTCAGGTGTCTGTGCCGCACTTCGGTTGAAATTTTCGCTTCATACCCTAATCGCTTCACGTCGTTGTACAGAGCCAAGTCCGTTGTGATACGGATTGCATCCAAAAGCGCTGTGCGCATCAGTAGCAAGCGTCCCGGAGGATTGTGCGGTTCAATCAGAGGCGGTCGGCAGTCCACCTCCATGCGCTCCGGGCTGTTCTTCTTGATCAGGAATGTTAGCTGCTCATCTGACAGGGTTGGATCAACCCGCTTTGCCAGTTCGGGTTCAATAAAATCGTTGCGCTCGCATCGCGATCCAAGCAGCCACATTTTCGGATGCTTATACATAAGATCGCGCATGGTTCTCAGCCAGCCGTTGGGACTCGGTAAAACCTCAACGTCGGATTCGATAAAGGCGAACATATCCCCGACTTCGTGCCGGTGTTGCCGCATCATCCAATCGAGCCTATCTGGGCGGTTTTCATCGCACATGTAAACTTGGTGGAACATCCGGCGCCGCTCGAATCCGCGAATGACCTCAGCCACCAGGGGATCCGACGAGTGATTATCCGCAATGACAAATTTCGCGGGGTAACCGGTGTGTCGGAAAAGGCTGTCGAGACAAACCCAAAGATATAAGGGCCGGTTGAAACTCAAAATGAACACGACGATCGGTTGTTCGTCGCGCGGTTTCGATTTTAGATTGAGAGACGAAAAAATCATAGTGCCGCCAACTTCAGAGGATTACAAGATGATATCACGACGCATCTGCTTATGCGGATCTAATGGACCTGAAGCCGAAGGTGGCTCCGTCGGCAGCTTCGATATCCGCGGTGGAAAGGCGAGCTCGCAATTACCCGACTCCAGGGACAGATTGGGATTATAGTTGGGGTCGCAGTGAATGATAGTGCGGTAAAGGTGGCTGAACTTTTGCACTTCGTCTTCGAACTGCCGCGCTCTTTCATCAGAACGAGCGCCGCCGACTGATACAGACTCGCAATGGTAGAGAGAAACTGCGGGTGCCCACAACAATCGCCAGCCGCCTTTTTTCAGGCGTAAACACAAGTCTACGTCGTTAAAAGCGACGGCGAACTGCTGATCGAAACCGCCAACCTGCTCGAAAGCTTCTCTGCGCACCAACATGCACGCAGCCGTGATGCAGGAGAAGTCTTGCTCGAGCACGGCACGTCCCATATATCCTCGACTTCCCTTCGAAAGCCCGGAGAAAATGTGGCCGGCCATGCCGGTCATGCCCAATATTACGCCGGCATGTTGAATCCGATCATCCGGATAAAGAAGCATTGGACCCACCGCGCCGATACCGCGCAATGCGACACGACAGACCAACCTGCGCAGCCAATCATCGCTAGTAACCCTGGTATCATCGTTCAGAAAGCAGAACAGCTTTCCTTTGGCATGTTCGACTCCAATGTTATTAACCCTCGAGTAGTTGAACGGTTGATCAGCGTACGACACTACTTGCACTCGGGGATCAGCCTGGATGCGATGAAGGAAATCCTTTTGTTCAGGAAGATCGCGATGGCGTTCATTGATTAGAAGCAAAAGTTCGAATGGATAATCTGTTTTCGACAAAACGCTATCGACACAGTCGTGCACCAGTCCGCCAGAAAAGGCGGTAGGAACAATGATGCTGACTAAAGGTAGGGCGGTGGGCTCGCCATACTCGACTTGATAGCCAGAATCGAGTGCCCAGCCAACCGTAGCGTCGATACCCGTGCGCCGCAAATGCTCCTCAATGGCGGACACCCCCGCGCCGGAAGGCATCTCTTTATTGACGGTAGCCGAGTGATACAGCACGCGCGGTATGTGTTTTATTCGATCCACAGTAGTATGCTCCGAACAACGCAGTGCCAGCTCATAGCTGCGACACTCCGAAAATTCCCTGCTCATACCACCGGCCTTATCTATGAGCGACTTTCTGAATACGCCCAGTCCGCCAAATGCATTGGTCGAGAGCATAAGAGCCGGATTCCAATCGGGTTTAAATCTCGGATTACAACGCTCTCCTTTCTCATCGATCTCGTCTTCGTCGCTAAACAACATGTCCAGCGACGGATCGGAATTGAGTTCGTACGCAATCCAAAACAGCGCCGTTTCAGGCAGTTGATCTCCCGGCACAATGAAAGCGATAAATTCACCGGTGGACTGCTGAATTTGATCTACGGTCAGCAATTCCCATTCGGTATATAGCTGCGCCTTTAGCGAACCGGCGGTGCGCTCGGTTGCCGGAGCGCATCCAGATGCCTGCCATAATAAACTAATTCGCGGACGATAACTTAACTGATCGATAACACACCGAAACACGTTGCGCTCCGCTTCGTCCAGTTGGTCAAACTGCTTTAGCCACTCTCGGTATCGATCTGTCGTGCGCTCGCGCGGCGACACGTCTCTGCCTTCGGCTCGCCCGAACTTCAAATAATGGACAAGTGGATTAATGGGGGATGCGCCGACGTCGCGGTACTGTGACTGATACCATCGAGTATTGAAGGCAGGGCTGGGATCCCGACCTTCCGCGGCGCCAAACAACAGGTAGTGCGTCGCAGGATCAATTTCAGAAAGCTTCACGTCCTGGTACGTTGCAACATACCAGCGTTCGTCAAACATACCCGATGCAAGAATTAGCTGTCTCAATTCGTCCGTAGAGTCGGCATTCGACTTCCGAAACAGCGTTCTAGCCATTGAGCGAAGGAGTTTCATTTTCAGCTACGCAGCGCACCCATTACGGAACGCAGTGGTTGAGTGACCTTCCAGGAAGTGGAAGTTTCTAGATTGTGCAAACGTTGCTTTGCTGAGTCCAATTCCAGCTTAGTATGTTCGAGTTCGCGCAATGCTTTATCCAGGGGTGTTCCAGTTATATGGTCTGCCGCCGCGTTTGCCATGCGCTTCCATGATTCAATCAGCTCTTGGCGGTCGTCGCACTTGCGCATGATGACAAAGAACTCGAGCTCGTGCTCAATAGTGTCAAAGAAATGCTCGCAAGCAAAGTTGATCAAGCCGGCCGTGGCCATTTGTTCGAACAGTGTGGCAAAGGATCTGGGGGTGAACACCCAACAATGGACGTCGTGGTACTCCCCAGATTTCAGAATTGATTCCGCGAGCGAAATCGATTCATTGACGGTGCGCGGACCCTTGAGAGATGCCAGATCAATTTTCCCATCCCAGGCTTCCGCGCTATTTACTTTTCTGGTGTTCAAAATATAGTCGAAAATTGCCACCGGCATAGGCGCCCTCGGCTTGAGGAGGTGCGCATGCAATATCTCCGACAGCACCGTTTCATGTCGAAGCACATCAAAAGTGAACCGGCGGTCCGGAACGGCCAGACGCACCGTGCCGTTATCATTGAGTATTTGATTGAGTTCGGTTAGCCAGGTAATCAGATCAGGAACATGCTCAATCACGTGCGAAGCGATTATGTAGTCGACTTTGCGCTGCACGGCTTCATATAGGGTGTTTTTTCCCCAGACTGCATCGACATCTACAATGGATTCGCTAGCAACGTTCGAGTCATGCCCATATTTGGCACGAAGGGCCGGCGTGTCGGCGTGGTCGACGTAGATTACATCGCCATCCGTGCGCTTGATTATCGGCTTATCGAGGGCGCCTATTTCCAAACCCAATTTTTCAGAGACAGACAGTCCGGTCAGAAGTTTTTGCCGCCGACGCTGGGTCCATTCGTCCATACTCATTCCTTTTCACCTGATAAATCGCGGGTCGCTGATTACTTCGCCGGCGGCTTGGGGAAGTAGATGTCCGGCCAATAGAAGGTTACCTCGGGGTGCAGGTCGGTGATGCCATCGTCGACGTGCAGACGAGCAGGGTCAATGACGATTTCGGCCAGCCGCTGTTGCATTATATTGTAGTGAAAGTTTTGTCCGCTTCTTTCGATGTCGCCACGGTCGAGGACGATTCTCTTTAGCGCACGCTCGTAATCGCGCGCCGGATAATGTCGCAATCTGAAGTTTTGCGGGTAAAGTTTTCCCTCGAGCGGATTGTGATTGAAAAGACGCTCGTTGGTAACATCCGCTCGCCAAGCCCTTATGCGTGGCGAGCAATTGGCGAATAGCGAATAGTGCCGTATCCGTTTTACCGGCGACGAAATGCTCGCGTCATCTTTATTTGTGAACCAGTAGTTGTAGTTGTCGAACTGAACGTGAGAATAGCCTTCTGCGAGGATCTTTCGAACGTACTCGGGATAGCCCATCGACCGATCCGGTCCTTCGAGCAGCTCGTCTTGATCCGGCCATGATATCCAGTCGTATTTGTTGATGTAATTGTCTATCAAATACCGTGAAACTGTTGGATAGAGCTTATAGAAATCGAAATCACGCGGAACAAAAATACGCTCGACGAAAGAATCCGCATACCGATCCAGCACCGCTGGAGTTTCATCGGTAGAACCGTGATCCCATACAATCAAATCATGATTATTTTCCAGAAGCGATTCGATCGAATCGGATAGAACGTCTGCATCGTTGTAGCAGAGCAACACACCGAGCATCTTTGGGGAGCCGTTGCCGGGCGATAGCTTGGTTGGCACCGGATTCAGCCGCATCGGTTTGCTTTCGCCGGCTCTTGTAGAACAAGGTTCGAACGTGCAATTGGAATTCGTTTGATTTTGCTGACTTAGCGCCTTCTGCTCTACATTGCGCGGAAGCAACCCACCCGCCCAATGGAAATAGACGCGACGGGCAGTTTCGCCGAGACCGAGTTTGAAATCCGCTTCAGCCACAAATTGCTGCGATTTATTCATGCAAAAATCGGCGTAAGACTGTGGCAGGAATTCGCGCAATACCTGGGACATGTTATTGCGTAGCTCGGCGTTATTGGGATCCAGATTACTGACCGCAGCCAGCCCGCCATGCCCAACATCAAACAATTGAATTTGAAGATCCGGACGATACTTTTGCAGGATCGGAATAATCTTCCATACATCTCCGCATTTTTCAGCGGATTGATTTCGCCTCGATGCACTGTGCTCGTCAGGCGGAATGCAACCTGGTATCAAAATTACCGAGGACTGCGAACATTTCTGTTCTGCATTGACAAGATCGCGCAGGACGAATTCAAATAGGCGAACCCCATCCAGCAAAACCAAATCAAAGGCCGGCAGCGTGGTGCTCTGGGCAAATTCCGGTTTAGCGAAAAATCCGTCGCCGCTTGCACGCACAAATGAACAATTCGGCGGCAGCATGCCGGAGTTTATCGGCTCGCAGTGCACGAGAACCGAACGTGTGCTTGGCGATAGGCACGACAGCGCCGCATTATCGCGGACGCCAATCTGTAAATAGGCGCGTGGTTTTAGTCGGCGGTGCACGTGGGTGAGGAACTCGATATACGAGTCCTCGCCGGCAGCGTTTTGTTTAGCAGCTAACTGTTTCGACAGTAAAACTTCGGGCATTGTTGTATCTTCAGCAAAAATGGAGCCGTCGCAACGTTACATCGCCGACAGGCTGTTGATTACCACGTCTATTGTAGTCGTGTACTCGCCTCTCACAACCTTGACAGCGCTTAAACTGTGGGTAATGTCGCCGTCAAGGCGATCCTGAAATGTTAGGATGTCGCGACAGCCTGAATGCTCAGCATCGGCCCCTTTTGTTGATATAGCTGGTGTGCGTGATGACTCAATCTTCTGAAAGCCGCGGTGCGCTGATTATTGCCGGAATGCACCGGTCCGGCACCTCAATGCTCGCCAATTTTCTTAGCGATGCGGGTCTGTTCATCGGCAAGAAGCTACTCGCTGGCGGCGAAGGCAACGAAAAAGGCTACTTTGAAAACGTCGATTTTTTCAGCCTTCATAAATCTGCACTCATAAAACTGGGCGAGGACGCCGCCGGTTTCACACTGAAGACGTTTGAAAATTTTCCACCGGAAATCGAGAGCCAGGTTGACGGAATCGTCCGCCGCAATTCACAGAATCAGCATTGGGGATGGAAAGACCCGAGAACTTGTCTGTTTCTCGGCTACTGGCTGAAGAAACTGCCCGAAGCCAAATTGATATGTATTTTTCGACCGCCCTGGCAAGTCGCTGATTCGCTGTACAGGCGCGGCGATCAATTATTTCTCGAAAAGCCGGATTTGGCTCTGCGAATCTGGCAGCACTATAACGAGCAGATCATTTCCGTTTGCCGGTCGCAGCCATCGCGCTGCCTGCTCATCGATATAGATACCGTCACCAAAACACCGGTCCAATTAATAGAGGAAATCAACCGGCGATTTGGTTTTACGCTGGTTGCACCGCCGTCAACTCCTTTCGATCCAACAATGCTGCTTACGGACAATGCCGAGCACCAAATTTTTGTTCAACAAAAGTTTCCGGATGTGTACGCAATGTGGCAAGAGCTGCAACAACTCGCATGGAAACCGACAACGTCATGCGAGGTACCAACTACGGTTGATCAATGCGACGATCCAATTGCGCGGCATTTCACGGAGTGGCTGAGCAGCCGGCAGGTCCATCGCGACTTGTACGCAGCGAAGGCGAAAGTCAGGCACCTCGAGCATATATGCGAAACGCTGGAGCAGCAAAAACTGGAAGTCTGGGACGAATTAAGCAAAGAGCGATCTCGTGGGCATTCTCTGGAGAATAAGCTGCAGCTTTTGGGAAATAGCAGGCTGTGGCAATGGCGAAATCGAGTTGCTCGGGTATTAGGCAAAAAGCCGGTAGGGGTCACTGAGTGACCCCTACCTAATGTTCGTCAAGCGAGCATTCTTATTCCGCTTTGACGCGCTCCGGATGCGGCATGATGTTGTACAACATCGCGTCGCCTTGCTCGGTCTGCATGATCGCCATTTGGTGGTGCAGCCTGCCGATTCTCTTTTCGATTTCGCGGCGCTGGACCGGATCTTTTTGCGTCTCTGCTTGCGCTTCTAGCGTTTTGATTTCATCACGCTTAGCTGCCATCAGACGACTCATTTCTTTCGCTGCAGCCATAACTTCGGCACGTCGTCCTTCCGGCTCTCCTTTGCCATGGCCAACACCAGCAGCAGTAGCCGCCGTCTGATCAGCCTGCAATTTCGCCTTGTCTGCTTTGATTTCCTGCTTCATTTCTTTCCGTGTCAGTCCGGCTTGAGCGAACGCGGGCGCTACTGCGATTGTGGCCAATGCTGCAACAGCGATTGCCGCGGTTTGAAAATTGGTCGTCATGATGTGCGAGCTCCTTCCTAAGTAATAAACATCCTAGACGAAAGTCACATTCGATGGAAAAAAGATTGCAATTTGTTCATTTGAAGTGATCGTTCTTCTGAAGCGAAGAGAAAACACTCATATGCTTAACTGCGCGACATCTAGCGCCAGCGCTCGGGCGGATTCCAAGTATAATGTAGAATTCGCTGCGGACGCTGACATCTCGCCAAAACTCACGCGCTCTCGGAACTGCTCCAAATGCCACCGCTCGTCTCAATTTGCATGCCTGTCTATAACGGACAGCGGTTTCTCGAGGAAGCGATCGAGAGCGTCCTGGCACAAACTTACCAGCATTTTGAGTTACTGATTGCGGACGACGCATCCACCGATGATTCGGTGCAGATCGCGCAGCGTTACGCGCAGCGAGACAGTCGGATCATGCTCTGGCGCAATCCGACGAACAAAGGTCTTTTCGCTAATTACAACGAATGTTTTGCGCGGGCGAGCGGCCCTCTTATAAAGCCTTTTGCGCAAGATGATGTTTGGCATGAAGAAATTGTCCAACGTTTGGCTGCTGTTTTTACCGAACATCCGTCGGTTTCTCTTGCCGCAGTTAAACGCCTGTGGCTCACTGATTCGGGCGAAGAAACGCCGCTCGATTTCGAGGTATCCGACACCGGCGTCATGAACGGCAGCCTGTGTGCGAAAACATGCCTGCTAAAGCGCGCCAACTTGGTGGGCGAACCCAGCGCCGTGATGTTTCCTCGGCAATTGGCCGCCGGCGGCTTCGACACCATGTACTATCATCTCGGCGATCTCGATCTTTGGCTGCGCCTGTTACAGTACGGCGATTATTTCTATGTGCATGATCCGCTTTGTTTTTTCCGCAGACATGAAGGGGGCGCCACCACTCGCAACATAAAGCAGCTGCTGTTCGCACTCGACCAGTTGAAGCTCGCCGATCAGCATGCGACGCTAATCGCCAATGACGAGGCCGGCATCGACGAATTAAAGATCAATACGACCACCGACGTGGCGCGATTCGTGTCGCAGCTTTTCGAAAGCGGCGAAATAACCGTCGACGATGTAACGGCCAACTCCCCGGACAGTCGACAGTCAAAGCAGTTTCAAAAATTGGCATTCTATGCATTGCTGGCAGTGACCCAGATGGAACGAAAGTGGCAACCACAAGTTGAGGCAAAAGACGCGCATATTCGCGGCCTCGAGCAAAGCCTCGATGCCATTCACGCCAGCAAGCGCTGGCAGCTGGCCGGCATGTTTGCGCCGCTGGCGCATGAGCGAAAGGTGAAATGATGGCATCGGCTTCCTCACTGGCGGAACGAGCGACGCTGGCAGCTCCCCTGCTGGACCTGTCGATAATCATCGTCAGCTGGAATACCGGCGCCCTTTTGCGCGAATGCCTGCAATCGCTGGAAGCTGAGTTGGGCTCAGCCTCAGCCGAAGTGTTTGTCATAGACAATGATTCGGGCGACGGATCAGCGGATATGGTGGCGCAGGAGTTTCCGTGGGTAAAGCTGACTCGCAATGCGGACAACCGCGGCTTCGCCCGAGCAAACAATCAGGCGATGCGAGTTTGCTCAGGACGGAAAGTCTTGCTGTTGAATCCGGATACCCAAGTGCATCCCGGAGCAGTGTCCCGACTGATGGAATTCCTTGACACACATCCGTCGGCGGGCATAGTGGCACCGCAACTATTTAACACCGATGGATCCATCCAGCGCTCATGCCGCCAATTTCCTTCGGTGTTCGGCATGTTTTCCGAGTTCGTCGGCTTGAGCCGGCTGTTTCCCAACAACCAAGCATTGCGGCAGTACAAAATGCTGGATTTCGATCACAACAGCGAGTGTGAGGTCGACCAGCCCGAAGGCGCCTGCCTGATGGTTCGCCGTGAAGTTATCGAGCAAATAGGAATGCTTGACGAAGCTTATTTCATGCTCTTCGAAGAAGTTGATTGGTGCTATCGCATCAAGCAAGCCGGATGGCAAATTTGGTTTACGCCCTCTGCAAAGGTCATCCATCACCACGGCCAGTCGATCAAACAAGTAAAGGCCCGAATGATCATCTCATCGCATCGCGGCATGTACCGATACTGGCGAAAACATCAGAGCCGCGGGCTAGAACTCCTGGCGCCGCCGGCATATGCAGCGCTGATGCTCTTAGCAATTGCGCGCATCGTCGCCTATTGGATCAAGCGCAGCGCCGGGCAATTGACTAGCAAGCAAGGGTAATGTATGCAGCAGCAAATAGGTACAGCTGGTACTACCAATAGCGATCGTACGCAGCCGGAGGTGTCCGCCAACCACTGGCGCGACGATTTCATGTCGTACGTTGCGCTGGCCGCTCTGCTCTTGCTGGCGTACTCCCCACTTCTCTTCAAAGTGGTTACAGCCAGCCCTTTTATCCAATTTACAAATATCCTAAGAATACTAAAACCTCAAATTCTGCCCGGTTTTTCCACTCTCGAGCCATGTAGCGCACTACTGGATTTTCCCCTGGCACACCGCGCGGCCTTGGATTGGTTGAGCGGAAGCGTCCCGTGGTGGAATCCGTATCAGGGTATCGGTATGCCTCTGGCAGCAGACATGCAATCATGCGCGCTGTTCTTGCCTTTTGTGTTGCTCTATAAATTTTTCTGGGGGCAAACCGTCTCCTTCGCGATACTTCAGTTTTTCTCGGGCGTTGCCACGTACGCCGTATGCCGCAAGCTGGGGCTGTCCAAACTTGCTTCTTTCACTGCCGGAGCATTGTTTGAGCTGAATGGCGTGTTTGTAATGCTGCGAACGAGCATCCTACCAACGATGGCGTTCTTTCCAATGTTGGTCTGGGCAGTCGAGGACAGCCGGCAGCGCATCATGGCGGGCAGGCGCTCGAATTGGCCGATGATTGCGCTGGCTCTCGCCTTTGCGCTCTATGCAGGTTTTCCCGAGTTAGTGTATATCGATGGATTATTCGTCGCGGCCTGGTCGTTGCTCCGCTTAGCGCAACTAGAGCCACGGCACAGGCTGGCATTTTGCAAATGTCTATTCCTGGGAGTCGCCGTATCGCTTCTGGTCTCCGCACCAGTAGTGGTGCCTTTCCTGTTATACCTCGGATCAGCGTACGTGGGCGCACATTCCGCAATTATCCACGGCAGCGCCGGGCTACAAAAAATTCCACAATTGTTCTTCCCGTATATGCACGGACCGATTTGGAGCAACCTTTGCAGCACCAACATGCCTGATGTTTGGCATCGGGTTGGCAGCTTCCTCGGAGCTACGCCGTGTTTGTTGGCCTTGGTTGGTGCCTTCGGAAAGCGCGAACGCGCCTTGCGATTGATGCTCTGCGCGTGGATCGCAATCTCCTTTGGGAAAGCCTTTGAATTTGCTCCGGTGGCAAACGTCGTAAACTTACTTCCGCTGATGAAAATCACGTCTTACGCAAGATACCACTATCCGACCATTCAGATGGCAATATGTATACTTGCCGCGATGGGCATCGATGATCTCGCTCGCCGTCTACCAACCATTCGTACACTGGCCCTGGTCGCAATATTCGGTCTGGGAGGTTTGGCTCTTAGCCCACTCTTGTCCGCCGATTCATTGCAATCTACGCTGGCCGACGGGCAGTTCCACGCCTGGCCCATTTACTCAATTTCAGCCGCGTTACTGCTGGCGTCGACGGTTGCTGCTCTCATGCTCACCGTTAGCAATGCGCAATTAAAAGTAGCGGCCATAACTGCGATTGTCGTGCTTGAAGCGACGGCCCTTTTCGCGCTTCCCCTCCTCTGCCGCCCGGGCGCCGTGAAATTACAGTTGGGCGCGGTGAATTTTCTGCAGCAGCATCTGGGGTTTCAGCGGTACTATTCGCTGGGTCCGCTCGGACCGAATCTAGGAGCTTGCTTTGGCATTGCCTCGATCAATTCCGACGACTTGCCTATTCCGAAGGATTGGGTTTCTTATGTCCAAGATAACCTTCTGCCGGTTGAGAGACAGAAAGAAGCCTTTGTTGGAATCAGCCCTGGACAGGGTGCCACCACTGAAAAGGTGCTGGATCAGCTCGAGCGTCATTTGGATGACTATGAACGCGTGGGCGTAAAGTACATCGTCAGCTATCCGGGCTTGCATTCATTTCTAAGCAATTCCAAACGTGCAAAGCTAGTTTATAGCGATATGGTGGCCGACATTTACGAGCTGGATAACACGCAGAATTATTTCACGGCTCCGGAATGCCAGATAAACGCAAGCTCGCGAACCGAGCTTTCAATCAACTCCGCGAAAACGACTGCTCTGGTGCGCCGTGAATTATATTTCCGCGGCTGGACGGCGACGATCAACGGTGCGGCTGTGCCGATTGATAAATACGCTGGTTTGTTTCAATCAGTGACCATTCCCGCAGGGCTCAGTAAGGTTCGGTTCTCCTATGAACCACCGTACCTACTGTGGTGCCTTGTATCAGCCGTTTTGGGCATCGCGGCAATGATCGTGTCCAGCGCACCACTTATCAAGGTAACAGGCCGAAGATATATTGGCTGAATAAACATTCAGCAGATGGCATTTATGCGTCTTTGAGAGTCTGCTAATGCTTGCCTCAGTTTACCGATGTTACCATGACAATCGATTGCGGTTGCGCTGCTTGAGGGCTTCGGTACGCGTGCGGCGGACTGCGAAAAAGGTCGGGCAAAATGACGAACCACACAATGACAGCATCCCGTATTGGCGATCGCCAACACGCGGCATACACTAGAGCCGTCTGCCTGCGTTGTGGAACCATGTTAGGCGCGACCACGTGGCGGTGTGATGCCTGCGGCAGCGAACCATCGGAATTGGACGGTTTTCTCAGTTTCGCCCCAGAACTCAAAGATTCCGACGACTGCTATGCGATGGAAATTATCGACGAGTTGGCCCGCCTGGAAGCTCAAAATTTCTGGTTCCGCTCACGCAACAACCTGATCGTGTGGGCGATTCAAAAATACTTCCCCCAACTATCTTCCTTCTTTGAAGTCGGTTGCGGCAACGGCTTCGTTTTAACCGGGATCCAACAAGCTTTTCCCGACGTCCAAATCTTCGGTTGTGATGCCATGATACAGCCGCTCGCCTACGCGAAGAAACGGGTGCCCAATGCGCACTTGTATCAAATGGACGCGCGCAATTCTCCGTTCGAAGAATCATTCGATGTAGTCGGAGCCTTCGATGTGCTCGAACACATCGAGGAGGACGAACTGGTCCTCAAAGACATGTACAAAACGCTCAAACCAGGCGGCGGCATTCTAATTACGGTTCCACGATACATGGGATTGTGGAGCCGGTGTGATGATTTCGTCAAGCACGTACGCCGTTACGAACCGGGCGAACTCGAAATCAAACTGACTAGATGCGGATTTCAAATGGTTCGCGGCACTTGCTTCGTGTCGTTCTTGTTGCCTCTGCTGGTGGCATCCAGAATTTGGCAGCACATCTCCCCGCGTCCGTACGACCTCGTATCCGAACTTCGCGTTCAAGGCGTAGTCGGCGGTATTTTGGAAACGATCTTGAATGTAGAGCGGCGCTGCATCGGTAAGGGATTGAGCCCGTCGATAGGCGGATCGTTGCTGGCAATCGCAGTCAAGCCTCGGTAGCGCGACAGTTATTCAAGCGTCGGAAGTTTGCTTATACGCGAGGGCAAAGCCAGCCCGCCGTATGGCGCGGTTAGAGAAAGATTCGGATTGTAGAACGGATCGTTTTCCAGTTGATCGCCCCAAACTGCGCGCAGCAACTGCTGTTCACTGCGCACTCGCTGTATGTCCGGGAGTTCTTGTGCCGCAGGCGCGCGCATGTCCACCTCAGGCGTGATCAGAATGCGCCAGCCTCGAGCGCGCATGCGCAAGCATAGGTCGATATTCATCTGAGAATCAAAACGCGAGTCGACGCCGCCGATGCTCGCCAATGCTTCACGGCCGACAACCAGACAACCCAAAGGAGCGACAGATACGTCTTGCTCGAGAGCGGCACATCCGATGTAGCCGCCATCCGATTTGGAAAGCTTAACAGTGTGTCGACCTTCAGCAGCAAACGGCAGCAAGGTCGCCGCCGGATCGATCTTCTCCTGGTGGTCAGCCAATCGTGGAGTAACGACGCCGATGCCAGGCAAGCAAGCTCTCGTGACCAGTTTTTCAAGCCATCGCTCGCTATCGGTCTCCAGGCGAGGATCAAGCAGACAGAGCAATGAGCCCTGGGCCTGCCGCAAAGTGTGCTCGTCCAGCCTTCCTACAATAACCTGTACGTCCGCATAACCTGCGATCGAAAGCAGACGATCGATCGAACGTGTCATGTCATCATTCGAGTCAGCGCATATAGAAATGACGCTCACCAAAGGTGGTGACGGGGGCAGCTTATACTGAACCTGGTAAAACTGCTCGCTGGACGGTTCCACACTAGCTGCGACACCGATTCGATGGAGGTGTTCTTCGATAGCCTCTCTGCCGGCATCGCGTGCGTAGGGCTTCGCTTTCACACCTTCGCGCGAAGCGGTCGAGCCGCTGATCGCTCGCCAGTGATAGAGAACACGCGGGATGTGCCGAATGCGATCGGCTGAGGTACGCTCGGCACAGCGCAGCACAAGGTCGTGATCCTGACTGCCCTCGAAACCCTGACGGAATCCACCCGCCTCATTGATTAGCGATCGCCTGAACACACCCACGTGGCTGAAGCAGTTTTGCGAGAGAATGAGCGCCGGGTTCCAATCCGGCTTGAAATAAGGTTGATACCGTCGTCCACGCTCATCCAGCTTGTCTTCATCGCTGTAGATCAAGTCGACATCGGCGTGCTGATTTATCTCTTTGGCAATCCAGAACAAAGCGTGTTCCGACAGCTCATCATCGCAATCGAGCAATGCAACAAATTCGCCCGAAGCCAGCGACAGCGCTGAGTTGGTGTTGGCGCAAATGTGTCCGTTCTTTTCCCTGTAAATCACCTTTATTCGCGCATCGCTTTCCGCATAGCGCGAAAGTATTTCTCGCATTTCCGGGCGCGTGGATGCATCGTCGGAGATGCACAGTTCCCAATGAGGATAGAGCTGGCGTCTGACTGATTCGATGGCACGCTCGAGCCAAATCGGGTCTGTGTTGTAAACCGGCATGACGACCGAGATCAACGGTTTGCACGCGAGCTGCTCAACGGCAGCCCGAAAATGATTGCGGTCCGAATCGCTGAAAGTGTCGAACTTTGCCACCCAGTCGAAGTAATTGAATTCAAAGGCGATCCATGGGCTTGCACCACTTTCCAGGTAGTGAGCTAGCGGGTTTTCTCCATGCGCTTCAGGATAGCGTGATACATACCACTTCGAATCGAACGAAGAGCTGGGCTCTCTGCCTTCGTTAGCTCCGTACTGTAAGTAGTGCGTGAGAGGATTGATTCCCGCATCACGCACGTCTGGATTAGCGGCGAGATACCAGTCAGAATCAAAAATGATGTTGGGACGCCGGCCTTCTTTGGCTCCCAAGCGGACGTAGTGAATGAGCGGGTTGACGCCCTGCGCTTTCACGTCCGGATATTCATTCAAGTACCAAGTGCTATCAAAGAGGGCGCATGGGCTACGTCCTTCTAGTCCGCCGATATCGAGGAAGTGGCCGGCTGCATCGATGCCTGCAATGCGAACGTCATCGTAGCGATCAAGGTACCAGGATTCGTCCCAGAGTCCGGATGAAAGCAGCAACAGCAAATCGCGACGGCGATTGAGTCCCTGCGACACTCTGGCTGCAATCTTACCGAGCGCCAGTCTGGCGCCGCCGAAAACAGGCTGCGTTACGTGGCTCACCACCGTAGTCTCGGAACCGGTTACATCAGTTGGCTGCATTCAAACTACCGCTTACCACGATCACCTTCCGAAGTTTATCAAAATCCAAGGATGCGAGAGTTAGCGAGATGTTAAGTGGCTGGAACAGCGACCAGTTGGCGCCTTAGCGTACCAGAGCCACAACCTCATCGTCCGTGTCCCGCACTGTGTCCCGCATAGTCGCCTTAACGGCTGGCCCCTTGAATCGTAGCGACAAGAACGGTTTTTCAATCATCACGTACGTCAGGCTGGAAACAGCGACCGTCGCAATCAAAATCAGCCAGGCGGAAATGCACCCATTGCCGACGTGCGCATACGCGGACACCAGGTAGATGCACACCGGATGCATCAGATAAAAGCTGTAACTAATCCGTCCCAAGTAACGCATCATCGGTAGCTCAAACGCCGATCTGATCAGCCCCGTGCCATTGGCCGCTGCAAACAAAACACCGCACCATAGAACAGAAAATGGAATCAGTTGTCGCCGCACATCTTCCAATGGATCAATATGTCCAACAAGCGCAGATGCAACCGAAGGTATCAAACAGAAAGCGGTAAGGGAGCAAATAATCCCGACTGCCTCAACAACCCCTTTGAACTTCATCTGCCAACTAGAAGACTGTTCATGCCATTTTGTCTGGCACACAGCCAAAAACGAACCAATCAAGAATGCGGGTAGGAACGGACCTAACGAACACGAATTCCCCGAAACAGCAACGGTGCTCCGCCAAATTAGGTCGACCGCCACAGCCGCGGTGACAAACAACAAGCCGGGAATCAAACGATTTCCTAAGACACGACTGAATATGTAGGCAACCAGCGGCAAGAAAAAGTAATAAGTGAATTCGACCGGTATGCTCCACGTCACCGACTTGCCTTCTTGCATCAGAATCGACTTGGCGAACTCGGGGATCGTTAAAGAGAACGGTAGCGCCACCGGACACCAGTGTTGCAAAACCATGAAACTAGTCAGAAGGGCAACGCTCAAATAGACGAAGAGCAGCGGATAGATTCTAAAGAACCTGCGTGCCGCATAGCGCATCAGATTGTCTGACCGAAACTGCGCTTGCTTGGGCGCCAATAACGGGTAAGTAAGCAGGAAGGAGCTCAGAATAAAGAACAGATAGACGCCGCTTTTGCCGGTACCCGCGCAATCGAGCCACGGTATCAAATGGGATCCGTTGTTGCTTGTATGACTGAGAAGAACGATCAGTGCCGCAAAACCGCGCAAGCCGTCCAACGCGTCAATTTGAAAATACTTGCGTTCCGCCATACTAGCGCGCTCCTCGTCCGGCAACAACCTCAAGGACGGTCCTGGCTACGATACGCCAATCGAGCCAATAGCTCCAATTAGCGCAGTACCAAGCATCCATCTGCACTTTAATTTCATCCGACAGCTCATCGCGGCCGTTGACTTGCGCCCAGCCGGTAATTCCCGGAGGCATCGAAAGCGCACCGACCTTTTGGCGCTCTTCCGTTAGTTCGTACTGGTTATAGAGGGCCGGCCGCGGACCGACAAGGCTCATCTCGCCGCGGAGGA
>DATNQY010000287.1:0-6943 GCA_036703785.1 Candidatus Obscuribacterales bacterium
CCTTTTGCACCCAACGCTCGTTATCCGCTTTCATCTCGTCAATGATGCGGGGAGCGTTTGCCTTTTGCTCGTCGGTTAACGGCTTAGTAAGGCGTAAATTCAGGAAGTGGTGCTTGCCGCGAATCCACTTGCCGATCAACACTTCGCCGTCGTTGGTGAGGAAGCCGGTCTTGATCCACGTGCTCGCCAATCGCTTCTTGCCGTCACGGTCGGTGTAGATCCATTCAGAGTGGCCGAGTGGATGTTCTTTGTTGGGCGCGAACGTGCCGTTGGTGATAATCGCTGAGCCTTCTTCGAGAACTTCCAGCGGCGGATTCAACCAGGCATTCGCCGGGATACGTCCGTGCGGAGTCTCGGTGTAGTCAAAGCGATTTTGCCGCCAGAGGTAAAACAGGACAAACCATGCGAGCAACTCGAGGACGGCGACGAAATACACCGTCTCGTGCGCTGCAGCAAAGCAAGCCACGGCGGCGAGTCCGATGCCGGTGCCGAAAGACATCCAAAACCGGATGCGATACATCCAGTCGAAGTAGTTGGCGAATGTGGCTCGAATCGTGCTGAATGTCAGGGCAAGGCGAAGAACACCGAGCGAAAGACATCCGATGGCGAGGTCCCAGTCGAGCTCGCGGCGGAAGAGCTGCACGATGACGACGATTAGAGCCACGTTCGTCATCGCTACCAGGAACTTCTTGAGTCTCCAATTCATGCAGACCTCGTTGTTTTTCGTCGCGTGGCGAACTGCCACCGCGAACATCACGGTTGCAAGGTATGGGTTTTTAGCGCGGGAAGGAAACTATTGCTTGATTTGATCTACGAACTGATCGGTAGAGATAAGAACTCATTAGAGCGAAACGCCAGTCGCGAATTAAAGTCTATGCGAATAAATTTCGTGCAATTTTGGGGGCTGAGCTCCCTCCAGATCGCCATCCCCACGACCCGTCCAGCGCAAACTAATTATTTTGTAACCCATGCGGCGATTACGTACAGATCTCCAGTAACCGGTCCGAAGCCGGTTGGCGATTAATGGTCTCTTCGATAACAATTGGGGTGATCTCTAATTTCCCTCGTCACTGTCCCGAGTCTCGCAGCCCCCATCCCAATAGTGAAATCAAGCTCGAAGCGCTCGGCTGACACCGAAGGGGATCGATCCGCCAAGATCGAACCTGAGATCCATTGCCGACCGTTTGTTTTCCGTTTCCCCCGCAGCGGGTTGGAGATCGGGCGACAGGCGGCAGGTGTCGAGATGGTCTCGGCATCTATCCACGCAGTCCCTATACGGGCAAGATTGGAGAGCAAGCACATGAGCAATCCTTACGTGTTGACCATTCCTCCCACCGGTGACAACCCTGTCGTCGCCGGCGGAGTGATCGGACGAACCCGCGAGGTGTTCCGCTTCGAGTGGCAGCATGGTCACGCGAAGCTGTACGTATACCCGAACCGCGGCGAAGACATCGACCTTGATTCGCTGCCGGAGTTCAATGAACGGTTCCCGGCGGACCGGCTGTTCCTCGTCATGGACCGCTATGTCGGAAGCGATCCGGCAGACAATAAGCCGGACCGAGCAATTGTGACGAATCTGCTCACGCACTGGATCGGGCGCTACAACGACGGGCATCCCTCATCGCTGCAACTGACGGAGCTGCGGCAGATGGCCGACAGAAGTGTCCAGGCGCAAGCCGATGCGAAGGTCGAGGCACAGCAGCAGGCTGCCCGCGAAAAGTCCGAGTGGACAATGTGGCGCGCCCGCTGGGTTGTCTCTGGGCTCAGCAGAACACTGCGGCGTTACGCGCTTGAGGGAGCAACTCTGGTGAACCTTTGGGAAGTGGGACCGCGACATTATATCCATTTCGACTATAGCCAATACTCCGAAGACCACGATCCGTACGCCGCGATGCCGGCTGCTCCCAAGCCTGAAGAGCTGTCCGGTCCTGCAAAGTTCATCTGGGAAGCGTGCCAAGCCTTCTCTCCTCAGATCGGATACCAGACTATTCACAAATGCTCCAATTCCGAGGTACGCACGTACGCCATACAGATCCTTCTGCGTCCCGATGAGGCCGATAAGGCTCGGTACAATTACGGCACTCCATTTCCAGCCCTGAGCAACGATGAAGGTCCGAGCGGAGCATGGAAGTTTGGCTTTACCGCTTGCCAGTCGTTGTCGAACGTCTTTGGCCGACTGAGCAAGCGCTCCACCGGCTAATCGCCTAAGGACTCGCAGAAGAGCAGTCCTTCCCTGGATACTACATCGAAGGAGCTGCCTGGTAGGCAGCTCCTTCTGTTTTTCGTCTAGCCACGACTTCTACTATACACCATCGTTTTCCAAATACAAATCAAAAAAAATAGATGCAAAAAAGAAGAGCGGGAGGGGACCGAGTCCACGTCTCCCGCATCTAATCTGCTCGTTACTGCCGACCTCAGCTCTGGAGGCGGGCAAGTGCCTGCGCGAGGCTCATTTCCTCGAGCTTGCTGACAGGCAATCCGACGCGGCGCGTATGCGAGCCGTACGGACCATGGCGCTCCACCCGGAAGTGGAACGCACCGACGAAAGCGCGCTCGCCCTCATGGAGAACGGCTGCTTCCGAAACCGGCACGTACTGCTTGCCGGTACCATCACCGAGATCGCGAAGAACACATGCATTCATGACTGTGACTCCTATGAACAGGCTTGCTCAGCCTGCAGTTTTGTTGACCACGGCAGCTGCACAAACCGTTGCCAAATCAGCAGCGGCATACGCCGTTGCAAAAAATCCCGGCAAACGGGAGGCGGTTGTTACGCCGCCTTCCCGTCGCCGTTGTTGTGAGCGGCTTTGCGGTCGAGACGGCAGGTGCAGCGATTGACCCAATTGATCATCGCCTTCAGCTTCGACATGGCAACCTTGCTGCCGGTCAACTCGCCGATACGCAGAAGCGTGAGCCCCTCGTAACGACCGTTGTTGACGGAAACCTTCAGCGCCTTGCGCATCATCACCCAAGACTTTGGCTTGGGCAAATTGAAGCCGAGGGCGTTTTCGCCCTTGATCGCGACGCCCTGGTGCGCAGCCTCTTCACCGACCCAAGCGACAAGCGTCGCAGCCAACGATTCGGCGCCCATATCCGCATCCTCACCGTCAGCCTTTTCCAGGCAGGTGAAGTGCAGGATGATGCGAAGGTTCTCGTGTCCACTCTGCAGCGAACGGAACAGTCCGACGATGGGACGGTAACCGTGCCCCTCGCCTTCCGTGAACCAGCCGCTGCTGTCGCTTGTGCGGATGACGCCGGCAGCAAGCTCCGCCAGACGTGGGCCGGCAATGAGCGTCTGCCCATCCCGGTGGCCCATGCCCCAGTGCACACCAGGCACCTTGGCACCGATATCGATGGCGGCGAACGCGGCACCTTCGGCGTTGAACACCGCGATTGCGGCATCCATCACCTTGCGACCCGCGTCAAGCAGTGACTTCTGGTACCAGTCGAACAGGTCTCGGCCGTACTGCCTGTTGATGTGCTGCTGGTCACGGAAGAACGCATTGCAATCGACTGGAGGCTCGATCTTGTCGAGCTCACCCCAAGCGATTCGCAGCTTCTCGCGATCTCCGTAGTTGGCCAGCGCCCAATTCTCCCACGACTGCCGAGCCAGCTCCGAGTAGCACTGAAGAGCGCCACGAGTGGGGAAGCCGGCATTCTTGTCGTGAGCGTTGTAGCTCGGAAAACGCAGCTCGCCGGCAGGTCCCAGACTGAGGGTGACCTCGGCGATGTGCTGCGCTTTGTCGGCGAAGTGCTTCTGGAATTCCGTGAACAGGGCGATGTAGTCCGGCAGAACCAGGTCAACCGCCCAGCAAGAGATTACCTCTTCGCTGGCGTTGCCCTGCTCCGACACGTACTTCACTGCGTTCACGTTACCGGAAGCAACCTTGGCAGCGAGCTTGGACCAGATCCAGGAAGGCAGCGGGATGTAGGCGTCGTCACCGATGTTGCCTCCGCACTGATGCGTCGACATGTTCGGCACCGCCATCAACCCTGCCTCGATGATGGTCTGGAAAAGCTTGTCGTAGTAGCGCCAGTCATACTGTCGCTCGTGCTTCTCGACCAGACCCCACCAGACGTCGAAGAAAATCGCATGAACGCCGATTTCCTTGAGCGCCTTGAGCTGCTCCTTGAACCGCTGCCATGCAGCAGACGAATTCTCGCCATGAGGATCCGCCGGATCCCCAATCACGAGAGTCGCCATGACATTCAGGTGAATGCGCATGATAACCTCCATGGGAAGACCGGCGTTTACGGGGGGCTACACAGCGGCGGTTGCCGAGCTGTAACACCACTCGAAAACGTGTCTTTGGTTGTGGCAGCTGCCTATCGGCAACCACCGGTTGTTGAGACAAACACCATCGACACCACATCTGGTGGCTGGTGTATTAACCTGCAAGGGTCTTGAATTGGCGCTTGAGGTGAGTTAACTCGAAAAATTTTGTAAACGCGGAAGTGACTAAGATTACGGCACGTAGGATCCCCAATCAAAACGGAAAAAGCCCAAAATCCGTCCGAAAACGAATTCTCCTCTCCTTCACATTGGCGTGATCTAGCGTAAGCCGAAACCAGCCATATGCGCTGGACTCCTGCCTGCAACCGGAGGCTCGGCTCTCGGCAAGCCTTGTCGACAACAGACTCAGTTGGTTGTCACGACTATCCGCCGTCGCGGCGTTGCCTCTTGCGCATTTGCTGCAGTCGAACTTTCTCTTCGCGAAGAGTGAATGAGCTAGACCGTCCATCCACGCGGAACTTATTGTTGTCCACTAGAAACGACTTTCCAAATGACAAAGCCTTGATACGCGCCACTTCCTCGGCGCTTACCTGTCTGCGTCTGGTCAAGCTATAGGTGCGCATAAAAACGCCCCGAGCAATACGAGTGATTCTCAAATCCGCGACACACCTTCTTAACGTTTCGTCGACTGCCGAACGTTTACCAAAACCGATTACGTCTCGGGTCGTAAAAATATCACCGTCTTTCAGCTGATGGATGAATCGCTTAATTTTGGATGAGGTCCACATGATGCATCTCTCATTGCCGCCCAATGTAAATACGTCAGCTGAAGGAAAAAAGTTCAAGCCAAGTAGCTCACGTGACGGCGGTATTCGCCGTGTGTGAGAAACCGCAAAAATCACACTCACTCGTGTGTGAGAAACCGCAAAAATCACTCTTAGCCGTGTGCTAAAACCAAGACGTCAGGAGTGGCACGGGTCATCGCAGCACTTCGATCATCGTGTGCGAGAAACCGCAGAAACTTCTCATGCTCAATTCAAAGCCGAATTTTTGCGGTTTCTCGCACACGATGAAAGCCCCATTCCGTGGGCATCTCACGACCGCGACGATTCGCCTGTACGATGTTGTCCAGTAGAACAAAAACCAAGAACGTCGGAATCGCTGTGTCCATCAGGTTTCTCACCCGTGCGAGAAACCGCAGACGAGCGAGCATCATTTCTGGCAAAATTTTGCGGTTTCTCGCACAGGTGATCAATACGCCAACAAGACACTGTCGCCCCCGCGCCGGTGGCTGTAGACGCAGCGGACCCAAGGGCTACTGTGATTGTCGAACAATCACATAGCAGTGATCCGGATGCGTGTATCCTTCGAACATGACTTCGGCCTCATACTTCATTCCGGACTTTTGGGCGACTCGCAGAGATGCAGTATTCTCGGGATCAATCATGGCAATCAGCCTCGGTAGCTGGAGCACATCAAATGCATACCGAATCACTGCCGTCAGCGCTTCCGTTCCATAACCGCGATATCCATTGCATCGCTGATCCAAGCTCGAACCCAGTCAGCGGACTGAACACCCGGTCCATATTCCATGACTTGTTCATCGCCAAATATTTGCATCATCCGGCATGAACTTTGGGCAGTAGGGTTATCGCGTTAGCTAAGAAACGCGTTTAGGCATTTCGTTTTCGGGGTATGTTAACTATAGAATACAGTATATACGATCCGCAAACGGAGGCGCAGAGCCCATGCTAGAACCAATGAGCGCACTTGAATTCCAAGATCGATTTAGAACGGAAGACGATTGTTTGGAATACATCCGGCAAATCAGATGGCCGAACGGTTTCATTCGTCCGAATTGCGGCCATGATTTTGCTTACGAGTTGGACGATCGCAAGCTCTATCAGTGTTCCGTGTGCCGCCGACAGACTTCCGTCACGGCCGGTACCATCTTCCACAAAACCAGAACGCCGCTGCGAAAGTGGTTTTGGATGATCTATCAGATGACGCAGGATAAGGGTGGTGCATCTGCTTCTAGGCTGGCCAAGCAGCTTCACGGCTTTCAGAGCACCGTTTGGAACCAACTGCAGAAGCTGCGTCACGCAATGGAACGCCGCGATGAAACAATTACACTTGCGGGTTTTATCGAACTGGACGAGGCTGTCATTGGTCCACAAGCGCGGAAAACTGGGCGCCGCAAAAAAGACAACGACGACGCAAAAAAGGGCCCGCGCATGAAGAGCCTCGGCCGGCCTAAGAAAGACGGTACTAAGTCTAACAAAAGACAAACAGAGGTTGTCGTCATGGTGGAGCGAGAGAACGCTAAGGCCGGCAATCTCGCAATGAAGGTGATTTACAAAACCACTCGCGACGACATTCGAGAAGCTGTTGAACAGCGCGTCGAAGACAATCGCCAATCGTTCAAGAGCGACGCCATTCAATCGCACTTCGTAGTGCGAAGCATGGGCCATGATCTTGAGGCCCTCAAGCTCAGCGGAACACCACTGTCTGTCGAGGAGCTTCCAGTCGTACACAGAGCCATTTCGCTGCTTAAACGATTCCTCATCGGCACCTATCACGGCGTGAGTGCAAAGTATCTACAGCGCTACCTGTCTGAGTTTGCGTTCCGTTGGAACCGACGTGATGCCGAGCACACATTGTGGTCCAGCATGCTGAAAGCCGCTTGCTTTGCCCTTCCCATGACCTACG
>DATNQY010000288.1:0-18180 GCA_036703785.1 Candidatus Obscuribacterales bacterium
TGTTATCCAAAGCCACCGGTCGCAACGACATCTGCCTCTGCGTAGGCAAGTACTGAATCTGCATGGCCAACTGATGCAGTCCATCGTTCAGGTCTACGGGAACTCTGATTATGTGGGAGTGCATAAAGTCCGGTTCCGTGCGATCGGGAAACTTCTTGTCGAGAATGTTCTTAAAACTTTGGATTGCAGCATATTTATCGGGCAGCGAGAACGAACTGCGAATCTGCACCCCAGGTTTTTCCACCACGCTAAGCGATGGTTTGTTGCCGACACTCTCTACCAGCTTGCTTATGTCCGACGCCACCGTGAGTCGGCTGAGACCGCTGTGCCAGGCCGCAGCATTTCTGTACATTCCAGCAACCGTACCGTCGCTAAGCCCAAAACACGCGCTGCCGCAAACTCCTTCTTGCTCTGTCGGGACTCGGATCCACGCTTCCTGTGGTCCGGTGTGGGAATAAGTTCCACTCATCAGGGTCAGTCGATTGGTGCCCAGCGGATATCCTGCCACCAAAAAGTTTGAATCTTGCGCAGCAATATCTTCAACGGGCCGGTCGGCAAGCTGCATGCTTTGCCAATTGGTCTTTTGCTCCGGTCTGAGCACGGATACGTCGAGGTTTGGATTGCGTCGGGCTACCGAAGCACGAGTTACACCTCCCGTGTTGTCGAATATGGAAACGTCGATGACACCATCCGTCGACATGTCGCCGTCGATGAGATGATTAGTAGTAACGGCCAACTTCTGTCCGGCAGTGTCGCTGGCAGCAAAACCGCTGGCAACACGATTTTCTATTCCGACCGGCGAAAGGACCAGCGTCTCGATTCGCAGCGCGCCCTTGTTCGCCTGATCGAATATTTGCGCTGTCGGCGAGTTCGCCGGCACGGCGACGTCTTTGTGGATGGGTCCATCTAATCCTGTTTCCGCGATGCGAACGGTGGCGGACTGAGGTTCGAGGGGCACCGCCGGCGGTGCTGAATTTGCGCTGTCTGCGGGCGGCGCGTCGACCTGTGTCCGCGACAGTAGGGGTGGGGCATCGCCGCGGATCATAGCACCGAATCCATGGGCACCAAGCCCGGTGCCTGCCCACAGAGCAGAACCCAACAGGGTTTGTCCCAAGCCGGCGGCATGTCCGTTGTGAATAACTGAGTCCAGCTGCGTGTTGAGCGCACCGACGCCGGCATTCGCCATCGCGATGCGACCCAATTGTGATTCGGGAATCAAACCGGCTACCTGCGAGCCGGGCACCCAACTGGACTTTGCCAATCCCAGAGCAGTAGGGCCGACGTCCAAGAGACCGACGGTTCCGGCACCGAGGGCCGCATTGGCAAAACGCTTGCCGATTCCCTGGTCGTCGCTGGTCGGTTGCAAGAATCCCAGCGCCCCGCCGGCGGCATATGCGGCCGCTCTACCAATTCCGGGAATTCTTCCGAGCGCGCTCGTCATACCGACGAAAAGAATGGCATTTCCCAAAATCGATCCCGCGGTATGACCGACGTTTGCAGCGGTACTTTCCGGCGCCTGCTGTTTCCCAGCCGCCAATTGCGAACCGGCGAGTTGCTCGGCACCATGCAGCGGTCGTTTGAATACGTCGACAAACGATTCGGCAAAAGCACCCGCCGCCTCGGCGGCACTGTGGCGAATCGATGCGCTATCTTCGAGGGCCATTCTTAATTCTTCGGGGGACACCAGTTGATATTAAGAAGAGAAGACTGCTATGTCAGTGGGGAAACTACGTAGACGCAAGAGGCTGGGGGCAGTCGGCAACCTCAATTTCGCGAAATTACCATCACCGGAAGAGTCAGCAGCCGTCGGCAGGAAGTTCAAGCTGCCATTGGCTTCGATTTGAGACGCGCTCAACCCCGCCCTGGCCACGGTTTCCTCGCCCCTGGCATTCGATGGGGGCGGCGGCATCACTGTGTCTGGTCCGAGATAGAAATTAATTTTGGTGGCTGCCATGGTTCTTTTGTTCGACCTGCGATATTGCCGGTGGCATTTAGGGCTTTTGAGAGAGAAACGACGCGCAGGCGTCAGGGGTAGTAACTTGAACCAGTGGCATATATCCAGCCGCAGCCGTTTTTGGACAAAGTCCAACGTTTAATCCGACGGCGGGAAAATCCAGCCCCTCAGCGCGTATATACGGACACTTTCCTTGCCCGTTTAATGTTTTCCCTGCGGGAACGCTGACAAAAGCGAGCTCAACCCAAGCCAGGTGGGCATAATGCCTAGGTAGCCAGGCTGCCGGCCGCGGGGGAAGGTTTCTCAACCACGAGAGGCCCTGGCGCTTCACGTGAATCGATAGAGTCAATGACGGCCGTAGATCGCCCAACCGATCCGAAGAAAGACCAGAAGCAGGACGCGCAACATGCACCTGCAGATCACGCGCCGCCCAAGCCGACTCTGTCAGACAAGGTCGCCGCCGAGCGAAGCGCGCCACCAGCGGCCGCTCCCAAAGACGCGTCGCATACGGACGCAAGCGCCGAGCGAATCAAAACAGCATTGAGCGAACTCGACTCCGGCAAGGGACGTTCGCAATGGGCAATCGAAAAGGATTTGCGCGATACCGTGCGACAGCACACCCGAGATCAACTCTCGGACATCGAGAAAAAACTTGGTGGCAAGCTCGAGGATCTGGTCGGCGAAAATTCTCACTTGTCGAAGGAAACAAAAGAGGCACTCAGCGTTTACCTGCACGGTAGTGACCACCGCAGCGACGGTGACTGCAAAAAACTGATGGACAGCGCGGTCGCTTCCAAGAATCTCGACCTGTTTCGCGAGGCATCGGGTATCGCCTCGCCGGAAGCACGAGCGCAATTCATCAAAGAAAATGGCGAGAGCCGTTTACATGACGCCTTTAGCGCCGAGCGCGACTACAAACAAGCCCACGACCTTGCCACCATGGGACAGGTGGGAACCCTCACCAAGATTTGGGCCGACAAAAGCGGTGTGTGGAGCAAATGGAGCGATGAGAAGGGCATCGAAGCAGCGCTCCGCAACATGCCTGAAGAAGAGCGGAAGCTCTACCAGAATGGTGCGAAGCTTGCGTCCGGACACAAGATCGACGGACTGTCGAACGATGATGCTGATCGCGCGCGCAAATTTTACAAAGATCTAAATACCGAAATCGAAAGCGCCGCCAATGCAACGCAGGCAATCGCCTGGAAAGCAATGGCTGCCGATGGTGGCGCCGAGCTTCTCGGCAAACTGGCCGCTCAGCGCGGTGTCCTCTGGAACGGCGGTCGCAGCGATCTTGCCGGCGCCATCGAAGGCATGAGCGAGCAAGACTGGAAATATTTCAATGATCCCGCGCACCGGCGAGAGAGACGCGCGGCGGTGGAACAGACTCTTTCCTCCGTTGCCGACAAAGAAGACGTCGGCAAACTGATGCAACAGTTCGATCGCAAATGCGGCGCGCAGGATTTCAATACATCTCAAACCGAAGGACAAAGAGGCATCCTCGAGGCATTACAAGACAACACACACTGGTATCGCAACGATCGCGGCGGCGTGATCGACGCGATAACCAAGATGAGTCCCGACGAGCAAAAACGCTACCGGGAAGATGCGAATTTCAAAAAACAAGTCGACGACGGCGTCGCATCCGTCCTCAAGAGCGGTGACAGTCTCGTGGAGGCGCAGCGTCTTCTGCAAAAGGTTCACGATGGACAGGAACCGGCCGAAGATGTTTTGACCAAGCTGCGCAAGAATGCCTCAACGATCGTCGGCGACGGCGCTCAGTCTTTGCGCGATATCAAGGAATCGTTCGACAACGATCCCAAGTTTCGCGATTCCGTGCTTCATCCCACAGCCGATCAAAAACAGTTTTCGCAGGATTTCAAAGAACTCGCTGCACGTGCAGTCGGCGATGATCCCGATAAACGGGCATTGCTCGATGAGTTGCTGACAAAGGGATCGATGTCCGCCGACAAACTGGTGTCGTTGAACAATGGCTATATCACGAACGACTACACCCGCGCGATGAAAGATCTCGCGGGGTTGCCGGAAGCGGAAAGGAAAGCGCTCCTCGCGGAACAGGCTTCTCTGCAACGCACGATCGGATTCATGGATGCCGCTCGGCAAAAGGCCGCCGTCGAGGTACTAAAATCCGGGAAGGTCGGGGCCGAAGATCAAATTTATGCTGCGGTGAGCGGCACCGGGCACTCGGGCGACGTGATGGAAGCACTGCGAAAGCTGAAGCCCGAAGAACTCGAGCAGGTACGCAAAGAATATGAACGCAAATATGGCGGCAAACTGGAAGATGCCGTCAAGGACAAGCTGAGCGGCAGTGAGCTTGCCGAGGCGGGCCGCATACTCGTGAGCGACAAGGATGCGCGTGCGAAAGCGGATGAAGCTCGCGACGAATACCTCTCTTCACGTAGCGGGTTTGGTTCGTGGTTCTCAGATACAGTCCTGCGCAGCGGTACCGGACTGACGGCAGACGCCGCAGTCAATCAGCAGGTAAAAGCCGTCTCGGAAGCTAATCAACATCAAGACGAGCAACACGAAGCTGCGATCGCCCAATCGCAAGATAAATTACGCGCCGCCGTGGACAATCATCGAGAATCGAAGGATGCAATTGCTTCAGGCGCAACCGACGCCGCCATCGGTGCGGTCGCGATTGGAACTTCGATTGCCACCTTTGGCGGTGCCGTACCCTTGTGGGTGGGCGTCGGAGGGACGCTCGCGATAGGCGCGGCAACCAAGGTCGGTGGCGGCGCGTTATTTAAAGGCAACGATTATGATTGGACTGCCGCCAACGTGATCAAAGACGCTGGAGTCGGCGCGATAAACGCGGGCGTCTCGCTCATTGGTCCCGGACAAATTGCCGGGGTCTTCGGAAGAAAGCTTTTGACCGAAGCGGCAGCCCCCGAACTCACCTGGGCAGCCCGCACAGTGGCGTTCGCCCGCGCTGAAGGATACAACACAGTAGCCGGCGGAGTCGGTGGCACCACCGGCGAAGCCTTCAATGGACTCACGCAATGGGATCCGACCAAATCCGCAGCGGAGAATTGGGCCAACGTCGGCACCGGATCGGCAACCGGCTTTTTGTCGGGAGGCATCGGCGCATTCGCGCTCGGCAATGCATTTCGGATAGCAGGACATGCCGCCGGTGTATTCAGACCATCCATGTCCTCATCGATTGAATCTGCCGCCAGCCATTCAACTGCTCACATTGGCGCTGCTGAACTACCGCACGTCGAAGTTCGCGCCAGGGAAGGAGTCGCACCCCTCGCAGCGCCACCACGACTGGAGGCCGCCGTCGCCACCGGCAGGCAGGTGCTCGGCAACGATGGCGGCGTCGCGCGTCCATTCGAGCAGTTGCAAAAGCAAGCCGGACTCGCGCACGAACAGGGAGACCTGTCCGGTGCCCGCAAAAATCTTCAACAAATGCTGGATGTATACCAGCGCGAAGGCGGATTGACCGACGCGCAGGTGGCTCAAACCAGCCGGCGCATGGCTATCATCGCCTACCGCTCAAACAATATCCCGGAAGCGCAGCGTCTGGTCGGACAGTCAATCCAATCACTTGAAAAACAGCCGCTCGAAACTCAAGAGATGCTCAAGGCCATGAAGCTGCAACGCGCAATTTATGAGCAGCAGCATCAGCTTGGCGAAGCCGGCAAACTTGATCAACGCATTGCCCTGGTCAATCAGCGCGACCAATTGCTTAAGTCATTGCCGAAAAACACACCTGAGACCGACAGGGGCGCCGCTCAGGTACTGATTCTGCAAGCCGCGCGCGATCAGTCTATTAAACCGCAACACCTATCATTATCCGAGCCCATCAATTGGGCCGAAAATATGAAGCCCAAATTGGTGACCGCTCACTTGCAAGATCGCGATATTAAAGTCCTTGTGCAACACCTGGATAAAAATGCACCGCTCGATCAAAATCTTGCCAAGCAAGCTGACCTGATCGTGACGTGCCATCCGGAACTTTTGCCGGCATGGGCACGCGAGAAACATTTGTTCCCTAACCACACGGGCGATGTTGAACTTACCTGGCGAAACGACGGGCGAGACATAACGGTAGTACCAACTACGCCCACCCTCAGCGCGCAAGCATTGGCACAAGATCCAAAGTTCCAGTACTTGCGTGCCGCGATGCTGCTCGAAAAGAAAGGCGCGCAATTAGCTTCGACCTTCGACAAGGAAGCTTTAGTTGCGCAAGAGTATGCTAAGGAGCTGCGCCGCGCCGCCAGTGAATCCGCCGAGCGACCAAATCTGTCACCACGTCGCTTCGAGCCAATGGGGATGACCATGGTTGGCCGCGGTGACCTGCCGCCGCAGGATCTGGTCAAGGTTAACGGTAAGGATTTGCAAGCAGGGCACGAATTGTCGGTGGGACGAAATGCGCCGAATGACGTTGAATTCCCTGACTCAGACACCAAGGTAAGTCGGAATCATGCCGTAATCGGGCGCACCAGTGACGGGAGGCTATACGTTCGCGACGACAGCTCAATGAACGGTACGTACATCAAACGCACGACGGATGGTAAAAGCTCATGGCAAAAACTTGTCCAAGGTAAAAATCACTATATCGAACCAGCCGATCAGATCAGATTGGCGGAAGATGGTCCGATTCTGAACATGTCGCAAATGTCGCGGCTGACTCCGCGAGATGTGGCACGAGTCAATGGCAGGGAACTCAAGCCGAATCAGCAATTGAGCATCGGCCGCCTGGAAGATAGGGACGTCCAATATTCAGATGCCGATCTCAGCGTCAGCAGAAAACATGCAGTGGTTCGCAGAACCGACGATGGCAGGCTGATCATAAATGACGAGTCCACCTATGGCACATTCGTCAACGGCCGCCGGATACCACCCAAACAGGATTATGAACTTCAACCTGGCGACAAGGTAGCTCTCGGCACTAATGGAACCGAACTTAATCTCGACGTCATGAAAGTGCGGCCAGCACCGGACGCGGTTCGAAACAAAGCCGCTATCGATCAATCCAACGAATACGCCAAAGATCACTCGATGGTCCGTCCGCTCGAGCCTGGATTCCAAAACGGCGGAGCGCGCGCCCGCTTCGATGCCAACGGTGTTCCGTCGGTTAAGGATCGTGCCATTACTCTCTACGATCCTGCTAAAGACACCGAACTCCGCAATGCCGTCGCACGCGCGCACCAACTCTTCGACGGACTGAGAAGTGATCCACTGACGCTGATGCGAAAGCTGAACGCGTATTCCAATAAGCTGCTCACGCCTTCCGGCATGGATGGGCAAGCTGTTAATGCGTGGTACGACGCGTTCAATCACGCCAATGCCGGCAAGCAAGTTCTCCTCGGTGAATTTATCAAAGAAGGCAAAGGCGTCTGCAGCCAACAGGCATTCTTACTGAAAGTGCTTGCCGACTCATTCGGGCTTGAAACTCGAATGGTCAGAGGACTGATGGGCAGACATGCGTGGGTGACCATGGATATCGGCCCGGATAAACATATTTTCGACCCGCGCAACATCGGTTTGGCAGACGGTGCGCGTTTCAGACCGGGTGACAAACGAGTGGGACAATATGTCACCGGATTCCGCCCACACCCGGCCGGCCCTTTCGGTCCGGCGCGCAGCAGAACCTTGATGGACATCCAACCCCAGCGCGACCTGGGAGATAACAGTTCTGAATATTTCCCGCTCTCGAGAATGGACGTCAGCACCTCTGTCCATCGAGCCGATCCTCGCGATCTCGATGGACTAGCCACCGAAGCTCCGGTAAACAACGCCACCACCGGCGAAGGCTCGATGAAACTTGGTCCCGGCGACAAGGTGCCGGTGGCGTCAGCCACGTACATGTCCGACAACTCGCTGCGAACTGTGAAAACAATGCTCGGGGCCACCGACGAAGAAATGGGCAAGGGGAAGGTTGTGCTTGAGGTCGGTTCCGGCGCTGAGCAGCTAGTTGCGCAACAAGCTAAAGCAGCGGGATTGGAAGCAACCTTTATCAACATGGACCCCCGCATGGCCTGGCCTCTCGAAAAAGATCTCGCCGAGACGGCAAACATTCCGCGAGGGGGCGACATTCAGGCAGCGATCGAGGCGCGGCGGCGAGGACGCGAAAATCCGCAGCCAAATACGCTCGCCGCGGCGTCCCACCAGATTCCGCTTCAAGATGGATCAGTCGACACCGTCCTGTCCCATCTCTCGGTGCCGCTATACATTCGCTACGATCGGGACAAAATAAGCCAGACATCCAACGAGTTCACGAGAGTGCTAAAAGTTGGAGGCGTCGCTCGCATTCATCCTGTGCCGGTAAACACCCGCGCTCAAATATTCCACGAGCTTGATTCATTGCCTGTCTCCTATCAATACGATCCGGTCAAAGATACCCTCGTAATGAGGCGACTATTCGCCCCGCAGCGTCCCGAGGTTCAGGCATCGGTGCTTCGCGGTGCAGACTCCGTCGGTGGCAGGCAGAAGCTGATTGATCTCGAGACTCAAGTATATGACTATTGGCACCACGGCGCCGCGCGAAAGGCGGGCTCCGACGTTCAGCCGACTGCTCTTAGTCTGCCTGACAAAGGCATTGTCGGCTATGCGCTGGTAGATCCTCGGGCCCGCACCGTCGGCGATATCGTCGTCAAACCCGGCTTCGGCAAGCACGCTGACGCTTTATTCGACGATGTCATTTCGCAAATGCGAGAACGAGGCGGTACGTGGAATCTAAAATTCGGCGAGACATCTTACTGGCTGCAAGATTATCTGCAAGCGAATAGAGACAAATTTGATTTCCACATCAATTCCCAAGAAATCAGAGACGGCGGGCCACTGGAAAAGACCTATCGCGCGCAGCTAACCTTCAACGACCAAGGCAGTGTAAAGCTGGGCGGTTCAAACGATCCGGTGGCAGATCTGCGAAGAGCGGTGAAAGAGGGGACAATGCAGCGTACTTTCGACGACCACGATGCTCACGTCCAAGTGTTCGCAGACACCGACGGTAAAGAGCATGAGGTGATTGTGTCGCTGGCGGGACGGCAACGAATAAACCGAGAGCTAGCAATTCAGGAATTGCACAGCATGTCTGATTTCACAACGGATTTCCCAACCACAGTTGATCTCGGAGACGGGAGGATGGCCCAAACCTACATGGGACAAACACTGGAGAACAAAAGCACAAGAGGGGTTCTCCAGTTGTACAACGACCCTAACAATGCCGCGTTCCGCGAGTCGTTCCAAGAAGCGATGGTCGAGCGATTGATTTATGGTGACCCCGATACGCACCTGGGCAATTTCACACTCAACGATTTCAACGGAAAAATGCGCGTTGCAAACATCGATGTCGAGCAGTCATTTACACACATCGATGTCCCGCCGCCGCCGCAGGTGGAATTCCTGCAAGGTCAAGAACTGTCTGTTGAGACACTCGGCAAAATTCAATCATTCGTACGCACACTCGAAAAGTCGCGAGCGCAACTAAAAGAGCTGCATCCGAGTTTGACCGATGATGATATCAATCGCATGGTTTCGCGCGCGCGCTGGTTCCTCGAAAAGCAACGCTTTCCCGTTCCAGTACGATGAAGGGCAGCGCATAGCGCTGCCCCACCACAGAGAGAGAGCACGGCGAGCTTAGCCTCGCCGCTAAAATTCGTTACCGTAGCTCGACTGCCGGAGTGACGCTGTCAGCGGAGTCAGGCGATGGCGCGGCGGCCGGAGCTGCCGTGAAATCCATCGATTGATTGCGCGGCGGTGCAGTCATTGGCACCGCGTTCATCGGCATCGCCGTCTGCGGCATCACCGGCATGCCGGTGCGGCTGGCCGTTACGGCAGCACTATCCACTTCTGCCAGTGCTTTGTTGCCTTCCGGACGCATGCCGGCTTCGTTGGCAACTGTTTGGGCTTGAGTGCGCAAAGCGATCGCTTGGCGTTCGGCGCGAGCCGCTTTGAGATCGGCCTCGGCTGCCTTCAATATCGATTGCGCTGCTTTAAGTTGTTTCTTTGCCAGATCGAGTTGCCCTTCGGCTTGCTTGACGCGAGCGTCGGCGGTGTCGAGCTCAGGTGTTGAAATCACAGCCGTAGCAGCTGGTGGCGTGGATTGAGCCGGTTGCTTCTTCGACGGCAACGCTTGCGCTGCAATACCAAAAGCCATGGTAACGGCGAGACTGAGCTGAATAGCGGCGGATAGTTTCATGAAAGTTCCTCACTAGGTTCAGGCAACAAAAGGACTGCCTAGACGCAGACTGGCTGCATCCTGAATGCTGCGGAGTATGTTCGCTCGATATAGGTGGGCCACTGCGCCCTGCGCGATTATAGAACAGCAATTACGAAGCGATTGCAACAAACTGCGAATATGAGAACTTCTCTAAAATCCCGCTATCCATCAGGGTTCCAGCGTGTATACGTTGAATAGATCAACGCATATGCCGGCCGCCAAGTGGCTTAGCATGCGGATTTCATGTGGGAACAAATGCTCGAGCTTAGTGTCAAACAGCTGAGCCTTGTCTCCTGAAAACCACCCCTTGTCAGTCAGATGAGGTGACTCTAACGCTCAATTTGGTGAATGTCTTGTTAATAACAAAGGCCTTCTTAGAGATAACTTGTATTGTTTTCAATGGCGGCATGAGGTTAAACTACTTCATGGCGACCTGTCAGTCTCATCAGCCCTCCAAAGGCAATACTGCCGAGCTTTTTGAGTCTGACCAGGGTGCAAAGGATTGCCAGGGCTCTTAGCAACCGGCATTCCGACAGACTCCCGCAAGGAGGCTGATTCGGAGCCGTTTCGCTCTCAATCCATGATCTAAAACAGATCTGTTGGGGCGGCTGTGTATGCCGTCCGTGGAAATCATCTATAGAGGGTACCGACGATCCAATGCCGCTAAATCTATTGAATAAAGGAGAGACCCATTCAGTGACAGAACAGCAGGTAGCGAACTCAAAATCCGAGTTTGAGCGACTTCTGGAGGAATCGTTCAACTACAAATTCGAGCAAGGTGACATCGTCACAGGCACCGTAGTGCGCATCGAGCGCGACGGTATTCTCGTCGATGTCGGCAGCAAGTCCGAGGGCTTTGTCCCGGCTAAGGAAGTCTCCAACATGCCGGTCGACAATATCGAGGACATTGTGCACGTCGGTGATCGCCTCGAGTTTTACATTCTTCGCGAGGAGAATGAAAATGGACAACTCACTCTCTCGCTGAAGCGCGTTGCGCAAGCAAGAGGCTGGGTGCAACTCGAGCAACAGAAGAAAAACGACGATACCATTCGTGCTCGAATCTCCGCCGTCGTCAAAGGTGGAGTTGTCGTGGATGTCTACGGTTTGCGCGGCTTCGTGCCCGCCAGCCAACTGCGCGTCAAGGGAACCACTCCTGAGGAGCTCATCGGCATGGAAATTCCGATGAAGATCCTCGAAACAGACACCAAGCGCAACAAACTGATTCTCAGCCAGCGCCTGGCCGTCCAAGAAGAGAAGGCCACGCAGCGCGAGAAGATTCTGCAGACATTGGAAGCTGGTCAAACAGTTTCCGGCGAAGTCGTCCGTATCGCCGATTTCGGCGCATTCATCGACCTAGGCGGACTGGATGGACTGCTCCCCATCTCCGAAATTTCGTGGGAACGCGTTTCCCATCCTTCGGACGTGCTGAAGGTCGGTCAAGTAGTGACCACCAAGGTGCTCAAGGTGGATCGCGAAAAGGGACACATCAGCTTGAGCCTCAAGCAAATGCTGCCTGATCCCTGGAAAGAAATCGAAGACAAGTTCAACGAAGGACAAATGGTTACCGGCACGGTTCGCAAGATCCAGAGCTTCGGTGCCTTCGTCCAAATCTATCCGGGAGTTGATGCTCTGCTGCCGACTGTTGAGATGTCGGAACAGCCCAACGTCAAGCCGGAAGATATCGTCTCCGTCGGTCAGGAAGTCAAAGCTACGATCAAGAAGTTCTCTCCTAAAGAGCACAAGATCAGCTTGAGCCTGCGCGGCAGCGACGTGGCCGACCTGCTTCCGGGCGGCTAAAGAACCTGTCGGCGGGCGTAAGCCCGTTCAACGAACATCGTAAGGGCGGCGCGCAATGCGCCGCCCTTATCTTTTGCCAGGGGGTTTGGTACGGGCGGGCTTTAGCCCGCTGTGCGTGCCACCATATTCAGTGACCGTGATATAGAAAACCCACGGAACCTGGTGGGGCTCCGTGGGCCGCTGCTCTAACACGCTCAAGGAAGCCCTGATGGGACACCTTGTGGGGTCTCAAACTCAATAGGCAAAAGGCGGAACCGGGTGAAGCGGACGCGTGCCCTGAATGCGAAGTTGCCGAATCGGCACTGCTTTAGCAAACTTATGACCTATGGGACAATTTGAGCATTGTAGCGGCGGGCGGCAGCCCGCTTGGCGGCTGAGGTGGCTAATGGGACAACTGCAACTCTTCCAGAAAAGCTGCGACTTGCCGATTGATGTAGGCACCGCGTTCAATTGGCACAAGCGCCCTGATGCCTTCTCACTGATGACGTCGAAATTTCCGCCCGTGAAAATTTTGCAGCGCGAGGCAGGCATCACCGACGGTGCCAAAACCACGGTGCAGGTGGGGCTCGCGCCGGCGGCATTTGTCTGGACACTCGAGCATTGCGATTATATCGAAGGAAAGCAATTCTGCGACAGACAACTCAGCGGTCCGTTTGAGAAGTGGTATCACATGCATTTGTTTGAGCCTATTGATGACCGTTCATGCCGCTTGATCGATAGGATTGAATACGTGCTGCCTCTGCAGCTCGATCTTCTGCCGGGGCCCGCGCTTATAATGCAGATGCAATTGGATCAAATGTTCGGCTATCGGCATCGGGCATTGCGACGAAGTTTGATTCCGAAAACGTAGGGGCGGCGCGATGGCATGAGAGAGGGGCGGCACTTGTGCACCGCCCCTCCTGGGGACCGCGGGTCTGAGCCGCGGCTAACGTCGCCTTCTAGCGGGCTACCCGAGGGGCGCATTGCGGCTCGCTACGCGAGCACGCACTGCTGCCAAGCCCGCCGGTACCATTGCTGGTACGGAGCGCGACTATCGAGTTTTCTTCACTGCGATCTTGGCTTCGTTCTTGGTGGCGCGACCATCAAGTTTCTGGGCGCGTCTCAAGATTTTCTCCTGGTCCTTCTGCGGAAGCGTCGGATTCAGAGCGACATAAGCACGATACTGAGTAGCGGACTCGCGCTCTGTCACAGGCGATTTCTTCGACACCGATTCCAGGGCTTTGGCGAGTCCAAGACGGGCGTCGGCCGATCTCGGATTGGCGAAGATGGCGTCATGATAAGTATCGACTGCGCTACCCATCATTTTTTTGCGTGAGAGATCGTCGGCAAGAGTGAGATTCTTATGCGCGACCGCTCTTTCTTTGGCCACTTGCCCCAGTCCACGACGAGCACGCTCGCCTGCGCCTGGGAAGGACGCCGCTTTCCTATATGCCGCCTCAGCGCTGTCAAGATCGTGCATCATCAATGCCAGATCACCGACAGCGAACGTTTGCTTGGCGTTGGGCGCGTTGGCAATCACAGTGTTCATCTGAGCGGAAGCGTCCTGGAAACGATTCATCGCCAGCATCGCTTGCGCATAGCTGATGCGCTCGCCATCATTACGAGGAGGCGCGATATTGGACATGTCGACTTCGTCGCCGGACAGCGCGCGTAATTTGGCTTGTGCCAACCGCAGCTTCATATCGTTAGGATTCATCGACACCGCGCGATCGAGCATTCTCTGAGCATCTTCGTAATCGTTGGATCCGAAATAGCCGCCCGTTGTTTCTTTCTGTGCTTTCAGGTAATACGCATTGGTCAGTCCATCGGCAGCAGCCGCATTACCGGGATTAACGGTAAGAACGTTTTCGTATTCCTTGATGGCATCATCTAGTTTTTCCACGCGCAGGCTCTCATCGCCTATACGCTGATGGAGCTCACTGCTGTTCGGCATGAGTTCCAACCCACTACGCAGCTCTGCGATCGAATGCTCGATGTCGCCACGTGCTTCGCGGATGTTCGCAATGCCCAGATAAGCAGCAGCATTCTCCGGTTTGATGCGAATGGATTCTTGATACTCGCGCACGGCAGCCACGGTATTGCCTTGCGTTTCAAACGCTCTGCCGAGCGCCAGGCGAACCGGCCAGCTATTGGGGAACTGGTATTGGGCAATATTCAGTTCTTTCAAAGAAGCATCGACCTGTCCTTGATTCAGCAGTGCCTGTCCCATGCCGTAGTGCGCAGTCCAGTCACCGGAGTTGATCTTGATTGCCTGTTTGAAATCAGCAACGGCACCGCGGGGATTGTTTTGCGCGATCTTGACTAACCCCATTCCCGTAAATCCATCGGCGAATTTCGGATCGATTTGCGTCGATTGTTGAAACTCACTGCCGGCGTCGTTCAATCGGCCTTCTTCGCGATAGACCATGCCCATCGCGTAGTGCGCTTCGGGAATTTGCGGATCGGACTCGAGCGCTTTTTGCGATTCGCTCTCGGCTTCCTTCAACGCTGAATCTCTACTCTTGCGAATGGTATTAGACGAAGAGTTCAAACGAGCGAGCAGCAACATAGCTTTGCCGGCGTGCGCTCCGGGGTTGCCTGGATCGCGGGCAAGAGCCTTGTCGAACTGTTCCTGCGCACCATCAAGCTTGAACATCTTGGTGTAGGCCATTCCCAATCCGACTTGCGCATTTGTGTCTTTGGAATTTTTGCGCAGCGCAGCACGGTAGTAGTCAGCAGCGGCGGAGTAACGTCCCTTGACGAGCAAGCGATCGGCAGTGGCGACGCTCTGACTGACTCTTCCTTTATATAGGTGGCGGGTGGCGGCGAAAGCGCTGTCACCATTTGTCAGTGTCAAGGACAGGGACATTAGGGCGCTGGCAGCAAGCACGCTTGCAACAGCGGTTGTCTTTCGTTGACTCATACAATCCTCATTTGCTAGGGGTCCGAGATGCGCCTCGCAGCGTCTTTGAACGTACCGGCGGGCGGAAGCCCGCTTTGCCGTTTGCAAGCTGTTTGTAGCCTGCTTCGGGTCAAAATGTCTGTTGTAGAAACGAATAACTGTTTAGTAACAATCGCAAAACACTCTGACCGAAAGGCCAAAAGCCTCCCGTGCGGCAGACGGACGTCAGATCAGTTTGTTCCCAATGCGATCGTCTTGACAGTTTACAACAGTTAGCATCGTGGGCGGTATCAATTAATATTTCGCCGCTCAAAGCGGACATGGCGTCACGGAGATGCGAAGCACCGCTGATCGGACGCATGCACTGGCGGCCGCAGGTACACCGGCGAAAGCAAATCGGGTTGCCACCTATGTGGTGGCAATGCCAAACTATCAGCGGGCGGCGACGACCATGCCTTGCTGGACGGCGGCGATGAGCGCCTCGACGACGTTGGGGTCGTAAGTCTTGCCGGCAAGCGATCGCAGGTTTTCCTGCGCTTCAGCGGGGCTAATGCCGGCGCGGCGTTTGGTGGGGCTCACCATATTATGGTATGCACTTGCGACGTGAATAATGCGCGCGGCAAGAGGAATGTCCTCTCCTGCTTGTCCGGCAGGGAAGCCGTTGCCATCGAATTCTTCGTGGTGCGACAGAATTACCGGCGCCAGGTGGGCAAGCTCAGGGAACCCTTCGACGAGGTTTGCGCCGTCGATCGGATGCTTCATGATATGGAGCAGTTCGGTATCGGTGAGTTCTTCCTCGGGCTTCTGCAAAATGTTTGATGCCAGACCGAGCTTGCCGACGTCATGCAGAATTCCGGCCAGACGCAAATTGAGAAGTTCGGTGTCGGGCAATCCCATCACGTGTCCGACCGCGACGCTCCACTCTGCAACGTTCATGGCATGCGGAGTTTCGTATTTGTCTTTGGCCTCAATTTGCGTTATCCAACCATCAATACGACCGAGCATGCGTGGATCGAGCCCGGGTGTGGCAAAGATATAGTCGTTGGTCGGATTGGAGCTGTTGAGCACTTGCTTGAGTTTCGCTTGCGCCTGTGCTTCATCGATTTGGATGGTGCCGCCGTCGATAAATTCAACGTGCTGTTGAAACCTACTTTTGTCTTTATGCAATGAGGCAAGCAGCGGGCTCTGGGCCGCATCTTTGCTCGTCTTTTTGCCGAACATGGCGCCGCTCAAACCGGCGCGCGCGGGCCCTGAAGCGGGAGTAGGAATAGCGTCCAGGTTGCCCCAACTGCTGGCCGCGCCGGAGCCGGCGCCATTGCCACCATCTGCGGTGCCCGTAGACGGAGAAGGAATGGCGTCGAGATTGCCCCACTTGCCGTCCACGTCGGCGGCTGTCCCCGCCGGTGGCGCACCGACGGCGGAGCCGGGTTCTGTCGGCGAAGGAGCCGACTTTCCGGCCGGGCCTACGCCCATGCTCTGCAGCAAACCTTGCAACGTCGAACTTACTTCATCGGCAGCGGCTTGATCGCCCGATGCCTGCACTTGCTTGAGCATGGCATCTGCCGCTTTGGCCATTTCCGGATCAGGCGCGGGCGCGGCGGATGACGGTGCTTTGTTGGCGGACTGCGCAGGAGTGGTCGCAGCAGGCGCAGTAGTACTGGCGGCCGGCGGAGGCGTTGCTTCTGCTGCGGGCTTCGGCTGTGGAGCGGATTTCTTGCCGGCAGTGGGAATCGCCTGTCCGCCCATGGCTGCGCGCAAGGCGCTGCGCACGGCAAGTATGCTTTCCTTTTCTTTGCCTCCGGCCTTTTCCACGACATCGCGCTGATGCAAGCGCATGATTGGCTCGCGAGCGCGTTTTTCCTCGGGCAGCTTGGCCAGTGCCTCAGCCACCGTATCGGCGACGTTCTGCACCATGTCGAGTTCGCCGCGCGTCCATTCGTGACGGACTTCGCAGTGGTGCAAAATAATGCAACCGTGCGTTGCCGATTCCGAGCGCAGCGGTATGCCCAGAAGCGAGCGCACTCCCAAAAGCTGCAGCTCTTCCTCGACGGGCGTGAGGCGGGCATTCTGGTTGGCTTCGTTGATCGCCATCGGCGAACTTGCCAGCAAACTCCGCGCCACAATCGGCGAGCCGGTGGTGGGCCATCCGTAGGTCTGCGAGCTTTCGACGCGTTCTCTTTGCCAAAATTCGTAGCACTTCCAGCCGGCCTTCTCGTCATCGACGCAGATAAACAAGCAGCGGCTGACGTTCAAAACTTTGCCCAGAATGTTCACGACCATGAACAGCGCATCGCCGATGCCGAGCGAGTACTGCATGACGTTTTTGATTTCCGCCATGAACGTATCGCGGAAAGTGTCGCGCTGAACAATGTCATTGATTTGCGCGAATCTGATTACGTCGGATAGCTCGGCGAGCGTAATGCGAATCCAGTTGAGTTCGTTTTCGTGGAAATCCGAGCGGCGCGCCAGCGTTACTGCGCCCAATCCCTGTCCTTCGATAGGCAAGGGAAAAGAACGATGCACCGGCATGTCTGAGGCGTTTGCCTCAGGATAAAGCTTGTAATCGCAAATCGATGTGAGGTTGGCGTCGAGCGGGTTGCTCAGCACTATCTGGCTGACGTCGGCAGAGTAAGTTTCACCGAGCTCTTTTACGATCGTTTCCAGGATTTTTTTGAAATCCCGAACGCTCTCCAGTTTTTGAGCCAATTCTGTTGTCATTAAGGTTCGCCCGATTTTGCCGCAAGCACGCAGCGGCCCCACGTAATCTTATATGCCAGCTTTGGGGGAAAAATCTCTCCCGGCATCTCCTATTTCATGTATTTCCTTTACTTGTCCACGTTGTCAAGAAAGGCGACAGTCGGCGCCACCCGGCTAAAACGGCTGACGACGCCGCCGTTTTGCAACGTGTCGAGAGCTTGCTGCACGTTTTTCGCCAAAACCAGCTGTCCGGCGCTTGTACGCTCTATCCAGCAGGCTTCTTTCACCTCCTGGTTTCCGTGCAGTACTGGCAATCCGCGGGCATCAAGCTGATTGGAAGCCGCCGGACGGCAGAGATAGGCGAGATCCAGGTGATAGAACTCCTGTCCGCCTTCGATCGCCAGGACGCTTTGAACATATAGCGGCGTCGCCAGAAAAAACGCCTCGCTGTCGCCGGTTTCAGGAACCGGCTCAGAAAGGACTTCTACAGCCACGCCCGTTTCCTCGAGAATTTCGCGAACGACCGTCTCCTCAGGCATCTCTTCAGGCTCGATATGTCCGCCCGGAGGCACCCAGGCTCCTATTCGTTTATGGTTGACCAGAAGAACATGCTCCTGGCAAACGACGATGCCGCTGGCCGTGAAATGATGAGGCAGGCGTCGA
>DATNQY010000289.1:0-19069 GCA_036703785.1 Candidatus Obscuribacterales bacterium
AAAATGTACGCTGTTGTAGAAGCAGGTGGAAGGCAATATCAGCTCACGTCCGGTCGCTACGTGGACGTCGATATGGTTGCAGGCGAGGAGCAAAGCGAATTTGTCTTCGACAAGGTTGTGATGATTGTCAATGGCGATCAATCCCACATCGGCAAGCCGCTTGTGGAAGGTGCCAAAGTCACTGGCAAAATTATTTCTCACGGCCGCGGATCGAAGATGGTCGTTTACAAGTATCGCCCTAAAAAAGGGACGCGCAAGCGCACCGGACACAGGCAAGGTTTTACCCGCATCTTCATTGATGCGATCAAGCTCAACGATAAAGTGTTGAGCGAATCAAAAGATCAAGGCAAGCCGGCCCGTTCGGACAAAAAAGCCGAGCCGAAAGCCGAGCCGAAGAAAGCGGCAGCCAAGCCCGCTGCCAAAGCGCCGGCAAAGAAGGCTGCTGAGCCCGCCAAAAAAGCGACCAAAAAGAAAGACTAGTTAGTTAAGAACCGAGCGGGCTTGCGCCCGCCGCTGCAGAGATAGTGGAGAAACCCAGTCATGGCACATAAGAAGGGCGGAGGCTCAACTCGAAACGGTCGCGACAGCAACCCCAAGCGTTTGGGCGTCAAGCGCTACGGCGGTGAGTTTGTCGTCTCCGGCAACATCATCATCACTCAGCGCGGCACGCGCATTCATCCAGGCCCCAACGTCCGTCGCGGCAATGACGATTCGCTCTACGCCGTCGCCGACGGCATCGTGAAGTTCTTTGAGCAGCGCGGACGCAAGTTGGTAAGCATCGTGCCTGCCCAGCCTCAATAACAAAATCTGCAAGGGCGCGCTCGGCGTCGCCCTTTAAAGGCGGGCGTCCCTCAGGGGATGCCCGCTTTTGGCAGGCGGCGGAATGCCGGCGACTGTGATACCTTATCTGGTGGCAGCCGCCGATGTGGGGAAGCGTGAAACTCAAGCTCATCAAGTCCGTTCTCGGACAGCAAGGCGCCGGCTCTTCGGGTGCGACGGACGATAGCCTGGAGATAACAGGCATCACCTATGACTCTCGTCAGGTCAAGCCCGGCTTCGCCTTTTTCTGCATACCGGGCGAGCATGTCGACGGCAATCAATTCATCGCCGATGCCATCAAATGTGGTGCCGCTTGCGTCGTCACCGAGAAGACACCCGCCCAAAGTGCCGTGCCGGCAATTGTGGTGCCTGATGTCAGAGGGGCCATGGCTGCCGTCTCGGCGGAGTTCTACGGACATCCCAGCCGGCAGTTGCGGGTGATAGGCATCACCGGCACCAATGGAAAAACGACGACCACCCATCTGCTCGAGCGCATACTCACCGATTGCGGTATGAAAACAGGACTGATAGGCACATTGGGTACTCGCACCGACGCCCAAGGCGAGTACAAGGACGCTAAGCACACAACTCCCCAGGCTGCCGACCTGCAACGCATGCTCGCCGACATGCACAAGTCAGGCTGCCGCTACGTGTCCATGGAAGTTTCGAGTCATGCGCTTGCGCAAAAACGCGTTGCCGATTGCGAATTTGCTGTGGCCGTTCTTACCAACATCACACAAGACCATCTGGATTTTCACAAAACGATGGAGCATTACTGGCGCTCCAAGCGCTTGTTGTTCGAGGCACTAAACGACAGCAAGCAACTAAATCTCAGTGCCGTAATTAATTACGACGATCCGCTGTACAAAGAATTTGCCTCGGTATTGGGGCCGAAAATCAGGCGACTTTCCTACGGCTGGCAGGCACCGGCCGACGTGCATGTTTCGTCGTGCGCTTACCAGTCAGGCGGCACGAAGTTGAAGCTGGCGACACCGGAGGGACCTCTCGAGATGAACCTGCGTTTGGCCGGACAATTCAACGTTTACAACGTGATGGCGGCGGTGGCGGTTTGCTTGGCCGAAGGCATCGACAAGCAAGCAATCAAGCAATCGCTGGAAGCGTTTCCCGGGGTGGCGGGCCGCTTCGAGGTGGTTTCAACCACCAACGGCAATGAGCCTTTGTGCATAGTCGATTACGCCCACACGCCGGACGGTTTGGATAATGTTCTCAAAGCTGCAGCGCATCTGGTTCCTCCTGGCGGCAAGTTGCTTGTGGTGTTTGGCTGCGGCGGCGATCGCGATCCCTCCAAACGTCCCCAAATGGGCAAGATAGCTGAATCCGCTGCGCACGAGGTAATTGTCACCTCGGATAATCCGCGTTCTGAGGAGCCGGAGCACATTATTCAAAACATCCTGGTTGGTATTCAACGGATGACGCACGTGAAAGTGGAGCCGGACCGCGCCAAGGCCATCCGCATGGCCGTCAGCTCCGCCTCCGAACAAGATGTCGTGGTTGTAGCCGGAAAGGGGCATGAAAATTACCAGATTCTGGCTGACAAAATCATACCGTTCGATGACCGGCAAGAAGTCCTGGCGGCATTGCAGGAGCGCGCCTGCACGTAGCCCAGCGGGCGCACGCCCTCCGCTGCTATCGAGTTTTGCGGCTGATAAACGGCAAATTTTTAGTGCGTAAAAAATGCCGCAAATATCGCCGGTGCGAGTTTGGAGCTGCCTGCTGGGTATAATTTAATCAATCGCGCGTCTGGCAGGACGCGTACAAGAGGGACGGGCGTGGGCATTAGCTTCCACATTACTTCTGTTCGGGAAGGCACCATATTCAACGTGATGCAGTTCCTTAGCCTGGAGAAGGTTACAGGAATGCTGAACATCTCGTTTGGCCGTGAGATCCCGGAAGTCGTAATTCACTTCGTCGCTGGAAAAGCGGCAGCTACCGAATTCGGACAGGTCCAGGGCGAGCAAGTCCTAGACCTTTTGCTTTGCCAGGAATATGCGGTCAAAGAGGTGAATTTCGCGCCGGGACGAGAGGCGCAGTTCAAAGAAGAATCAATCATCAGGGCCAACAGCCTGTCCGGCGCCATGCTCAACGCCTCGAAAGACGTCGACAAATGCGCTGCCCGCCCGTTTATTTTCGGTTTGTTGAAAGTGGGCTTGCCTGAGGCTGGTCCTGTCGACTCCCTGCTACACGTGCTCCATGATTTCACCAAATACAAAGACCAGTTGGAAGAGGTAAAGCCGTCCGAAGGTGATAAAGAGGCGCCCATGCCTCAATGCATGCTCATTCACCGGGCGCTATCCAAGAACGTTTTGACTTACCAAACTCCGCTTGTACCTCTCAAATCCTTCCGTCCGTTGCTCGAGCTCGTCCAGCCGCTCGAGGAGAAAGAAGCGGAGAACTTGCGTGGCTATATGCGCAGCCTGCTGCCCCATCCGCGGGCAACTCACATGCCTCTGGAACGCTTTTACGCTTTTGCCTCAGCCGTTGAATCGATCGCTTACAGGCGCGGTCCGGACGTTGGCGATGAGGCGCGCAAAGTGATCTATAAATTGATTCAGTCCACCACCAAGCTCGACCCTATCAACGTATGACATGCGACTGCCATCGCGTGTAAGGAGGGCGCCCATCAGTTGTGGGGTTGGTGCCCTCCCTATTCTTTTGTCTTGAACCGGACCGGAGCGGCCGCCCCTACGTACCACTTTACAAACCGACTCTGCCGTTATGCATTCATACTGAATATGGTCCACAATAAGATAGGCAAGGAGCTTCTCAATGACCTCGCCAACTCTTCTAAATCGTTTGCATTATACCGCCGATGAGCTAGCCTGCCGGTTTTCCAACGGCAAGGTCGAGCTATTCACCCGGCTGGGGAAAATGGTGCTGCCGCAGGGTTGCTGGGGACATGGTCCGGCTCATGCGGAAATTGAACCGACGGTTTACCTGACCTTCGATGACGGACCAGACCCGCATACTACGCCTGCTCTTTTGGACCTTCTGGAAGAACAAGACCTGAAAGCGACTTTCTTCCTTGTGGGTAAAAACTGCCGCAAGCATCCGGAGCTGGTGAAGCGCATTCATGATGGCGGACACACCCTTGGAAATCATACTTTCCACCATCTGTGGCTGCCCGGCTTGCCTACCGGAATAATCAACGCGGAAATAGTCGGCACCAACAAAATCATTGAAGATATAACCGGCACGACGCCCCACGTGTTCCGTCCGCCTTTTGGTGTCATGGACCACCGTGCTGCGCGCTGCTTGAAGGAAAACGACATGACGCCCGTCTACTGGGGAAGCGCCCCTGAAGACTGGTCTACACCGGGCTCGCACCGTGTAGTTCGCCGGGTGATGTGGAAAATAACCGATGGCTCCCTTATCGTTCTGCACGAGGGAGAACACGTCGCAGAACAGACAATCGAAGCCGCAAGTGAAATAATATCCAGAACCAGGTCACTCGGTTATCAGTTTTCAAAGGTAAAGTTGCGTGCTTGATTTCAGGCCCCCGGAAGATAACGCCTTAGTTATCGGTCTTTGTAAGTTGTTCATGCCGCAAATTTTGCTGCTCCGCTGCTCGGATCTGCAGGTGCGGATCAACGGCGACGGTCGAGAGCGTTTCAAAAAACTTGCCGGCAAGCATGTTTTGATCTGCCCGAATCATTCTTACAGGCACGATCCCGAAGTGATGTTCGATTTCGGCCGTCAATGCGGCGAAGCATTCAACTTTGTAGCCGCTCGCGAAGTCTTCGATTACAACAACGGCTTCAATGGTTGGTTGCTGCAGAAACTTGGATGCTATTCCGTTGTTCGAGGCGCTGCCGACAGAGAATCATTTAAAACGACAAAGAGCATTCTTTCGACTGGCAAGAAAAAATTGGTGCTCTTTCCTGAAGGAGAAATCTCCTGGCAAAACGAAAGCATTCTGCCGCTGGAAAGTGGTGCCGTGCAACTCTCGTTTTGGGCACTCGACGAGATGCAAAAGACGATGCCGCAAGAGCCGGTTTACGTCTTGCCGATCGCGCTGAAGTACACGTACCGAACAAACATCACCAAGGCGCTCGATCATTCGATTACACTGCTGGAGAAACATCTGGGCATTCATGCCAAGCACGAAGATTCGATGTATCAGCGCACCAGAAACGCCGCACTAAAAGTTCTCGAAGCTCTCGAACGGCAATACGGCTGCAAGGTTGCAGAAAATGCCGCCTTGAACGATCGCATGACCGAGGTCAAAGAACGCTCGCTGCGCTCGATGGCTAAAGTTCTCGATTTGGAGCTTCCACCGATTAAGAACACCTATCTTGATTGGGTTCGCATTTTGCGCAATGCAATGGACGATTTCATTTTCAATGACACCACTCAGCTTTCCGACTATGAACGTAAGGTGCATGAAGAACGCACTGCGCAGATCAAAAAGTTCTATCGCGATCTGGATCGCATTGTCGGGTTTATCGCCATCTATGATGGGTATCTGAATCCTCCGGCGACGCAGGAACGGATTGCCAATGTCGTCGAGATGCTCGAAGGCGAAGTGTTCGGCGAGAAAACGATCAAAGGACCGCGCCTTGTAACCGCAGAAGTCGGTGAACCGATCAATCTGCTCGACGTGTATGCCGAGTACAAGAAGAGCAAGCGCGCCGTTCTCGAAAAAGCTACAAGCGAACTAAGCAAACAAATTCACGGCATGCTCGATGGCCTCGAAAAACAACGCGAAGCGGTCTACGTGAACTAACGGATGCTTTTAATTTGAATCGTCAGTTTCAATCCGAGCCAGGAACGATCTGCCGTCCAAACATCCGCATTCAAGTGCATAGCAAGCGAGAGACATGCCCGATCCGCCAGTGAAAGTCCAAGAGTTTTGGTTTTTTCGCGCAGCAAAGCTACCATTTCTGCATCACCGGGCACAAAGGGTACCAGTTCTATAGCCCCGCCGATCAAGCCGCTAGCTTTGAAATCGGCGGCTGCGTGTTCAAGATCGATGCCGCGCTCACCTAGTTTCGTAAGTACTTCAGCCCAGTTAATTGCACTCATGACGGCACCGTCGGCAATGGCAGCCCTTACTTTTTGTGCCCCAGGCTCGCTTCCTACATATGCCAAAAATGCCGATGCATCGAGGACTGTTTTATTCATTTTGGGCTTCACGCCGGCGATCGGCAATTAAGTCGTCCACCAGGCTTTTCTTTGCCGAGAGATGCTTATAGATACCCAAATATTTGGCTGCCAGAGCTTTCCGAGAAGCCAGCCGCATAGTTTGATCGGGCAAAACGCTGATAATTAGCTCGTCCCCTTCCGCCAGTCCGAGATTCCGTCTTATCTCGGCAGGCAAAACGATTCTGCCTCTAGCGCCGACCTCGACGGTGTAATCCTTGGGTTCGCTGAATTGCTCATTGTGTGCCATGCTATAAATTGCCCACGAGTGAGGATCTTGCCCACATTATAACATCTGTGCCACTTGCTGGTTGCTAGAGTTCTTGGCAAGTTGGTGGTAATATCTTACGAGGTTCGCCGCGGGCGGACCGGTTTGAGGTGTCATGCAAAAGCTTGCTCTGGTCGGACTGGGCGCGTCGGGACTCTTCTGCTTGAAAGAACTGGCAGGAGCCGATGTGGAAGTACACGTTTTTGACGTGGGCCCGACCTACAGCAAGCGTTATCCCTGCCCGATAGATCAGGGCAAGCTCGAGGTTTGCCCGCCTAAAGCCTGCAGCTACTGTGCTCCTGGACAGTCAGCCGGCAGCTGGAATGACTTCAAGGTCATCCTGTCCGCCAGCCAGGTCATTGGTGGTCGCCTTTACGACCTCATAGGCGAGGCTGAGCTGCAGAAACGGCTAGATATGGTTCGTCAGACTATTCTCACCCACGCTCCCGTCGAGATCCCTGTCGTAAAGCCTGATGCCGACGATTTAGAATGGATCAAGAAGCGCGCCACCCTTGCTGGCATGACCTATCACTATCAGGAACTGCTGCACTGTGGTTCTGACAACGCGCCGGCGATTAACACGAGCATTCTCAACGAGATCACGGAAAAGGGACCGAACATCGTGTTCCATTTCGACACCAAAGTTCTCTCGGTCGCCAGGCGTGCTGAACAGTTTGGTGTGACTTACGAAAGCTACCGCAAACCAGGCAACGAGCAAGAAGATCTCTTCGACTTTTGCATCATGTCCGTCGGTCGCGGTGGCGCTAACTGGCTTACGCAGCAGGAGTTTTACAAAGCGCTGGAGATTTACCCCGGACAAGTGGATATCGGCGTGCGAGTAGAGACGAGCTGCTATTTCACTGAAGAGGTCGATAAACGCTTCTACGAACCCAAGCTCTACTACCGCACCCGGCGCCACAACGACGTGGTGCGCAACTTCTGTTCCAACCCGAAGGGCTTCGTCACGCCGGAGAACCATCGCGAGTATGTGCTCGTGAACGGACACTCGAAGATGTACGAAAAATCCGAGAACAACAACTTCGCTGTTCTGGTATCAAAAACCTTCACGCGACCATTCAAGAATCCCCAGATGTATTCGCAGAACATCGCCAAGATCGTAAACATGCTTGCCGGTGGGGGGCCGCTTGTACAGCGGCTCGGCGATCTCAAATTGGGCAGACGCACGAAGTCGCTGGCAAACAATTTGATCAAGCCGACGCTGGAAGCGGAGTGCGGTGACATCTCGCTTGCTTATCCGCATCGCATTCTCGAAGGCATCATCGAGTACATTGAAGCACTGGACAAAATTTGCCCCGGCGTCGCCGGAGAATCCACACTGCTGTTTGCCCCCGAGGTGAAGAGCTATCCTGACTCGATCCAGGTGAGCAAAAATATGGAAACTAACATTCCCAACCTCTTCATCATCGGTGACTCGAGCAGCTGGACTCGCGGCGTCGGCCAGGCGACGACAAGCGGACTGCTTGCCGGTGAAGGCGTGAGACAGAAGCTCAAAGAAACCAGGAAAGTGCTTCAGCCTCAGGCGTAGCGAATGGTCGGTGCCCAATCTGTGCCCCGCTCACTGTTGTTGGCTATGTCGATGACATTGAAATCGACATTTCCCAACCCCGTGAGGGTCTTCTTGGCACGGCAACTCACGTATGGGTTGCCATCGTGACACAACTGCTGCAAGAGAGTCAGCGGTGTCAATGGATCCTCAGCGATTCCGTGTCTGATAGTGGCATCCTTATCCAGAGCAAGTTGCTCAATTAAATATCGCGGGGACGAACGATTGGTCGCTACAGCCAGCCGCACGTCGGGATCTGTATCAACTGCAAGTTTTTCCAATATCCGGCGTGTAGCTCGGGGATTCTCTGCTACGCGCATTCTGATTCTGCTATTTTCGCTGTTCGCTAGAAGTGCGAGCTGTTGCTCGGATACTTCCGGGTCGCCTGCTCGCAAATAATTTTCAATCCAATTCATGCCCAGCATAATACCTCCGCTCCTCCATGCGAATGTTGTGACGTGTTGGGTACGAGATCGCCGATTTTGCGGGCAGCCGCATTCCAGGCTGCCCGCAGACGGCTTAATCAGCCGGCCGGGCGGGCCGGTATCATCTGTCAATTCAGGGATTCAGATTTTTTCTTGCTTTAGTGACGTAAATCAACCTCCTCCATCTGCTGATGAATAGCCGATCTTACGGACCAAGCGGAAGGAATCCGATGCCTTCCGATATTTTGTATATCAAAAAAAATTCGGCACATGCGTTTATCTTAATGATTTATTTATAATTTCGGAAAAGTTGTACTGGCGGGCGATTCACCGGCTGAGCTTGCACTGCCTGTGGTGGCAACAGTGATGTTTAAAAAAAGCGGTAATTTTTTGGCACCATGTGTTTGCCGCCAATAAATTATTTAGCAGAAGGCGCTCGATTCACCGCAGCGTGATCTTAGCGAAGGAGGCATAAGAACCATGTTGCTACATCGACTTGTAGACAATGATTTCATTAGTTCGTTGCAGGACATGCATCGGCTGCGCCAGCAATTAAATCGGTTGCTTGCGACAGAACCCGGCATGGCCGAGTTTCCACCTATAAATGTATTCAGCTCGGATAATGGTGCCCTTGCTTGGGCGGAGATTCCGGGCATCGATCCAAAAGATATCGATATCTCATTGGTAAACGATACGTTGACAGTGCGAGGTGAGCGCCGACCGGAAACGGCAGGCGACAGTTGCCACCGGCAAGAGCGACTGTACGGTCAATTCACGCGCACCATTCAATTGCCGTTTCCTGTTGAAGCCGACGAGGTGAAGGCCCGTTTCTTCGACGGTATTTTGGAAATCAGCTTGCCGCGGGCTCACTCGGACAAGCCGCGGAAAATCACAGTCACTTCCGAGTAGCGCCAGATATCAAAGGAGGTTTATATGGCTACTGGATTGATGCAAACGAAAGAACACGCCGATATACAAACAAACGGCAATCGAGCCGCCGATACTCAGCGAACTTACACGCCGGCGACGGACATCTACGAGTCGGCGGACCATCTGTTGTTGCTTACGGATATGCCTGGCGTGAAACCTGAAGGCGTCGATATTACGGTTGAGCAAAATATGCTGACCATTCACGGACACGTGAGCATGCCCAAACTCGACGGATACAGCTTGATGCATGCCGAGTACGGCATGGCCGACTATCGCCGAGTGTTCGCTTTATCCAATGAAATCGATCGCGAAGGCATCCAGGCGTCGGTGAAAAACGGCGTGCTTAAACTTGTACTGCCCAAGAGCAAGAAAGCGGCGCCGAGAAAAATCACCGTCAAAGGTTAAGCGGTTGCTTGACTCCCCGGGGCGAGCGCGTCTGTTGGCGCGCTCCCACCTGCCGGCTGCTAGGTTTGCTTTTCCTGCAATAACTGCTGGCTTTGAACAGTGGTTTTTGTCGTTTCTTCAAGTGCCGATTGGGCTTTGCCTACGGCAGCCTCGACCCGGGGAGTGAAATCCTCGAGTACCTGATGCAACGCTTCATTCTTCTCGATTTTGACCTTCAGCTCATCGACCTTATCGGCGATTTCTTCCAATTCATACATCGCTTTGCGGTAGAGATCGTTGTATGCGTCGGCCAGTTCGTGGCGAAGCTCCTTGCCGGGCTTGGTCGCCGATAACAATCCAGCTGCTGCGCCGGCCAGCCCGCCGAATATTAAGCCTGCTAAAAAAGCCTGGAATTTACCCATTTTCGCCTCCAGCCAGTTCGGACCTCATCCGTAATGCGTTTCAGTTCAATTGCGTATACAGGGTCATGCGTTGGGACGGTAATCTTATGTTGCTGTTCCGTTGGTTTTGGGATCCGCCCGCGTCCTGCCGTCGTCAACGGAGCCAGAGTTCTCGAAAGGACCAAACCATGGCAGTTGCAACAGCAAATCCGGCGTTAAACACAGACGCGTACACCGAGGCTCGCCGTAGCCAGGCGATGCAGCGGTTGCAAGGCGGACGGGCGCTCGTTAGCAGCGACAACGTCATGACGTTGAACGGGACAGTGGGTAAATGCTTTGTTCTGCTGGCTCTCGTTTGCGCCGGGGCTTGCTGGACGTGGCAGATGTTTTGGACCTCGGGCAACCCGGCGGTGGTCACACCGTGGATGGTTGGCGGGTTGATAGGCGGCTTGGTAGTGGCGCTTATAACGACGTTTAAACGCACCTTGGCGCCGTTTACCGCCCCCCTCTACGCCATGCTGCAAGGATTGGCTCTCGGAGGACTCTCGGCCGTTTTTCAGGCGCGATATCCCGGCATCGTCTTGCAAGCTGTAGGGCTAAGTCTGGGCACTTGCGCCGCGATGCTTTTGGTTTACGCAAGTCGGCTGATCAGACCGACGCATAAATTCATGATTGGGGTGGCAGCGGCTGCCGGCGGGCTGATGTTATTTTACCTGGCGACTATGGTGCTGGGATTCTTCCATATTCAAGTTCCGTTCCTTTTCGCAGGTGGTCCGATCGGCATTGCCTTCAGTGTCTTCGTCGTGATAATTGCCGCGCTCAACTTGATCATTGATTTTGGAGTAATTGAAAGCGGCGTCGACATGCAGGCGCCCAAGTACATGGAGTGGTACAGCGCCTTCGGACTGATGGTCACACTGGTGTGGCTATATGTAGAGTTTCTGCGCTTGCTTGCTAAAGTAAGACGCAGCGATTGAACCGTGTCTGCCACCAGCTGACTGTCCGGCGCAAACCTTCGTCGATGGAGATCTCAGGCGACCAACCGAGGGCAGCCTTCACCTTCGCGTAGCTGGCGCAATGTTCCATAACTTCGTGCTGTCGATAGGGACGCCGACCCAGACCAAGGTCGCCCTCGTAGTGGCAAAGGTCTGCCACCAGTCGCGCTACTGTTTTCAGCGGCGAAGCAACCCCCGACGACAAATTGAAAATGTCGCCCGACAGACGCGGACTGATTCCCAGCGCCAGCAAGCCCGAGATCACATCATCGACATAGATGAAATCACGCGTTTGTTCTCCCGGCGTCAGATCTGGTATGCGGTTGGATGAGTACGCGCCGACGAGCACGGGAATCAACATATCACCTGTCTGTCCGGGACCGTAGACCACCGTCGGTCTGGCGACAATGCTTTTGAAGTTGAGATTGCCTTGTGCCGCGAGCACAAATCGTGTGGCGGCGCACTTCGCCACCGAGTACGCCGATATTGGACTGTCGCCCTGGACTTCTTGGAACGGCGTGGCTGATCGGCCGTATTCTTCGGAAGAACCGAGTTGTACCAATAGCGCCTGTGGCGCTTGCTCGTTGATCAGTTTGGCAATGTTGATCGTGCCACCAAAAGTGGTGGCGAGCTGCGTATTGTAATCGGCAATGCCTCCATTGCCTCGCGGTGCCATCGTTAGATTGAAGACTATCTCCGGTTGCGCCTGATCGAAAGCAGCGCTGAGTTCCCCCAAGACGGTTACATCACATTGCAAGTAACTGATTGGTCTTGAATCGTCGCTGCCGGCACGGTTGACCTGGGACAAACGGCTGCCTGCGAAAACGTTGGCTCCGTGGCTTGCCAGTGCTTGTGTCAGTTTGCTTCCGATAAATCCTGAGCCGCCGAGGACGAGGACTCGCTTGCCTGCATAGTCAGTGAATGGCTCAGGCTTCATCGCGCGTTAATTGGGGCTGGCGTTGCGTGCCCTCTGGCAGTCTGGGGAAAAACTTCTTGTACCAGGCGGCTGTTTCTTCGAGGCCTTGATCGAGATCTAAGCGTGGGTGCCAATTCAGCAATCGCTGGATCTTCTCAGAGCTGAGATATTGTGCCTGTATTTCCAGGGATGCTGTGCCCTGAACTATCGGCTCGAGGTCCTTTCGATTCATGATCGTGAGAATTTTATGCACCAGATCAAGTACCGAAATCGGTTCTCCGACGCTAATGTTGAATGCCTCGCCGTGAATGTTGCGATCGGAAAGCATTCGCTCAGCGATAAGAATCAGCGCCTGCGCCGCATCTTTCACGTAAACATAATCGCGCTGCGGCGTGCCGTCAGATCTGATCACCGGCCGCTCATTTTTTAGGACACTGCATATGGTGCCCGGAACCACTCGGCTCATAGCGAAGTCGCCGCCACCGTAAAGGTTGCCGCAGCGCGTGATGCATACCGGCAAGCGGAAAGAGGCGAAGTATGACTGAGCGATGAGGTCTGCACAGCTTTTCGAGACGTCGTATGGAAAGCGTCCGTGAAGAGGAAAGCTTTCCACATACGGCAATTTTGTCTGATCGCCGTACGCTTTATCGCTGGATGTGACGATTACCCCAAGCGGTCTGGCAGCATTTGTTCGTTGCAGCAGGCGGGCGGCTTCCAAAACATTCCAGGTACCTTCGATGTTGGAGCGAAAAGTAGCGATTGGCTCGGCCGCTGCTTCCTGCACCAGGGCCTGCGCCGCCAGATGGAAGACGAAGTCTAAGTCGTATTCCCGAAGAATGCGTAGCATTTCAGGAAAATCTTCCACGTCGGCGGTGATCCGGTTTTGCTCAGGCACGTAGTTGGGACACAGACAACCCTCGCGCCATTCACGGTCGAGCGCCACCACCTCGATGCCGCGCTCGGCGAGCTCCGCGCACAGCCAGCCCCCGAGGAACCCGCCGGCACCGGTAATGAGGGCCTTGCGCATGAGTTAGTTCACCTTGCCCTTGGACAACATTTCCGTGAGTGATGCGGCTTTCTTGCCCGTCTCGTTGAACTCGCTGAGCCAAGGCATTTTTCCGGACGCATGCAGTTGATTGAGCTGAACGAGATCGCGCATCGTATCAACGCACTGCCAGTAGCCGGCGTGCTGATAGATCATCAACTGGCGCTCTTCGGACAGCATGCGCAATGGGTCGCGCTCGAAGCTGCAGGAAGGATCGTTGCTCAAGTAATTGAAAACGCGTTGATCGAGCACGAAAAACCCGCCGTTTATGCAGCCTTGAGATACTTGCGGTTTTTCGCTGAATTCCGCCACCACGTCGCCTTCTGTAATCAGCTCGCCGAAACGCGACGGCGGCGAGACTCCGGTGACGGTGGCAATCTTGCCGTGAGATTTATGAAACTCTACGAGACGGCCGATATCCACATTCGCCAATCCATCGCCGTAGGTGAGCATAATAAGATCACAGTCTGACACGTACTTTTGCACCTGCTTGATGCGGCTGCCCGTTTCGCAACTCTGTCCGGTTTGGGCCAGAGTCACTTGCCACCCGTGTTCTGCTCCCACATCGTGACAAACAATGCTTTCGCGCCCACCAAGCCGGATTGTGAAATCGCTGGATAGAAAGTCGAAATTGAGGAAATAGCTCTTTATCACTTCGGCTTTGTACCCGAGGCAAACCACAAAATCCTGGAAGCCGTGATAGGCATACTGCTTCATGATGTGCCAGAGCAACGGTTTGCCGCCAACCTCGACCATCGGCTTTGGCCGATACTCCGTTTCCTCGCGCATGCGCATGCCCTGCCCGCCGGCGAGAATAATAACCTTAGTGTTGGCCATAGCGATACTTCCACATGTTTTTCAAAAACTCTATTACGGTCGAAAAGCGTACATTGGAGCTGCCATGTTTGCGAGCGGCAAAAGCAATCGGCACTTCATGGATGGAGAATCCCAACCTTTTTGCTTGAATCATTGCCTCAGCGTCAATGAACCAGTCTTTCGATTGCAGGTTCAAACGCTGAAAAGCCGCTCGCCGAAACACTTTCGGCTTGCCATTTATATCCATGCTCGTGAAGCCGAAGAGCACATTGAAAAGACCGTTGTAAACGGTGCTGATTATTCTTCTTTGCAGTCCATCAGCACGCTGATTGCGTACAGCCTTGACGAGATCGTAATCACCGTTGAGCGCTGTTTGAAAAATTTGTGCGGAGTCGGCGGCGCTTATTTGTTCGTCAGCATCGGTGTAACCGATGAATTCGCCACTGGCGGATTTCAGGCCGGCTTGAATTCCGCCGCCGTATCCTCGATTCTGTGTGAGTTCGACGAGCTTAATTTCAGGAAACTCGAGCGTAAGTGCCTTTGCTCGTTGTGGCGTTGCATCGAGCGGACCGTTAAGCACAAGAATGAGTTCGAAGTCGGCACCCTGAAGCACTTCCTTAAAAGTGCCGATAATGTTGCGAGTCATCGGCTCGACATTGTCTTCTTCGTTATACAGGGTGACCACAACCGAGATTGTGGCGATCTGCTTGCTGAAGGGCTCGGCTGCCGCCTGGCTCGTACTAGCGACGTTATCATTCACAAGATTAAAGACGTCCTTTGTCCTGGATCCGACAATCAGACCATACCGCAATTCTACTCTGCTGTAACCGTGGGTGGCTCAACGGCAGCTTCCGGGCGTCGCAGCAGGCTTTCGCAATACGCTACGGCGGCCAAGGCCACAGCCATGTTGGCCAGCGCCAAAAGCGGCACCGGGCTGTCCGCCCGATGGAGATAGGCAAGCCATGACAGCATCGGGTATATGAGCAGCAAGTATTTCCAGACGCGATAACTGAGCGGACCAGCGGACATATTTAAATCCAACTTGGTCAATGTGACAGCGGCGGCTGCCGCCAGCAATACGCAGTCGTGGTAATGCGTGTGCGGGCTGGTCAAAACCGCCAGAGCAATGGTGGTGGCGAGCAGCCATTCATCTTTGCCCGGCAGGGAGAGCTTTGCGGCTCGGCGCCACAGCCAAACCAGGTACAGCAGTGCGGCTAACATCGCTGCTACTGACAGCTGGAAGGCGAGCTTGGTAGGCAGGTAAGCGTTGAGCAATCCACGGATATTGACCATCGCCTCTGCGTAAACGCCCTGGGCTCCGGATGATTCGACATAATTCACCCATGCCGGATAGGCAGCGAAGCTTTGCCAACCCACATCGAGCAGCGAAATCGAGAGTAGAATCGCGCCCAGGAGAATCGACCAGGCAAGCAAGCGGCGGCGGGCGCCGGCGACTGCCGGTAACACCAGGAACAGGCAGTACTGCACCTTGAAGCTCGAGAGCGCGAGCCACAGGGCGCCCTGCTTATCCCGCCGGCGTCGCCAGCAATAACAAAACATCAGCACGAAGGTGAGAAGGCATAAGCTGGTTTGGCCTAGTTTCATGCTCACCACGGCCGGTGCAGAAGCAAGAGCGAAGGTCACGAATAAGGCCCGATCGAGCCGCGACTGCATGCCGCTTTGCCGCAAAACGAGCAGCATCGCTATTGTTGCCGCCGCCGTCCAGAAAAAGGTCCACAGGACATATGCAGGCTTGATGGGAATCAGCGAAAGCGGCGCCATCAGAGTGAAAAACCACGGCGGCGACTGGATATACATCGGTTCGCGGAGCCGATCAGGGCTGATTATTCGATTGCACCAACTGAGCTGAACCGCCGGGTCGTAAATACGTTGGCGATCGCCGGACGCGGCTATCACCCCTGCTTCATAGAGAACGACGAAATCGGCTATGCCTATTTTGCCGTTGTTTTCGCTGAGAAAGGTCCTTTCCTTAAGCACTGGCGAGAGGACCACGCCCAAACAATAGAGCAATAACAAGACAGCAAACAAGAGCAAGTAAGACTTCGGACTACTTGCCGCTCGCAACATCAAAGGCCCACGCGCCAACCACAATGCCATCATAGCCCATTAACGAGAAATCTATTCAAGCAAGAATGGGCGACTAATTGCCGCCCATTCTTCACTTTCAGTAGAACAGCAAGCTATTCTTGCGTTTGCTCGGCGCTGCTGCTGTTTTCGCCGCCGAACAGATTGGTGAGCGTCTCTTTAATGGACTCGATCATCGGCTTGTCCTCGGCGGGCTTTTCAGCGCCCTTGTTTTTGGCGGCCGATTTGCGGGTGCCACCGGATTTCTTCGAGCCTTTTGCGGCAGATGTTTTGCCTGTTTTCTTGGCGCTTGCTGATTTAGCAGCTGTGCTGGCCTTTTTGGCTTTTGCTTTGCCGCCTTTGCGTCCGGCTGAAGCTTTCTTGGCGCTAGTGGAGCTCTTCTTGCTCGCGGCTGTCTTCTTGGTGGAAGCTGCCTTTTTGGTAGAAGCGGCCTTTTTGGTAGAAGCGGCCTTTTTGGTGGACGCTACCTTTTTGGTGGCGCGTTTCTTTCCAGCAGTGGCTTTCTTGGTTGTGCCTGCTTTCTTCGCTGTCCCTGCTTTTTTGGCTTTGGCGCCTTTCTTGCCGGCAGCGGATTTTTTAGCAGATGTGCTCTTCTTCGCTGTTTTCTTCGCGCCTGCCGATTTCTTGGATGTGCCTGCTTTCTTAGTAGATGATTTGCGGGCAGCTCCCTTTTTACCGGCAACTCGCTTAGTGCCCTTCGGGGAAGTGCTCTTCTTGCCGGCGCTGCGCTTGCCGCCTTTGGCTTTGGCGGCCGCTTTTTTGCGCGGTGCTCTCTTCTTCTTAGCAGCACCTGCTTCTGCAGCTTGAGTGCTTTCGGACATTTCGTTTTCGGCGATCATGGTTTTTGTTCTCCTGCCTTACTGAATAATCTTCGCTGGGAGCATGACGACACTTTTGATTCGTGCCTACTTTCATTATGCAGGTTTGATGACAAAAACAGCTATAAGGTTCCCGTTGTGGCACGCGAATTTATGAGCTTGTAGACGCAAGCTGGTATTGCCTTTCGGGACTTGGATCTGTGGTCTCGGTCGCCCTGATTTCGATTTGCCAAATTAGAGTTCGACGAACTCAGGTACCAATTTATTGGCGATGATCGATTTCTCGTGAGCCATGGAAAACAGGCGGCGCAGTGCTTCGCGGCCGCTTTCTCCGTAGTCAACCGTCAGATCGTTGACATACATGCCCACAAACTTGTCGGCTTGATCTTGTTTCAAATCACGAGCGAATTGCATGGCGTACTCGAGCGCCGGCTGACGGTTGGCCAGCGAGTATTTGATCGAGTCTTGAAGCAAGCGGGTTGCCACCTTCATCTGCTCAGCTCCGAGGTCTTTACGCACGACGTTGCCGCCCAGTGGCAGCGGCAATCCATTAGTCAGTTCGAACCACCATTCACCCAGGTCGACAATCTTCTTCAAACCTTCCTGACTGTACGTGAGTTGTCCTTCGTGAATTATCAGTCCGGCATCCGCTTGCCCTGCTTTCACGGCGTCGATAATTTTATCGAAGGGAACGACCACCACATTGTTGAGGACCGGTTGGAACAAACGTGCGGCCAGGTAGGCGGTGGTCAGCTTGCCGGGAATGGCCAGCCTGACGCTGGATAGCTGATCGCGGCTCAGTTGCTCTTTAGCGACGATCATTGGTCCGTAATTCAGTCCCATGCTTGCACCGCAAGGCATGAGCGCGTATTTCGAATTGACTTCCGGATAGGCAGCAAAAGAAATCGCCGATACTTCATAGACGCCGTTCATGGCGTCAACGTTGAGTGACTGAATGTCCTTGAGCACCTGGTTTACTTTAAAGCCGTAAGTGTCGAGTTTGTCGGCGGCCAGTCCGTAGAACATGAACGCGTCGTCGGAATCAGGGCTATGCGCAATGGTGATAGTTCTGCGGGCGGTTGTGCTCGTCATGAGAGGCTCCGTAAATAATGACCGATTCAGAGAATTGTGGATCTCAAGGCGCCGCATTTCCTGAGCACAACGTAATGTGTTAAGGCCAACCAACCGGTTGCGGGCTCTCGTAACCTGCCGGAAGACCCGGCGCCTGATAGATTCGGCGTAATGTATTAATGTCACGAGCCGAGACGATCGTCGCTTTGCCTTTCGCACTATCCAAGGGGTGCATTACGTCGCCGGCAGCCTGGCTGTGTCCCCAGAGTCCCAGCGCGTGACCCATCTGGTGGGCGGCCACCACAGGCAGCTTTTGCTCCGCGGTGCCCGCTGGGTAGGAGCTGGGGCGCAATAGATAAACGGTAACGCGCATCCGTCCGTTGAATACTTCCAGGTTGGTGATGCCGAGCTGATGTGGCTGCAGGTGGTTGATCCAGGCGACTTCTATGTCGGCGGGCTCCTGCGGCGAAGTGACCATGATCGGCACCGCTTTCGACCACTGCTGAATGGCTGAATCCAGACCGGCCTGCCAATTGGGCGGTGTATTCATGGGCAGATGCATGCGTACCGGAAAGTGCGTCCAGCGTGCGTAAGACCCGGCGGTGAATACCTGCATGGCTGCGAAATAGTCGCCTGCTTTCTGATCTATAGGAATGCTTTGCACAGCGGTATCAAACTGGCTGTGCATCAGATCATCGTTCTGACGGTTTGGGGCTGCGCCCGCGGTCGCTGGTTGGTGCGCCGCCGCGTTCGGCGCAGCGGCAACGCTGCCCGGTGCACGGTAACCGGCCGGCGGCTGATAGGCGGTAAGCGGTTTCACATCCGGTGGCGCGGCTTGCGACGGCGCAGTCATCGTTGGCAGCTGTGACGTAGCCATCATAGCCGGTGGCGATGGTGGCGTATTTGGTGGCATCGGCGCGCTGGAAGTTTTTCCGAAAGCGTTGCCGCCGCCAAGTTTGGCTTCGAGCCTGCTTAAACGCGAATCGAGATCTCCTTCAGTTGATTTGCCGAACTCTTCGCGTTCCAAATGCTCGACGCGATCGTCCACCTCGTGCTCTGGGTATGTGGCGCCGAAGGCGGCTTGCTCGAGCCTTGCTACTCGTTGCTCCTGCGGGGAAGCTTGTATCTGCGGCGGTCCGGGCGCCCAGCCTGAGGCAAACCCTGGTCCTTGAGGCAATGGGCGCGACATCGATGCCGGCACTTGCGGAAGCGGCCCGTTCCAGTTGGGAATCAGTTGCTCGAGCTGAGAATTCGCAGGCATTTGTTGCATGGGCGGGCGCCCGGGCGGTGCGCCATAACGCGGCAAAGGCGTGCCCGGAATTGGCTGCCAGGTCGGCTGGTAATTGCCGCT
>DATNQY010000290.1:0-3807 GCA_036703785.1 Candidatus Obscuribacterales bacterium
ATTTAACCGTGCTTGCACCGAAAGACGCCATCGAGCTGCGCAACATGTTGTACACGGTCGTGAAAGAACACAAGGGTCCGGTGGCAGTGCGTTTTCCTCGCGACAATGCTGTCAACGCCGAGACTTATCCGCCGTTTGCGCACATCAAGCCGACGCAGTGGGAAACATTGCACCAGGGCGAAGAGGCACTCATCCTCGCATACGGCGCAATGGTTGACGCGGCGGAGAAAGCTTTGCCGATTCTCGCAAGCAAAGGCATTCAAGTTGGTCTTATCAACGCTCGCAGCGCCAAGCCGCTCGATGGTGAGCTGCTCGCACACCTCGTGAATAACGCAAAACGCCCGATTATCACCGTGGAAGAAGGCTGCCTGGCCGGCGGCTTCGGCGCGGCCGTTCTTGAATGGGCCGCTGCCCATCGTATCCAGACTCTACGTAGCGGCGGGCGGAAGCCCGCTGAGCAGAGCCCCATATATTGCCTCGGCGTTGCCGATCAATTCGTCGAGCACGGTGCGCGCAAAATTCTGCTCGACATCAACGGCCTGAGCCCCGAAAAAATCGCCGAGTTCGTCCGCTCACTGGTATAACGTAGCGGCAGGCGGCAGTCCGCTTCTATGATCGTAAATACTCAATCGGCTCCGCAAAGCGGGCTGCCGCCCGCCGCTACAATGCTTTCGTTTAGCCTTTGCGCTTGCTTTTCGATTTCACTTTAGTGGAGCGTTTCGCGTCAGATTCACAGTCCACCGCGTCGGCGTGCTTCTCCGGCTGCGCGTGCTTCTCCGGCTGCGTGTGCTTCTCCGGCTGCGTGTGCTTCTCCGGTTCTGCATGCTTCTGGTGCTCGCTAACCTTCGGCGCCTCAGGATGAGCGATCGAATGCAATGACAGCAACCGCTGCTCAGTGGCACTCAACTTCTCGCGCAGCTCTGTTTCGCTGGTCAGCGCGTCGAGGCGCGCCCGCAAAAATCCGTTTTGATATGCACAAGTTTCAATCTTCGAGATTAACCGATCGATCACATCCATTGAATCATCGAAATCCGCCACCAGCTCAATCTGTCGTTTCACTTCGTACAGATCCATGTCTTTCGAGTCGGTGTTCGCCTCTTTATCAAGTATGTTGATCAAGTACTTGTTGCGCACATGCAGCGCTTCGAGTTTGTCCAGAAGTCGCGACACAAGCTGGCGAGCGCGGGTTTCCTGTTGGCTGCGCTGCTTGCGTTCTCCACCAACGAGCGGCAAGTCACGCAACGTGGCTGTAAATCTCTCTTCGACGGCGCGATGCGAAAGATCGTGCGCCGGGGTCGGAAGATGCACCGTCGACACGAGCACCGCCGGTGCTTCCATCTCCATCGCCTGCGCGATCGTCATGCTCTGCAAGTTTGCTTTACGCAACACGTCACCGGCTTTGCTCACATCGAGCAGTCCTTTGGTCACCAGGCGCTGCGCTTCTAATGCGCGCTCCATGGTCTCCGGGCGGATAACCGTATTTGCCACCAAAATTTCGCCCAGCGTTTCGCCTTTGCGCATGGCATTTTCCACTGCTTTGATTAACGCTTCTTCGCTAATCAATTGGGCAAGAATCAAAAGTTCACCCAGACGCAATTGATTGCCCGGGCACATGCGCAGATAGCCTCTAACGTAATCATCTTCGATGTTGGCATTAGAAGTGGCGGCCGCCCGCAACGCTTGAATCGCCTGGTCGCGAGACAGCTTGCTGTCGCGCAACAGTTGCTGCGAACTCAATGCCGCGTATGCCACCAGATTGCTGACAATGCCTTTCTTGACTAGAATTCGAGCCAGCGGCAATCCGGTAATGTAAAAAATGCGCAGCGCATCGTCGAGTTGCAGTTCGGTGATCACGTGAGCCGCAAGCAGCAATTGTCCGAGCTTGTTTTCTTCGGAGAATGTCTCAGGCTGCCAGCCGACAATTTTCAATGCTTGCTGCAAGGTGAAATTTTCGCGCACCACAATACGCAAGGCTTGAATCGCCAGCTCTGCGCTGAGCAGAGAATCACGAATCAGCGATTGTGCCTGCAGCGCTTGCTGCAAGTGGTGCTCGGAAAGCGAACTGGAGGCAACCAGTACGCGTCCAACCGGCAAGCCGGTTTTCATCGACACGGGAATGGCTTGGGCCATGTCGAGCTGACCGGTCATTTCCGAACGAACAAGCAGATCGCCGATAAGAATAGTGTGACTGGGGCTGAGCGTCATAGAAGATACTGGTAGGTCACTAATAGCGTTCTACCCCCATGCTTTTCAACTGTAACGGCTCCGCTCGCCGCCGGTGCAGGCTGCGAGCCTGCTGCTCCTCTACCAGAGCAGGCTGGCAGCCTGCGCTCCTCTACTAAATCTCGCGGCGGCCCTCTAGGGCGCGCAAAAGAGTCATATCGTCGGCATACTCGAGGTCGGCGCCCATCGGCAGACCAAAGGCGATACGGGTAACTTTTATTCCAAGCGGCTTGATCAGCCCGCTGAGGTAAAGCACAGTGGCATCCCCCTCTACGGTAGGGTTGATTGCCAGAATGACTTCCTTGACCTCACTGGTGGGAATGCGGTTTATCAGATCCCTGATCGTAAGTTGCTCGGGACCTCGGCCGTCTAGAGGCGAAATCAAGCCGTTGAGCACGTGATAAAGCCCACGATACTCACGAGTACGTTCAAGAGCGATCAAGTCGCGCGCTTCCGCGACAACGCACATCGTATGCTGATCGCGACGCGGGTCGCTGCAAATCTCGCAAGGGTCCTGAGCTGTCAGATGAAAGCAGCGGCTGCAGTGCTTGACTTGCTCTTTGGCTTCGATGATCGTCGAAGCCAGCCCGGCCGCAGCTTCCTCGGATAGGTCCAGCACGTAAAACGCCATCCGCTGCGCCGATTTCGGGCCCACGCCCGGAAACTTTTGGAACTCCTCAATCAGCCTGGCAAGCGGACGCGTGAAATACATTGACTACATGCCCATTCCCGGCGGCAGGTTGAGTCCTTGCGTGATGTGCCCGGCACGCTTCTGCACAAGCTCTTGCACTTTCGTTGTGGCATCCTTGATCGCCGCCAGCACTGCGTCTTCCAGGGCTTCGACATCTTCTGGATCCACAGCTTCCTTCTTAATCTTGACAGAAGAAAAATCGCCATTGCCATTGCAGGTAACCGTGACAACGCCGCCGGCTGTCCCTTCGATACGCAGGGCCGCAAGCTCCTGCTGCATCTGCATCATGTCTTGCTGCATTTTCATGAGCGACTTTTGGGCGTCGCGCATCATCTTGTTGAAGTCTTGACTCATGTTCTTGGCCTTCTGTAAAACTGCGAGGTCCAATTATGGCACACGACGACAGCGGCAGTTAAACTTTGTTAAACGCTTACGCGCTGCCGGTCTTAGCGCGTGCACAACAAATATACTGGTCAAGTCAGCGGGCTAAAGCTCGCCGGTACCAAGAATAATCAAACGGTATCAAGGCATCCACAGAGCGGATATAACCGCGGTTATGACCTCAAAAGCGGGCTGACGCCCGCCGCTACAGGTGCAACATCAATGCAAGAATTTGACACAAGCGCGCAAGACTCGGATGGTTCTTTCGGCGACGAGCGCCATGCACGGATAGAGCAGATGCGCGCGTACATGCAATTCATTTTTAAACGGATACTAGTTTTCGTCTGTTTCGGACCGGGGGTGTTAGGGTGCCTGTGGTTGATTGGTCGGATCTTAAAACGCTAACGGTAGAGAAAGCTGCCGCTGAACTGCAGCGCCGCAAGCCGGAGTTCTACAACCGTTATGAAGGCGAGAATGACGAGTTTGGTTTCAATCTCGAGACGTTTGCCTTT
>DATNQY010000291.1:0-13529 GCA_036703785.1 Candidatus Obscuribacterales bacterium
CACCGACAGATCGCCCGACGCGATGGAGTCAGCGGTGTTAGCCATCTCCCGCAGGTACTCAATCATGTCATTCATCGATTGAAGCAATTTGCCTATCTCATCCGTGCGCGTAACCGGCGGTGCTTCCACCAGATCGCCCTGCGAGATGTGGCTGGCGATTTCCACCGCCTGTCCGATTGGTCCGATAATTGTGCGGTTAATGATGAAGTAATAGAATACGCAGCCCACAGCAAGCGCCGCCAGGCCGATACAGGCAATAAACAGGATGGACATATTTATGGCATTCTGAGCGCGCTGTTGGGAAATGCCCAGGCGCAAGATGCCTGCCTGACCGCCCGCCGTGCGAATCGGCATTACAGTTTCGAAGATGTTGGGATCTTTCGGGTTGCCGCGGCGTACAAAGTCAGTCGCCGTGAGAGCGCTCTTTTCAAAATCGGTACCGGTCAAGCGTGCATTCTTAAGAGCGGGGTCGGTGGTTGCCACCGCGCGACCGTCCGAGGACATGACGATGGCATAGTTAAGGTCCGGATCGGATTTTTGAGCTGACTCAAGAATCTGCTGCATATGGTCGTACTCGCCCATGGAGAATGGGTCGCCCAATACTGCCGAGAGGTTCATCGTCAGAATTCGCGCTTTCTCTTCCAGTGAACGGCTGAGTTCGGAACTCATTTTCCAGCAGGAGACACCGCCCAAGCACAGCGTTGTCAACACTGAAATAATGACGAACGGGATAATCAACTGCAGAGCTACTCCCAGCCGACTCGTCGGCAGTGAGAATGAGAACTGCGCACCATCTCCCTGTTTGAAGATCTTATTGAATACCGAGGCCATAAATTAACGCTCCGAAGTGTTCATTGATTTTTGAGCGGTCAAATCGGCGCTAGCCGAATTCACACCAGACGTACCATCGTGAAGTATACCTAATTGAAGCGCTTGTGGTCGTATGTCCGCACTTCAATTTGAATGCGCAGCAAAAAAATCATCGAATTTGGTTGCCAAGCCCCGCGAGATTACGCCATACAGGCGACGTTGGCTCCGAGGATTGTTCTGAAATCGCGCTTGGTGTGCTCGATAACGTCTGCGGAATCGGCGCCGAAATTTCGCAGCAAGAATTGATCGGCTACTTTCTTAGAACGCTCATCGCAGGCTTCAGCCATCAAGGTGGCAGATTCGACCAGCTCGAAGGCGCGGTCGCACCATAGTTTTGCGCTCAAATCAATGTTGGCAATGTCGCTGTTCGCAATCACGCTGTCGACGCTGTCCTGCAACCGCTTCAGCGACTGCTGAGCTTTAGGATCGTGCAATCTGCTCTTCACATAATCGAACAGAGCTTCATGCGATTTTTCCTTGACCATGGTTCGCACCGTATCCAATACCATCATATTGGTCGTGCCTTCCCAGACAGGCAGCACCTGAGCATCGCGGTATAAACGCGCCAGAGGCCAATCTTCGATGTAACCATTGCCCCCATGCAGCTCCAGGCAATCAGAAGCGCTGCGCACTGCCAGCGACGCCGTCCGATATTTCAAAAGCGGTGTCATGATGCGCAGCATTTGGTGATCTTGAGCCGAAGCGGTGCCGGCTAAAAGTTTGCCGCGTAAACCATGCACCATAAAGAGCGTCTTCAGCGCCGCCTCGAGCTGCACCGCGGTTTCCACCAGCTTTTCCTGCACCAGCGGATATTCAAGAAGCGGTCTGCCGAAGGTATGGCGCACCTGACAATAGCGCAACGCTTCAGACAGCACGCTGCGAATCACGCCCACCGATGCGGTGGCATTGTACAGCCGCGAAAGATTGAGCATGTCGGCCATTTGCACGAAGCCGCGCGAAAGATCGCCGAGCGGTTCGGCAATTGCGCCGTTGAGAGCCAACTCTCCTGTCGGCATGGAACGCGTGCCTAATTTGTCTTTGATGCGCTCCAGCGTCTGATTATTGAGCGTGCCGTCGCCATTATGCCGCCGCATGAGGAACAACCCCAGCGCTTGCGTGCCCCGCTTGTTCTCGTCCACGCGAGCCAACACAGCCGCCGCTTCGGCCGAAGCATTGCTGCAAAACCACTTCTTGCCGAACAGGGCATACCTGCCGTCACCAAGTGGTTTGGCTATAGTCTCGACGGCACCAACATCCGAGCCGCCGGCCTTCTCCGTGAGAAACATGGCGCCTTCCCAGAGTTCGTCCAAATTGCGGCTAGTGAGATGCGGAATAAATTCCTGCTTCTGCTGTTTGGTGCCGTACTTCTCAACAAGAAAAGCGACGCCGTCAGTCATGCAGATCGGGCAATACAGCCCTTGTTCGGCCTGTGAAAACAAATAGCCATGCGCGAACTTGACGATCTCATTATTGTCGCCGAGGACTTTACGCACTTGCGGATCGTAATAATTGCCGATGATTCCCGCGCCATAACTGGCTTCGCGCAGTTTGATGTACGCCGGGTGAAACTCCAAATGATCGACGCGGTTGCCGAATTTATCCATCGGTTGCAGCTGCGGAGTCTGCTTATTGGCAATTTGCGCCAGTGCCACCAATTGCTCGGCAGAGATTTCGCCCACCTCGTGCAAAACGGGCTCAGCCCATTTTTTTGCCTCGGGCGGCAGCTTGGATATTATTTGCTTGAGGGCCGCATCGTTTTCGTATCTGTTGCCCAAAGGCGGCAAACTGGTTACTTTCTGGTCTGTCATCTTTCAATACCTGTTGCAAGCGGCTTTGAGGCACAAGATAGCACCTCGACAACCGATTTTTCCTTAGTACCGGGAGCATACGTGCAGGCAACCAGCGGGCCGCCGCCGGCCGCTACTACAGCAAGTCCCGTTAATGCGCGGCCGGCAGGCGCACTGTGACGCGCGTGCCTTTTCCTTGCGCGCCGCTGTCGATGCTCACGGAAGCATGGTGCGCGACGGCTATCTCTTTGACGATCGACAGCCCGAGTCCGCTGCCGCTGACGTTGGTGCCTAACACTCGGTAAAAGCGGTCGAACACCTGCTCGCGTTCTTCCGGAGGAATGCCTGGTCCATCGTCTTCCACCGCGAGCGTGACGTCATCAGTGTTGGCGACGCGAACACTCACATGCCCGCCTTTCTGCGTATAGACAATTGCATTCTCTACGATGTTGATCACAAGCTCTTGCAGCTCTTCGGCGCTGCCGCTGATTAGGGCCGGATTGGGCGATGGCTCGAATCCAAGTTCAATCTCCTTCGACACCGCCTCTGCCACCAAACCATACATGGCGTCGCTTACGACCGTGTTCATATCTATATTGCCGTGGTGCGCGCTACGCCTCGTGTTTGGCTCTGCGCGCGCCAAGCTGAGCAAGCGATTGGTGAGGTGGCTAAGTCTATTGGTGCCTTCATCAAGCTGCTCCATCAGGTTCTTCAGATCATCGGTATTGGCCAACCGGCGAGCAATCCCCAAATAGGTTTTCATGCCGGCCATCGGAGTGCGCAGTTGGTGCGCGGCATTGGCAACAAAGCGTTTCTGCGAGTCAATCTCCACGCTCAGCCGGTCGAGCAGCTCGTTGATTGCATGTACCAGCGGCATGGCTTCAACAGGCACCCCTTCCTCGGGCACCGCTCGCAAATCGGAAGTGGAACGTTCGGCGATGGCCGCCTGCAATCCATTGAGGGGCAAGAGCCCGCGCACCACACCGAAATTCACGGCAAAGGCGCCGATGATAATGATGAATAGTTCGGACACCAGGATATTGAGCAGAATTTGATTGCTGAAATGGTTGCGGCTATTGAGTGTCTCAGCCACCTCCAAAATCAGTGGACGCTTGGTCTCCTCATCGATAATGCGCGTGGTGGCAATGCGAACACGTTCGTCATTCACCGTGCCGTCGGCAAATATCGGTTGGTTTACCTCCTCGGGCCAAGGCGAACCTTCGGGACTATTAATGGTGCCGTCGCGGGCCAGCACCCTGCCATTTTGATCGCGGACGACGAAATAAAAGCGATCAACACCGCGCTCAATGATTTGTCTGGCGGACTCCGGCAGTGTGATCGAAGCCTTGTCACCGTTTACAACGATTCGCGCCGCCACTGAATCCGCTGAGTCAAGCAACTTCTGATCGTACAAAGCTCGAGCCGAATCGGCTCCGAACCAACAAGCGAGCGCAATCGTTATCAACCAGACGCCGCACAGGGGCAGCATCAACCACAAAAGTAATTGACGGCGAATGGACGGTTCAGGCTTTCTTTTCCGCGACATTCTCGATGAGGTAGCCCAGTCCCCTTATAGTACGAATATTCACCCCGGATCCGTCAAATTTCTTACGAAGCCGGTGCATGGCGATGTCGATAGCATTATTGGTGAGATCGACGTTCCAGCTGGATAGATGCTCGTTGATTTGGGACTTGCTGACGATCCTACCGCCACCTTGCAGCAAAATCTCAAGCATAACCATCTCTCGCGGAGACAGCTCAACTGCGGCGCCGTTTACGGTACAGGCTCTGTTCACGGTATCGAAACGGATCGGTCCGTAAGTTATTTCCATCCTGTTGTTCCAGTGTTCCTTTCTCAAAAGCGCCCGGATTCTGGCCTCAAGCTCGGCTAGCTCAAAGGGCTTAGTCAAGTAGTCATTGGCGCCAAGGTCTAGTCCGCCGACGCGGTCGGCAAGCGAGTCCCGTGCGGTGAGAACCAGAACCGGCAGGAGCAGTCCTTTGTTTCTCAGCCTTTTAAGCACTTCCGTGCCGTCAAGTATCGGAAGCCCGAGATCGAGAATGAGCAGGTCGTACGACGCCACATTTAAGGCTGTGTCCGCGTCGAGGCCCGTGGCAACCCGATCTACTGCATAGCCGTTCTGTTGCAAAGCCATGCAAAGTCCATTGGCCAAGAAGTTGTCGTCCTCGGCAAGTAGAATTCGCATGGCAGACCTCGCAGTTAAATGGCTCCAGTAAAACCATAACCGATCAATCTTTCAGCAATCTTTCTTGACTATTTTATGCGGGTTTGAATACTTGAGCTGTGGCTAGCGGAAGCACTTGAAGACTTCTTCGGCCAGCATGTGGTGTCCTTGATCGTTTAAGTGCACCACTCCGTCTTGCAAAAGAAGGTCGCAAGTGTAGCCTTCGCGCTGAACCGTGTCCCACCGTTTAGCCGCATCGGCGAGCGCCCATCCATATTGTTTGGACTTATCGCGTACGAATTGATAATACGGAACGCCAAGCGCCTCATCCGAAAACGAGTGCAATTTGCACAACGTAGGACTCGGATAGAAGGGATTTATATATAGAACTTCGATGTTGTAATTTTTCGCCAGCTCGTTGACTTTGGCATAGCACTGATCGAGCTTGTCGATCGGCACGCGAATGTCGTTGACGAATTCAACAACCATCACATCAGGCTGAAAAGCTTTCAAGTCCGGCTCGAGTTTGTCCAATCTAGTGTCGACGCTGGTGCCACCGATGCCGAGATTTTTCACTACCATTTGATCAGCATGAAACTTGTGCCTGATCATTTTTTCGGCCAACACGGCATAACCGAGCTCGGGCGCGCTGGCATTGGCACCACATGTGATACTATCGCCCCAGAACAACAATTTGACTGGCTGGTTGGCTTTTAATTTAGCGAGCGTTTTCGCGAGCGCTTTTTGATTCTGCGTGCGGTCCGAAAATAAAGTCGTGCTGGCGTCGCGGCTGATCGGCAAAATATTGTTATCGGACAAATTGGTCGCGCCGCGCACAACTACGTGCGCCAAAGCCAGCGAATTCTCCGGTATTACCGCCGGCTCCGGCGCCATCTTCCGCGGCTTGCCGGCGGCCAGGGCCACGGTGCCAGTGTCGCTGATGTAGAGAGTGTCCAGCCGAAGAGTCTCCGGCGGCGCCGCCGGCACGGCAATCTGCTGCGGAGAAGCCACGGAAACCAGCTTGTCGTTGACGTAAATCGACCCCGGCATCACAGTGACGGCACGGGCGGCACTATTGATAACGAGCCCGGATTGGACCGCCGGATTGGTCGGTTGAACAGTGGCCAATACAGGCAATTGGCTCGAGATGGACACGAGCAGCGCGCTGGCGCATATCCAGCCGATGTTGAGCTTTTTCATGCAGCGACGAGACTCCTTTTTAGTCGCAGGGATTGTAACAGATCGACTGCAGCAAACAGGTGATGGACCACTCACGCTACGAAGTGTTTCGCTAAGAGCATGACCGGGCAGAAGATTGGTGTGGGGCGGCGAAACCACTGATTATATGCTCAAGGATGCCTTCAATCGCAAACCCAAGAAAGAGCCGGAACGCCGGCCGACGTTGGGTGGCGGCTCAATTCCGGTGCCCAGTAGCTTGCCGGCAGACCAGGTGCCGACGCACGAATTCGAGCCGTTAGATGCGGAGGAAGCCTCCAGCGGCGCCGAGACGGTGGTCACCACCAACCAGCTTGCGGCCTTGACCTTGCAACGCTTGATTGATACTTACCAGCCTCCCGATCTCTCGGAAATGAGGCCACAAGCTCCGGAGCAGCTGCCCATCGAGGCAAGCCCGATTATCTTCGCCGCCGAGCCAATGCGCGCTCAGGAGTGCGAGCTTTCCAACAACGTCATCAATGACCTGTACTACATAGAAGGATTGTTGGCCAAAGGCGGCATGGGACAAGTTCTCCTCTGCCAGCACCTGCGACGCGAGATGAAGGTAGTGATGAAACTAATGCTGCGCGAGGCGGATTCGCGCGACGCGGCATTCCAACGTTTCATGCAGGAATGCAAAGTCACACACAAACTAAAGCATCCAAACCTCGTCAAGGTGCTTGATTACGGCATTTTGCTTGAGGGATTCAAACCTTATCTGGTGATGGAACTGGTCGAAGGACAGTCCCTGCGCCAGATTCTGCGCAAGCGTTTCGCGCTTGTGCCTGCCGATATCGCGCAGGTGCTGGTTCAGGCCTGCGAGGGCTTGTACGAAGTGCACGGCAAAGGCATTATCCACCGCGACTTGAAGCCGGAAAACCTTATGCTGCGCGGCATTCCGGAAGCTCCGGACAACGTGAAGATTCTCGACTTCGGTATCGCTCAACTGCAGAAAGACAAGCGCTTCGACGAGTCCGGCTGGGCGATCGGCAGTATTGGCTATATGTCGCCCGAGCAAGTCTGCGGGCAGCCCGTCGACTTGCGCACGGATATTTACTCGGTGGGACTTATTTTTTACGAAGCCATCACCGGCAAGCCGCCCTTCAAGGGGCGCACGCCGAAAGAGACCATGGCCATGCACGTCAAAGCGCCACTGGTAACGCCTTCGCAGATCGTCCATTGCGAGAATCGCGATCTGGTCGATCAGATTTGTCTAAAGGCGCTGGCGAAAGATCCCAACGAGCGCTATCAGAATATGAAAGATCTTCAGCGCGACTTGGCTAAGCTCATGAAATAATGTAGCGCCTCCGCACAGGAGCGCAGGCTACCAGCCTGCATCCGCGATCTGGTACCGGCGGGCTTTAGCCCGCTTCTTCGTACTTTTATATAGGCGCCCACAGCAGTGACCAAACAAAGCGAAACAAAGAGAATCTGGCAAGTCATCGAATTCGAGGTGGATGCACACCAGGAAGACATGGCGGGCTGGCTCATGATCAAACTTGGCGCCAACGGCTGCGAGATAGATCCTGCCCGCGAAGGCGTGATGCGACTGCGCGCGACCTTCGAGCCGGAAGTGATACCAGGTGGCGACTTGTCCGGCATAATTTCGGCGCTCGACGAATATGGACTCAACGCTTCCATCGCCTCTCTGCGCACCAACGAGCTGCAAGAACAAGATTGGCTTTCAAAATGGAAAGAAGGCTTCGAGCCGTTTCCTGTAGGTGAGCGCCTGCTCGTATGTCCGCCGTGGCACGAGAGTAAGCTAACCGACGAGCAGCGACGCGGACGGAAAGTAGTGCTAATCGAGCCAGGATTGGCCTTCGGCACAGGCTTTCACGAGACAACACGTTTTTGCATGCTGGCGCTGCAAGATTATGTCGATAACAGTCGTAGAGTTCTCGACATTGGCACCGGCAGCGGTATCTTATCGATTGCCACTGCACTGTTGACCGATAAGCCGGAAATTATTGCGTTGGAAACGGATCCGGTTGCTTGCAAAAATGCGCGCGAGAACTTCGAATTGAATGGAGTAAGCAAACGCATACAACTGTTTGAAGGCAGCACACAACTTTTGATCACGCAATCGGCACATTCATTCGATCTGCTTTTGATCAACTTGACCTACGAAGATCACATTGCATTGCTCAACGATTATGTAAAACTGGCGGCGCCCGGTGGCACCATGATTTTCGCCGGCATTCTCAAGGAAAAGGGCGACCTCATGTCCGCCGCGCTCGCCGAGCACGGCTTAACGGTGACTCGGCGCGACGAAGGCAAATCCTGGGTCGGGTTCACGGCGAAGAAATAGTGTCCCGGCAGGCTTCAACCCGCTGTCATCATTGTACCGAGGGCTTCAGCGCGCTATTTCAACTCGCCGATCCCGCGGATCAATCCGCCGCTATCGACAGTTGAATTCGAAAAGATCTGTGCGCGTTCTCTCGCAGCGGCGTCTGCTTTCTGCTGCGCGGCTCGCGCCCGCAACGCTTTCAACCGTCTGTGCTCAGCGTCGGAAACGGCCATGTTTCCATAACTGCTACCGCCCGCGCCATTCAGCCACTCGGCGGCTTCATCATGCTGTTTCGCACCATGGGCGGTGGCGCTCCTTTTCACGGATCGTCTGGCAGGGTAATACGCACCGCGAAAAGCGGCTCCATCGCCATAGCTAAATCCGGGATCTTCCATCTGCTGCAGCCGGGTCTCGGTCTCGGTCATGCGAAAGCCCATGGGCGGCGAATCGTCCGGAACCAAGCCACCTTCGGCCATGCCCATCGATCTGTATTTCCACTGACCGTCAAAGCGCTGAGCCTGCGCCGACTGGCAAACCCAGGCGCAGACAAGCAAGGTAGCGATGAGCCCCGACAAATGTCGGAAGCCGCGGGAATCGCAGACTCTTCGATTCATAGGCTTAGTAATCTCAGGACGAGAATGCGTTTACTGTAGAGCACAGCGGATTGTTTGACAACTTAATTATGCCAGTCCTGGCTTGACTTTGGCGGCTCGCTCGCCGGTGTTGTATAATTGAGAATCGGCTCTCAGATTCAGCGTTTGGAGCCGTTGAACCCTGAAAATTAGTGCAATTCACACGACTCAACCGTCGACAGCGGGCTTCCGCCCGCCGCTACGACAAACAAACCTCATGGGGGCGTTTAGATTCGACAGGGTTGAAGGGTTACGAGTTGCAGGTCGAGGTCGTCTGGAACCTCGTAAAACACCGGGCAAAACAAACAAATGCCAACAACAATGTTGTTGCCGGTCCTTGGGGCGCTCAAAAAGCGCTCGCTGCCTAAATTTACTTTAGGTAGATGACCCTCGCTTAGCGGCTTGACTACCCGCTGCTATCCGAGAAACATGGTGGTTGCTCCAGAGAAAAATTAGCGGTTGATATCTCTGGCTAAGCCATAATTGCAAACCCGGGTGGCTGTTCGGGCCCCTCCAGCGGCTCTGGAGAAATACCGAACTAAACCTGTAGTACACTTGTTTCTCGCCAATTTTGGACGCGAGTGCGATCCTCGCCGCCTCCACCATTTTTATTTCTGTGTCGTGAAGTACAAAACCCGTCTGGCTTTCGAGCAGGCGGGTTTTTGTGTTTGTGGCAATTGAGACCAAACCTGTGACCACCCCGCAAATGGAACGCGGCCATCGTTTGATCGTCTTCAGTGGCGGATACACCATGCACCGCCAGCTTTACATTCACCCTTCACGGGTATACTATAAGTGCCACTGGCCTAGGAAAGAGGACTACATGCAGAGCCTGCAAGACGAAATTCTCGACCTGCTGGGCGACCGCGAGGTTGACGCGGATGAACTCGTGAAGCTTCTCAGCGAGAAACATAAGGACCTGCTGACTTTCGACATTCGTTCGGCACTGCTGCCGCTGATGTCCACTGGCCTCGTGGAATGGGCCAAGGAAGGCACCATCCGTGCCACCAACCCTAAAGTTTTGACTTCAGCATAACGAATGTTTGAGCAAAGATTCGTTTCCGAGCAGCCCCGCTCGGCCGAAGATGGGCGCGGTCCATACGCAATAGATCGCGACAGACTGTTGTACGCCACCAGCTTCGCCCGATTGGCCGAAGTAACTCAGGTGATCTCAGCAGATCACGGGTACGTGTTCCACAATCGTTTGACACATTCACTGAAAGTAGCGCAGGTCGCTCGTCGGCTGTCCGAAGGACTTCTCCACACTCAGCGTACTGAGGTTGATAACGCCGGCGGACTCGATCCGGATGCCGCGGAAGCAGCGGGACTAGCGCATGATCTTGGGCACCCTCCATTCGGTCACATTGCCGAGGAAGAATTGCATGACGTTATGACGGAATTGGGTCTCAAAGACAAAATTCCGAACGATGGTTTTGAAGGCAACGCTCAGTCATTCCGCTTAGTCACCAGGCTTTCGGTCAGCGATGCGGTGGCACAGGCGGGTAAGACCCCTCTGTTAGCCGGGTTGAACCTAACACGGCGAACTTTAAATGGAATTCTTAAGTATCCGTGGCTAGCCGGACCCAACAATCCCAAAGATAACAAATGGGGCTCCTACAAGAGCGAGCAGGATTATTTCGATTTTGCTCGCGCCGGTTTCTCCTTCGGTGCGACGGTGAAAAGCCTGGAAGCCGAAGTTATGGATTGGGCCGACGACATCACTTATGCCGTGCATGACATTATTGACTTTTACTGCGCAGGAAAAATTCCGCTAGAGCGATTCGCTGAGAAGAATCAAATTGAGTTAAAGAGTTTCTTCGAAGAGGTCTGTTCACGGAAGGGCAATGAGAAATTTAAAGCCCGCGAGTCCGATTACCAAGCCGCCTTCCTGCGTGTTTGCGACGAAGTCTATAAATATTCGATTCGGTCGCGCTATGGCGGCACCCCAAAGGAGCGCTCAGATCTGTGGCAAATGATGACCGTGCTCATTACTCGTTTTTTCGGTGGATTGAAGGTCGTGTCAAGGCCGGTTCAGAACAATCCGCTCGTCTCAATCGACCGTGATAGAGAGGATGAGATCGCCATGCTTAAGCAGTTGACGTGGCATTACGTCATTTTGCGAAGTGATTTGGCGACGGTTCAACATGGGCAGCGTCACATGATTCGCAATGTATTCGAAACGTTGTTCCGCGAGAGTGCGAAGAACGCGAAGCTCTTCGTGGCGCCCTACGAACAGCTGCTTAGTGGGGTTAATTCACCAGAGGGGCGGCTTCGCTTGGTCGCCGATTATGTCAGCGGCATGACGGAGGCCGAACTAATTCGAATGTATCAGAAGCTCAACGGACAGAAGTTCACGCCGTTATATCCGTACTAAAAATAACCGTGATCGAAACTAAATTGGTTAAAACTATTCGCCATATCGATGGCAGGAGGCAGGTGGACTTTCTGCGGGATACCCGTGGAACTTTCAGCTACAGCGAAAACAACTGGTGCGAGGGCGATGAATATCACGAAGGACATTGGAGCGGCTCGGGTGTCTTGCTGGGCCGTTTTTACGATACGCTGTCAACGCCGATTAAGTAGTCGGACTCACCGCTGCTCAAGGTGCTTCTGCGATAGGCGAGCCGCTTCATTACCCTCACGGCTTCATCGAATTCTGATTTGCCACGCAGCGGCACTAGCGGGAATTCCCGCACCAGCTCCATATATCGTTTATCAACTCTCGCTGTATTCATGCTTTCCACCGATCGTACTCTGCATGAGTCATCATTTCGAGCACATAAACGCGCTGGGTTCCATAATCTATCGCACTGATGAGCCTGTAATTGTTTCTGCCAATATCGAAGACCACCTGCTCCTTAACGTAATCTGCGCTTCTGAAAGTCTCGCGAACATCGGCGAACGTTTTCCAGGCGGCCGTCTTCGTCACGTCAATCCAGTTCGACAGCGGTTTACGTGCCTTCGAATGCTTCTTGGCGAAAGAGTGCAGCTCGCTTTCGTTGACGATTTCCACTCCGACCTCTTCGGGTTGTCATTTTGACAACCCAACGTCAAACAGGAGGTCCAGCCTGGCAATCGAGCAGACAGGTTTTGTTATTATTGGTAATTCGCATCTGCGAAGGGGCCTCAATTGATCCACACCAGAGAAGAATTACTCAAGGACCTCCGCGAGCATACCTATGTGATGTTGAGGCCGTCCTCCGCCGAAGGCGTTGGCGTTTTTGCGATTCAACGCATTCCAAAAGGCTGTCGTGAAATATTCCCGAACAACAAAATTCAATGGATCAAATTCACCGCGGCGGAGGTAGAAAGCCTGCCTCCTCATTCGTGCTTCATGATTCAAAGATACTTTGTATTCTACGAAGGCTTCTATTACGTTCCGGATTGCGGGCTCAAATTCATGTCAAACGTCTTTTTTGTCAATCACTCCGAGACACCTAACATTGTCTCCATCAATGACGGCGAATGCTGGGAAGCCCTTCGGGACATTGAAGTCGGTGAAGAACTGTTTATTGACTACGAAAGTTTAGACGACCGGCCAAGAACCGAGCAGGCGTTTGCGAGTGAATACCACCCGCGAGCCGACAGCTAGCCAAAGCATCCGAAATCGCTGCGGTCGAGAACAACCTTTCAGCACCTTTCCACGGTCACGGAAATGGGCATATGCACTGGCATTTCGTTAATATCGACTGTCCGCAGTCTCAGTTATAATCGCCGCTCTCAAGAACACGTTCGCTCACCCGCTCTGCATTAAGGTTCATTCGATGTTTGCATCTAGAATTTCGCGCACCGCGCTGTCCCTGATTGTGGCTTTCGCACAGACAACGGCGGCTTTGGCTGCCGGTGCAGGCGCGCTGCCGGCAAATCTCAATCTCGGCTCGAGGGCGCATTCGGTTGTCGCCACCAACGCCGCATCAATCATCGTCGGCGGCAAGCCATTGGCAATCACGCCCGGTCAACTGGTGACTCCGGCAGAAGCAGCGGCGGTGAGTCAACTGCTAATGACTGGAAGGCAATCCCTCTTGCTGGCGGCGCACGGAAATGCGATAGGCGGTTCGTTGATTTTGCCGGGCGGCGCAAATTTCGGCACCATCATGATCCCAACCGGTCTTTCCGTGCTGCGCGATTTCAACGGCAGTCCGCAGCTTTCCATTACAGGCAACCTCACGAATGCCGGCAAATTCTTCGCGATTTCGACAGACAAACAACTGACCGCTGCCACCATCAACGCTACCGACATATTCAACCGTGCCGGCGCGGTGCTGACGAGCACGGATAATCTTAGTCTGAACCTGAATGTGTCGAGACTGATCTCGAATGCCGGAACGATTTCCAGCGGCGGTGATTTATCCATCACCGGGGTGGGTTCGTCGCTGCACATCAACAATATCGGCGGAACAATTTCCGCAGGCGGCAACCTAAATCTAAACTTGCAAAATGCGCAGGCAAACGGCGTTTTGTCCGTGGTTGGTGGCAACCTGCTCAGCCAACAAGTGAACGTGAATACCGGTGCAGGTAAGTTTGATCTCAATGTTCAGCAAATGCCGGGCTTATT
>DATNQY010000292.1:0-6338 GCA_036703785.1 Candidatus Obscuribacterales bacterium
GCAAAAATTGCCAGGGTCAAGGCGGGAAAAGAGGGTAAATCAGCTCAGCCGAAGGACGTGGACAAATCGTCGCTTGCACCGCAGGACCTCGAGGAGCGCCGCATGCGCCTCAAGAATCTCATCGTGCAGGGCAAGGAGCGCGGCTATCTGACGTATGCCGAAATCAATGACCATCTTCCCGATGACATGCTGGATGCGGAGCAGATTGAAAACATCATCAGCATGATTAATGACGTTGGCATCTCGGTTTATGACGAGGCGCCCGATGCGGAAACGCTGCTCATGTCGGAAACAGCGCCGACGGTTGCGGACGAGGACGTGGTAGAGGAAGCGGAAGCCGCGCTTTCTACCGTCGATTCGGAGTTTGGCCGAACCACCGATCCGGTGCGCATGTATATGCGGGAAATGGGTTCCGTCGAATTGCTTACGCGAGAGAGTGAAATCGAGATCGCAAAGCGTATCGAAGACGGATTGAAGCATATGATCCAGGCGATTTCCGCTTGTCCGACCACTATTGCCGGAATTCTCGAACTTGCAGACAAAGTCTCAAAGGATGAGATGCGCATCGATGAACTCATCGATGGATTGCTGGATCCGGACGTCGAAGAAATGGTTAGCGAGGAAATTTCCGAGGAATCGCTTGAGCAGGAACTGAGTGCGGAAAATACGGAAGACGAAGACGTTACCGCAATAGCCAACGCCAATTTGCTCAAACTGAAAAATGACGCGCTGGAGCGATTTGGCGTTATTCAACAGGCTTATGTCGAGATGCAGAAAGCGCTTGAAAGAAAAGGCGCATCGAACAAGGCATACAAAGACATACAGGAAAGGATTTCCGCAGAGCTGATGGCCATCCGTTTTTCGGCCAAAATGGTCGAAAGACTTTGCGAGACGCAACGCGGGCTGGTGGATGAAATGCGCGGCTACGAGCGCAGAATCATGGAGTTGTGCGTCACCAAGGCGGGAATGCCCCGCAATCACTTTATCAAGGCCTTCCCGGGCAACGAAAGCAATCTCGATTGGGTAGCGCAGGAGATCGCGCTCGGCAAGCCTTATAGTCCAGCTCTGGAACGCTACCTGCCGGCCATTCTGGAGCAGCAGCAGAACTTGCTCACCCTGCAAAAACAGGTTGGCATTCCCTTGAAAGATCTCAAGGAAATCAATCGCCGCATGTCGACCGGCGAGGCCAAGGCGCGCCGGGCGAAGCGCGAAATGACCGAAGCAAACTTGCGGCTGGTCATTTCCATCGCGAAAAAATACACCAATCGCGGCTTGCAATTCCTCGATCTTATCCAGGAAGGCAACATAGGCCTCATGAAGGCGGTGGATAAATTCGAATACCGGCGCGGCTACAAGTTTTCGACCTATGCAACCTGGTGGATTCGTCAGGCGATCACCCGCTCCATTGCCGATCAGGCGCGCACTATTCGCATTCCGGTGCACATGATCGAGACGATCAACAAGATGAATCGTATTTCGCGCCAGATTTTGCAGGAAACGGGCCAGGAACCTGAACCAGCCCTGTTGGCGCTGAAAATGGAAATGCCGGAAGAGAAGATCCGAAAAATCCTCAAGATTTCCAAGGAGCCCATTTCCATGGAAACACCCATTGGGGATGATGAGGATTCCCATCTCGGCGACTTCATCGAGGATTCCGCTACGATGGCCCCGGCGGACGCCGCGGTTTACGCGAGCCTTCGGGATGTGACAAAGGATATACTGGACTCCCTGACGCCGCGTGAAGCGAAAGTGCTGCGCATGCGCTTCGGCATCGAAATGAATACCGACCATACGCTGGAAGAAGTCGGCAAGCAATTCGATGTAACTCGCGAGCGCATTCGGCAGATCGAAGCCAAGGCATTGCGCAAACTGCGTCATCCTTCAAGGTCCGAGCGCCTGCGCAGTTTCCTGGATACCGAAGGCTAACTCGACTCAGCAACTGTTATACTTCCAGTCATTGCGGGGGTCTGTAGCTCAGTCGGTTAGAGCAGGGGACTCATAATCCCTTGGTCGTTGGTTCGAGTCCAACCAGACCCACCAAATAAACAAAGGCTTACAATTATTATTGTGAGCCTTTTCTTTTTGTGGGGCACTGGCGGGGCACTAAGTCGGAAAGAATTGCAGCCACCTTTAGCAAAAAGAACAGGTTGAATGCCAAAACGGCATAATGCTTAAAACTTCTGCGGGGCCCGCTCGATTGAAGCCTTACGCGCCATGACGCAAATGATTCCGGAGGTACTTGTCAAATAGCCGCCGCACCTCTGTCGTGGGCAAACTATCTTCGGGCAGCTCTTCTCCATGGGACAATCGATCACGAACGTCTTTCATCGAAAAACACAAAAATTCGGACTGAAGCGAATTAACGCTGTACTGAGCCTCTAATCCCATCCCTTGTCTTAGAAGTCCTCGGCAGAAACTCGTGTGAGAATCTGATAAGCTCGGTTAATACGCTCCACCTCAACTTCGGCAGCTTTTCTCAACCGTTCAGGAAGCCCCTGGTGCTTGTCGGGATGATATTGCTGGCTGAGTCTTCTCCACGCGGCCTTAATCTCGGAAAATGGCGCATTAACAGGCACGCCCAAAATTGAACGCGCCGTTTCTTTGGTAATGAGCCCTTTATCCACCGTCGTGGTTTCTTCCATGAGAAACACTATTTCGACCACACCCGCACGACACTCAGTTTCGAACGAGAGTTGGCACTGGGGACAACGATAAATAATACAGTCGTCCTTAATCGGAATACGAATCTTCGTATTGCATCCCTTGCAATCGAGCACGTGATAAATCGGCTTTTCCGGTTCAGAAGGATCAGCTGAGCGCGCCGACTCGTCAGTTTCCTTCCGTGTGCCAGTTGTTTGGAGATGCTTTTCAACCTTATTTCGAAGAGCACGTGCCGAGGGAGTCGAGCGACGCTTTAGCTCGGCAAGGATGAGTTTCGCGGTCGGCAAATCCGCTTTAACAACCTCAAAAAGCGCTTCAAGCTCTTTCGCGGATTTTTGACTATAGGGTCTAAGCGTTGGCATGGTAAGGCTCTACTTAATTGATTGTTCAGCTTGGGGCCGCTTGATTCCTTTGATGATGAATTGCTTTCCAGGCTGTCCGGGCACTCGTAGTACTACAGTCTCGCCGAGGGTGGCCCCGATGAGCACTTGACCCAACGGTGTGTGTGACGAAATGAGGCCTTGGTCGAAGTTGTTATAATTTTGGGTGATGCGGACGGTAATGGGGTCTGCCTTAGGATTGTCGGCCGGACAATAGGTCACCACGTCACCTATCTCAACCTCAAGGTCTTCCTCGTCTTCAGTGAGGATGTTAATAGCGCCTTTCTGGTCATCATCTGCGGCGGGAACAAAAATTTTCGGTTCCTCGCTATCAGCAACAGCTGAAGCCGCTTTGGGCTCTGCAACAAACTCAGCAGGAATTGTGCTGTCCTTCAGGGAGTCAAGGAACGCGTAAAGCTTTTTAGCTTCGGCTAAGGGGTTGCGGAACCAGTCGCTCGACCAAATACGCCATATCTTGTTCTTCCAACCTAGGCCTTCCAGGATTTCTTGGCGAATTCGGTCCCTGTCGCGGACAGACGCACCCGAGTGATAGGTCGCTCCATCACATTCAACTGCGGCCAAGTAGGCGAACGGGTACTGCGGGTGTTTCACCGCAATATCAATTCTGAATCCAGCGACCCCCAGTTGTGGAGTAACCGAGTAGCCCCACGATTCGATCAAATCGATAACTGCAATCTCGAAATCACTGTCAGGCTCAAGGCCTGTTTTACTTTCGTGTGGGAGAATGCCGCTACGGGCGTACTCCAGATAGTTACGAAGAGACGTAGTCCCGTCCGGGGTGCTGGTGTCAGCAATAATGTGTTCAGGTTGCATCGATGTAACCAGTCCAATAGACTTTCGAGCCCGAGTGAAGAGCACATTCAGACGGCGCCAGCCGCCTTGACGGCTAATCGGACCAAAGTTTTGCCGAACGACGTTGGCGACTGGAGGTTTGCCGAAGGTGGTGGAAATAAGAATGCAATCGCGCTCATCGCCCTGAACGTTTTCAAGGTTCTTGAAGAATAGTCCCATGCCTTCGCCCTCCCAGCGCCGCTCAAACTCCTCAGCTTGGGGAACAGATTTGCGCCGCTCTTCCCAGAGCTCAGCAATCAAGTCGCGTTGTTTGATGTTCAGTGTTACCACCCCCAAGGAATCGTCTGGCCGGGTGCAAACGTGATCCACGATAGCCTCAATGACTCGAAGAGCTTCCACCTTGTTCATCTGGTTCTCGTAAACCCCGTCCGGTACGAAGATATACTGTAGCCCCAGAGCTTTGCCCTTTGGATACGGCGACGGGAACACAAACAGTCGGCCTTTGTAGAAATAGTGATTCGAGAAGGCGATCAAGGACTCGTGGCGAGAGCGGTAGTGCCAACGAAGCGTTCTGACCGGGTGGAAGTGGCTCATGCAAACGTCAAGAATGCTCTCTGCGTCTTCTGCAGCGGTTTGTTGGCCAGAGTCATCCCCATCAGCAGTGTGGTTTTGTCTTGAGAAGAACCCGGTGGGCGGAAGCTGTTTCGGGTCACCGACTACAACCAGCTGTTTACCTCGAGCGATTGCTCCAATAGCTTCTTCCGGCTTCAACTGCGATGCTTCGTCCATCACAACTATGTCGAACTCGAGCACACCAGGCTTAAGGAACTGTGCTACAGCCTGTGGGCCCATCATGAAACACGGCTTCAATTCTTGAACGGCGCGTCCCGCCCTTTTGAGTATTTGGCGGACGGGGGTTCTAGGAAGCGTCAGGGAAATCAGATGGTCAAGAAGAGCCATTTCGGTTTTGTCCACTACCCTATACCCAGTATTTCCGGCAGGCGGACATGCTTGGGCAATGCACTTCACCGAAATTTGTTGGCCACGTAACTTGATAATTTCCTTGTCCAGCTCGGCAAACTCAGCACGAATAGCCGAATGCCTCAAGCCATTAAATCGACCGAGTTGCGGGAACCCGCCGAACAGGGAGTCGGCAATTGACGCATAGAAACGATGGGCATACGCATCCTGGAGCACTTGGGACGGTAGTTCTCCCGACTCAACTAAGGACACGAAAGCTTCCAGATTCTGGCTTAGTGCTTCCTTGCGCTGAGCAACGTATTGGCTCCAGTTTTGGAGGCGATCGAGACTTGAAACGGCGGTGCGGGTTTTCTCTAACAGATGCTGGGCATATTCAGAGTGCGGCACCGAAGATTCATCAACCCATTGGTCAAGCCTGAAATGTCCAAACTCGCCAATTTGACGGGAAAAGTCCGCAGCAGCGTCCCAGCCCTCCTGAGCTGTCTTGATTAGCTCTGTTAGATGGGCATAGTTTTGCGGGCTGGCTTCGGATACTAGAACTGCCTCGACTGCACGAGGAAGCTTGGCGTTCTTTATCAGTCGGCCATAGACCAAGGCGCCCTCGACCGGTTCGAGCTTGGTCTCGGTTCCTGCAAAGTAACTTCCGAGAAGTGCTTGTCCCGCTTGATGACTCACCAGTTCCTGAATAGCACTTGGAAGACGATGGCTTGCTTTGACAACAGACAGAACATTACTGCTGAGCAATCCACTAGTCTCCAAACATGCCGACAACTTTGAATAGCTAGCCGAAAGATCTGTGATAAGTTGTTGGGCAAGGGCTAGTCGGCGGTTCCAACTTTCGCCTACTGGTATTTGTTCGAAGGCAGTTGCTTGAGCAAACTCCTGTGTCTGTACTGCAGTGAATTGCTCGAGAACTTCCAGGGCAGCCTGAACACTTGGCGCTAGCGCCCGCAGTTGAGCAAGCCGTATTGCTTTGACTGCCAGTGGATCGAATACTGTCGACCCGATTTGCGCCACCTGCAGACGTTTAGCCACATTCTCGACCCATAGGGAAAGCTGAGTCAGTTCGGTCAGAGGTGTGTCACCTTCCTTGAAGCTGGGTCCGGCGAACGAGCGTAATTCAGCATCCGTTCGCCAGGACTCATAACGCTGCAGGACGCCCAAGACTTCTTCGAGTTGAGTTAGGCGAGCCGAGGCCGACTTCTTTGCCTTGATACGTTGCAACTGTTTGTGAAGCCGCGTCGCCCGATGCCATTTCCCTTGGAAGATGCGATACCAGACGTCTCCTTCCCTGAGCACGAGAATGGCAGCTTTCAATTCCGTTTCTGCAGGTGTCATATCCAGATACAGCTCGGCGTCTAACGAGTTTCGCTTGGTTTTTATCTCAACCAACGAATTGGCTGCCGCAGTTAACGCTGAAATAGCGCGCGGATGTTGCAGACCTTCATGTCGGAGATACAAAAGGTCATCGGGGGCTGATTCAGCAAGAGAAAGAACAAGTCT
>DATNQY010000293.1:0-17371 GCA_036703785.1 Candidatus Obscuribacterales bacterium
CCTCTTCACCAACGACAGCGCAGCCGATCAAAGTCCGGCTAAATACGAAACGCTTGCCGGATTGTATGCAGGTATGGGCAACATGTGGCTGGCTCGTGGCACCAAGCTGGATCCCAAAGATCCCAAATCGCACAACGATCAAGGCCGCATTCTTCCGAAGGCTGAATACGATCTTGGCGGCGATGCCGCAAGCCTATTCACTTCTGCTCGCGACAATCTCGGCATGGCTGCCAACTATGCAAAGAGTGCCGGCAGCAGATCCGAGCTGGACCGCATCCAGCAAGAGCAAACCGCTGTCCAGGGACAATTGGACAAGATCTATGGCAGCCACAACATCGGTGCTGTTTATGACCGCTTGCTCACCGATCTTCGCAGCAAGGTAGGTACCACCGAGTCCCAATTCAGCATCGATCAACTGACCAGATTCGAGATTAACCTCAGGCAGAAAGCGACCAATCCGGGGGCTGACGAGGTTGCCGGCAAAGATCCCGCTTATCGTGCCAAACTGTGCCGCGACGTAGCGTTGGTCGACCTCGCTGTAGCGCAGTTCAGCAACGAGCACAGCAACGGTGATCGTGGCAAGGAGTATTACAGTAAGGCTGTCCAGTATCTGAGAATGTCATTGAATTATGACCGCAACTCTTCGGACGCCCAGCAGCTCCAGCAGATTGCCGATAAGGTCGGACCAGGCGTCGGTGCCGCGATCCAACAGCAATACGATCCCAACGGCTGGAGAAATCCGTTCGGCACTCAAGCACCTGGCAATTAGGTCGGAATTTTTAATGCCAAGAGTTTGAACTTTTTGGCGGCGGCAAACGTTTCAACATAAATAGCATCGATAGGCGGATCCGGATTATGTGGGATCCAGGAACTCGGCTTTGCAGATGGCTCGAAATAAAGCCGCGAATCACCGTGGTCGCTGCCGCTTTGATGGCGGTAGCTGATGCGCTGGCGCTCGGTAAAGCGCCATATTTCTGGGCCGTTTTGCTCGTGCTTGTCGTGCTATTGTGCGGGCTGCTGACTAATCGCCGCCGGCTGGCACTTTTGCTTGCCATTGTATTTGGTGGCATGTACGGCTGGTGCGCTTGGAGAATTGCGCTCGAGCAACGTAAGGATCTGGCGCGAACATGCACCGGTGCGGTGTTGGTCACCGCGGAGGTTGAGAGCGTGGAACCAACCAGCCGCGGCGACTGGTATCGGGTAGTGTTCTCGGTATTTTCGGTGGAACGTAGCGGCGGGCGGAAGCCCGCTGCTGTGGACCCTAACACATTGGCGCTTGCGCAAATCGCCCGTGACGAAGTCCCTGCCGACGTTCTGACGCACGCCGCCGACGGCAGCAAGCCGGTGATTCAGATTTGGGGAACGTTCCACGAGCCGCGCGTTGCACAATTTCCCTGGGAGTTCGACGAACGAAAATACCTGCAGCGCCAGGGGATTGCGTGCATTTTCCGGCCGGCAATTGCAGCGAAACCATGCGTTGTCAGCCGGCAGCCGCCATCGGCGCAAGCCCCATTCGAGTCGTTCATCGAAGTCATTCGCACCCGCATGGTTGACCTCCATCGCAAAGTCCTTGGTGGCGAGCGCGGCGATTTGCTTTCATCAATGGTGATCGGCGACAAAGCTGTGCGTCCGTCCAAGGATGTTCGCGATCAGTTTCGGATGTTGGGTCTATCGCACATCGTCGCCGCCTCCGGCTTCAATCTCACTGTCGTAACCGCTGTGGCATGGTGGACTTTGCGTTTCATTGTTCGGTCTGCAATTGGCGTGAGCGTTGGCTGCTTGGCTGCCATCGTTCTATTCTGCGCGCTTGCCGGTCTTTCCGCGTCGGTAGAACGGGCGGCGATCATGTGCATGACCATGCTTGTAATCGGCTGCACCCGCCGGTCTGTTTACTTGCCGGCATCAGTATCTCTTTCGGCGATGCTCGCCCTTATCGTGGATCCATTCACCCTTGTCGATGCCGGAGCCCAACTTTCTTACGTTGCCACAATGGCAATTGCACTGGCCGTTCGCCGCTTAAACCACCTGTTGGCAGAGCGGCTTTCGTTCCCCGGCTGGCTCGCCGAAGCAGTGGTGGTGGTGCTTTTGGCGAACGCCAGCGTATTGCCGATACAAATGATCTACTTCTGGCAGGTCGGACAATTATCTCTGGCCGCTAATGTCCTGGTATCGCCCTTGGTGCCGATTGTCACAGTGCTGGGTTTCATCAGTTCGGCGCTTGCGCCATTCCAGTGGCTTCCTGTCACACTCGTAGCCTCCGGGCTCGACTGGATTGCCGGTTGGCCACTCGACTTAATGATGTGCATCGTTCGCTGGCTGAGTCTCAACCGTTGGTCTTTAATCAATGTCGGCGTCCCAAGCGTGCCACAAGTTATTGTGTATTACCTGGCTCTATTTGCCCTGTTCGTAACGCTGCCCGCGCGCACCGACTCACTGCTGAATAAACGGTTCTTCGTAATTCTTTGTGTATACTCGATCGCGTACGTGTATCTGTTCTTTCGTCCTTGCCTGCGCGGGACGACCATCGTGTGCTCTTCCGATTCGATGATAATTCTGCCTGCCGACTCCAGCGATTCGAGGCAAAACGCGCTCATTCTCGGCAACACCGATAACGTATCAATTCGGCGAGCGGAAACGTATTTACGCGTGAGGGATCCAGCTGAAGTCCCACTGCAACGCATCCCGGACGCCATTTTGCAAGCATTCCCATCGCGCGGGCGCTCGGCAGTATTCCAACTGCACGACGGCAAACTGGTTCGGGTTCATTCAGCCGATGAGCTTTACGGAATAACAAAGCCGGACGAATCAAACGCTAATTAAGCGCCGCCTGTCCGGCTTCTTTGAGTTCGTCGACGCTGTAATTGAAAGTATATTGGACGTCGAGATAGGGTAAAGCATAGCTTGCCGGCAACGGATTGCCTTTAGTCGATCCGGCGACAGCTTTGACGGCGGCTTCATCTGTCCCCGAGTCACCCGACGGCACTATGATTTTGAGGAATGACAGCCCGCCATCGTGTTTGATTCGGAAGAGAACGGCTGCTTTGTGCGGCTGTCCGCGCGGTGGCGTCCACGCGGTTTTTATCCGTTTATGCAGGGCTTTTAAATAGGCAGTCAGGTCGCTGGCGGCTCCTTGACCTCCGTCCGAGCTGCCTCCGTCGGCAAAAACGTTGGTACTATCGGCGGTGCCTTCGTTTTCTATTAATTCCACCAACTCGGGCGGTTGCACTTCTTCCATGTAAGGACGATTGCCCTGGCTTTTGCCCTTCGCAGGCTGCTTTGGCGTCGCCGGTGCCGGAGCGCTCGGTTGCGCCGGCTTGATCAGAACCATCGCGCTGGCATCCATCGATTGCAGAGCGGTTGATGCTGCGTTTATTGTTCGAACCGGCGCGATAAGTTGTTTTGCCGGTGTTTGTTGCTTGCGGAGAACAACCTCTTTTGTGGGACGGGAGTCCGTCTTTCGTTTATTGCTGGCTGCGTCTTGCTTTTGGCTGTTCTGGGCTACTGATGCGATTTTCTGGGAGTTCAGCGCGCCTTGCTGCGTTTGTTTGTCCGCCTGGCGTTTATGCAGCAACTTTTGCTCCTGTGTGCCCGATAAAGGCGATTGCCGGTTTGCGTAGTCGGCATTCGAAACCAACTGAATGTCGATGAAGCGTGTGACTTTGCGGTGCATGTCTTCGCTATTCGGCAGTTGGATCAAAATCCATATCAGCAGCGCCACGGAAGCCGCAAGGTATGAGAGCGCCCAAGATTCCAGCAATGACAGCGGCTCGCGCAGCGGGCTATCGCCCGGCGCTACAATCTGCTGCGGGTTGATGGGCGCGGCGTTTAAGATGCGGCGGGCCGCCATGCGTGCGCAGACGACGCCAATCACGCCTACGGTGATGTACCAGGGCAGTGCTTCGACGCTGACACCGAGTGTGGATAGGGCGAAAAACCAGAGTGCGCTGCCTGCTATTACCGTCACTCCCGAGGCGCCGGCTAGAAAATGCCTGCGTCGAATCACGGCTGCGTCAATCCCGGCGCCGTTGGTCAGCGCCGCTAGAGTCGGTGTAGTGCTTTCCAGTTGCGGCATGACCAATTCTGCTGCAGCAAAGGACAGCCAATGTTAGCACGGGCTGTCATGCGGATTTGTTTAGCAGCAATTCACCTGCGCTATTTGGCCGGTTTGATGTTCTTCCAAACGACGGGCGCCAGGTGTCCGTTGCTGACGATGCCGAAGGCATATCTATGCAATCCCGCGTGGTCTTCTTGCCCGTAATTCAGCTCCAGCCCCTTGCCCAGACCGATGTCCACCTTGTTGATGCCGTAAAGCGCTTCCACAAATTTTTCACGGGTTAAATCCTTCCCGGCGCGCTTGAGTCCTTCGACGAGCACGAGCCCGTCGATGTAGCCACGCAAGCTGGTGAAACACGGCTGTTCGCCCGGATAGTATTGCTTCAAAGCCTTTTGGTACTTGGCGATCAGTGGGACGTCAGTTTTATTCGGAGAAGGCACCGTTTCGCTGACGAGAACTCCGTCAGCTTCCTTGCCCACGGATTGGAGAAAACCGTCGACGTTGGCGCCTGAGTTGATGAAAAACACGGGATGCCAATTCGCATCGTGCGCCATTTTGATGATGGCCGCGCACTGGCGATTATTGGCAGCCAGGCTGACGGCTTGCGGATTGGCCGCTTTTACCATATTGAAGGCGTCGGCAACATCGAGAGTATTGCGTTTGTATGACGCGGCGGCGACCACCTGCGTGTTGTACTTCTTGAGTGCGTCCGTTAAGCCTTGCAGGTGATCTGCGCCGTAAGAATCGTTTTGGTAAATGATGCCGATTTTTTTTATGTCCGCATCGCGAAACATATGGTCGACGAATTGCTGTTCTTCATCGCGATAGCCAAGGCGCGTAGTAAAGATGTACCGTTTGGCCGGCGTAGTCACAAACTGTGGTCCGGAATACGCGCCCACCAGCGGCATTTTGTTGTTGGTGCACAGCGGAATGTATTTGGCGAGCAATGCGCTGCCGACCAGTCCGGTAATGGCGAATACGTTATCGCCTAAAAGTTGTTGAAAGCAAGAGAAAGCTCCGTCGACTTCGTATTTGTCATCGCAGGTGATAAGCCTTATCTTGCGCCCGTTAACGCCGCCTTCGGCGTTGACGTCATCAATGTACGTCTGGATGCCGATGGTGGTTTGTTTGCCGGAGAATTGATTGTCACCGGATTGTGCGTTCGGGTTTCCAATCAGAATTTCCTTATCTGACACACCGATCTCGGCCATTGCCGCATTGGCGCACCAAATACTTAGCCACAGCGCAGCCAACGCAGATTTCCACTTGTGTGCCATGGTCAGAGATCCCCCTTGGAATGTCCGGTTGAAATGTGTGAGCTTTGGTGACTCCATGCCGCTATTTATATCATCTGCGCAGTGAGTTGAAAACAAAGGGCACCCGAAGGTGCCCTTTGCATACTGAAAGTATCGTGGCTTACTTGCCCATCGCTGCGAAGTAAACGGAGCATGCGTGGTCAAGATATTCCCGTGTGAGTCGCGGCTCGGTCTGCAAGAATTTGCAGAGGTTGACGACTTGATCGATGATGTCGCGAGGGTGGCAGCAACGCATCATGCGCTTGCCGCTGCGATATTGTGTTTCGATCAAGTAATTGACCGCTTCTTCGTTGTACGGCACGCCGGCGCGTTGGCAGTACTGCAGGAAGATCCATTTGAATTCTTCCTCGGTAGGCGTAGTGATGTTGATCTTGTACGGAATCCGTCTCAAGAACGCTTCGTCGACCAGGTCGCTCGGGTTGAGGTTGGTCGAGAAGACGATAAGCTGTTCGAACGGCACTTCCAGTTTTTTGCCTGTGTGCAATGAAAGATAGTCCACGCGTTTTTCCAGAGGAACAATCCATCTGTTGAGCAGGGACTTGTGGTCGATACGCTGACGGCCAAAGTCGTCGATTAGCAGCAAGCCGCAGTTGGACTTGATCTGCAATGGCGCTTCGTAGAGTTTCGCCGAATAATCGTATTGAAGTTCGAGCTGGTCGATGGTCAGTTCACCGCCGACTACCACGCATGGACGCTGAATGCGAATCCAGCGGTGGTCGTAATCACGCGGATAGGCCGAAGGCGCAACTTGCTGGTGGTTGTGTCCGTCAAACACGCGAATAATTTGTCCGTCGACTTCAACCGCGTACGGAATGAAGATGTGTCCGCGGAAGCTGCGCGCGATACGCTCGGCGATCGAGGTCTTACCATTGCCGGCTTCACCGAACAAGAACATCCCGCGTCCGGAGTTGATAGCCGGACCCACGGTGTTGATGGTCTTACGGTTGACCATGATGTCGGAAAACGCCACTTCCAAGTCTCGTGGAGTCACCGACTCGCGACGGATTGTCTGATATTTCAGCGATTCGACGTAATGCGTCCACGGTACCGGGCACGCTCCCACGTATGTATTGTGGTCGAAGTAAGCGCGGGCGCGGTCGCGTCCTTTGTCTGTCGGGGTGTATTCGTAGTCGGCGATTCCGCCTGCCGCCTTCACTTCCACCAACATTTGCTTCTTCAGAGACTCAAGAATCTCTTCCACAATTTTGAATGGCAATTGTGTTCGCTGGGCGATTTCACGACCGAGCGCGAAGTTGACCAGATAAATGTCCTTGAGCACGAGCTCTTCGAGGAAGCCCTCTTTCAGCCCGGTGTCTTCAATCGTATTCGGATACGGCGGGATGAATTCGTGCTGCTGTGGCTGGCCCGGTTTGAGTTGTTGTTGAACCATGAGTATTCCTACACGGGGAGCAGGGGTGTTTTTCGTAGCGGCGGGCGGCAGCCCGCGATCTTGGTAGCGGCGGGCGAAAGCCCGCTTGGCTCCGTTGTTCATATTGTGCCAAATATCAGCAATTCTAAGCGCTTGACTAGCCGAAACGCGACCGTTCGTAACCATCTGCTCGGCAGCCGTGGCTTTACGAAACGCGGCTCCTGTCGCCGTTTTCCAGCCGGAAGATGATAAACTGATCGCCTGTTTGTCGGAGGAAAAGTAGCCTCATGGCTCTCACGTTTCAGCAGGTAATCCAGGCTCTCAACGCGTATTGGGGCGAGCAGGGATGCGTTGTTTTGCAGCCGTTCGACCTTGAAAAGGGCGCCTCGACAATGAACCCCGGCACCTTCTTGCGGGTGCTTGGTCCCGAACCGTGGAACATGGCTACAGCCGACCCTTGCAGGCGTCCTACAGATGGGAGATACGGCGAAAATCCCAACCGCCTCCAGCACTATTTCCAGTACCAGGTAATTTTGAAGCCTTCGCCTGATAACGTGCAGGATATCTACCTCAAAAGTCTGACCGCACTTGGCATAAAGGCTGAAGACCACGATATCCGCTTTGTCGAGGATAACTGGGAGTCACCAACCCTCGGAGCCTGGGGCGTCGGCTGGGAAGTTTGGCTGGACGGACTGGAAATCACTCAATTTACGTACTTCCAACAAGCCGGCGGCATCGACCTCAAGCCGATTGCGGCCGAAATAACTTACGGTCTGGAACGCATTTCGATGTATTTGCAGAACGTCGAGAGTGTTTATCAGCTGAAGTGGAACGACGACGTCACGTACGGTGAGATTTATCATCAAAACGAAATCGAACAGTCGAAATACAACTTCGAGCACAGCAATCCGGAGATGTTGCAGACGCAATTCAACATGCACCATGCAGAGGCAGGTCGTTTAATGGATCTCAAATTGATCCTGCCGGCTTACGAGCAAGTTCTGAAGTGCTCGCACAGCTTCAATCTGCTTGATGCTCGGGGCGTGCTCGGCCGCGATGACCGTATGGCAAACATCCTCAAGATTCGCAAGCTTTCCGAACGCGTCGCTCGTGCTTATTTGGAGCAGCGAATTGAGATGGGCTTCCCGCTGCTTAAAAAGAGCGCGGACCGCGAACGGATTGTCGAGCAATATCGTGAGAAGTATCTCGCACCGAAGCAATAGGTTCATTTGTTTGGGAACGCAGGCGCCCACGCGCGCCGGGCTTCCGATAAAATTGCCACCATGCCACCATGCCACCATGCCACCATGGTTGCGCATATGGTGGCAATTCGTAAATGACAGTTGCGGCAAATTAGGGGTTCGCCAGTAAATTATTCAATGTTTCCGGTGGAACGCATCTGCGACAATCGGCGCCATGCCGCGGGGATGCGAGTGATATTCTCCGGTCGGCATAGTTGCTAAGGAAAAGGAGCATGCTATGACGGTGACAGCGCTGGAGCCACCACAGATAATTCGGACTCCGGAATACAGGTTACACTCGCGTTGTTCATTTCCTCTCAAAATTCTCGGTGCGGTTAATGGAGTCATTGCCGGTGGTGTCATTGTTCTGAACACGATGCCGGGAATCGTGCAGGATTGCTTCGATGCCGTCGCCTTGCCGTCCTCGAGCTTCATTCGGCATTTAGACGTGCGGGAACCTGCTTATATGGCGTTTGCATTGGCGTGGTTGATGGCCGTTATATATAAGTACGTCGATGAGATCAACGAGAACAGATTCGCGCTTTATTCAGCCGATCAATCCGAGACAATCCACGCTTTCACGATCGAGGATTTATTCGGTCATCTCATACGCGCAGTCATGTTGCTTGTTCCTGCGCTCGGCTTGTATTTCCTGCCGGAATATCTCCATCGCGCCGCGCCTCTCGATCACTTAGCTTTCGTCATTGTGTTCGCCTTGCAATTTCTGCTCTGGCGACAAGTACGCCGCCGCCACTGAGCCTTATACATTGCTTCTTGATCACACATACATCGCTCACTTGACAAATATACATCACAGAGCTTATACTTGCAATGAGTATGAGCAAAGTGCGCAAGCAGATTTATATCGAAGAATGGCAGGATGCCCGATTGGCAGAGTTGTCCGCGAAGTCGGGCATGTCTGAAGCTGAGGTGATTCGGCAGGCGCTGGATGCCTATTTGCTAGCGCTGGACGAGCTTCCCTCCCAACATCCGCTCAGCTTTCTAGCGGCTATCGGCTCCAGCGACAAAGGTTCATTTGGCGGATCGGACCACGACGACATACTCTACAACCGCTAATGATTTTCATCGACACAGGTGCCTTCTGCGCTTTTAGCGATCGCAGCGACGATTGCCACGTCCTAGCTGTGAGGCAGTTTGCCTTGTTGCTCACAAAGAAGACGCGATTGATCACAACCAACTTCGTGATCGATGAAACCTATACATGGATTCGTTACCGACTCGGATCCACCCAGGCTCTTGAATTTTTGCGGAGAACCGACGAGGCGGAAGGCAAGCAGCCATCACTGGAAATAACCAGCGTCGATAGGAGTCTGGAGCAACAGGCGCGGCGAATGTTGGTGAAGTTCGCCGACCAGGACCTATCGTACACAGACGCCACCAGTCTTGCGCTCATACAGCAGAGAAAGATCTCCCAAGCGTTTTCATTCGATCGTCATTTTCGCCTTCTTCCCATCGAACTCCTCCCCGGGATGGCTCGATAGATCATAGTGGAGGATGTAAGATTCAATTTGCCAGGGAGATGTTCGGTGAAGTCGGGTCGTAAGACAATCGGTTGGTCGCTGTTGTGGTCGCTGAGCGCGACGGTGCTGGCGGCGCCACTCGACGCCCAAATGCTTAAGGGCGCCGTAGAGCAGACGGATCGCGCTGACGAACTGCAGGTCGGCGCGAAGTTCGATCAAACCCTGTTGCCGCCAAATGCCACTCGGGAATTTTGGTATCTCGTTCCTCCCTGGGCGGCCGGCACGTGGGAGCATCGGGAAGTGACGGTGGAGACTTCGCGCGGACGAAGCACCGGTTACGACCGAGGGAGGGAAACGATTGGACGCCAGGCGGACGCCGCAGGTCAAATCTGGGACTGCATACTGCTGCCGATGACGAACAGCGATGAGGCCGCCAGTGCGGTATCCGTATTCATCACGCGCAATCAGTGGGTGGACAACACGCATCCGGACAGGCTTTGCTTTCATTCTACCGGGCTGGAGATCCGTTATGCTAAGAAAGGACGCAAGGTGAATCTCAAGAAGCCTTTCGACCAGGAGCTTTGTTTTTTGCCGCAGACGGACGGGCGCATTCTTCAACGCAACCGCGACATCGTCGCCGGCAAAATCATGAGCGCTCAGTGCTATCGAGTGGCGCCCTTCACGCCTGTGAACGAGGCGGCGGGGCATGATTTGCGACAAAGCCTCGCGCAGTTTTTGCACAGCACCGGCCGCGATGATCTGATACCGGCGCAGTAGCTGTGGTTATTGTGGGATCGCGGAGCTGCTGATGGCGGATGTGTTCGCTGTAACTGGCACTGCCTCGGCCGATATTTTCACTTTCTTGAAACGCTTCAAGATCGACGCGCTCTTTTGCATGTATTGGAGCGTATATTCCTGATTCGCCTCGACTGACTTCAATGCTGAGCGTGCATCCGTCGTCATGTATGCCATGTACACCGTCAAAACTGATAACCAGAGCATCGGAATTCGTCCCTTCATGATGTTCTCCTTGCTGTTCCCGAACCTGCTGCCAGCATACGAACGCCGTGGCAGCCGAACATCGGACGGCAGTCATCTCAAGGCATGACTTAGGTCATGGATGAGCCCTGATCAGTGCCTGGCGTGGCTGGGAATCATGGCTGCGCTTGACGCATTCCGGCTCCTTACCTTATAGTAAGGAATATCGGAGATGGAAAGGATTATGAGCACAGCTACGGTCACAAGCAAAGGACAAATCACGATTCCGGTTGAGGTCAGGCAACGGTTGGGAATTGACGCGGGCGACCGTGTAGAGTTTGTCGAGATTGCCGAACGTGAGTTTGTGATCAAGCCTATAGTTGATGATGTGCGTTCGCTCAAAGGCATGTTGAGACCGCCGAAACAGCCAGTTTCTACCCAGATGATGCGTGACGCTGTTAGGCGTAAGGCGCAGCGGTCACAATGATTGGGCTCGATACAAATGTGCTCATTCGCTACATCGCCCAGGATGATGCTGTTCAGAGTCCGCGCGCAGTAAAACTAATTGAAAACGAGTGTTCAAGCGAAAATCCCGGGTTCGTTGGATTGATTACGCTCGCCGAACTCGTGTGGGTTAGTGAGACCTGCTATAACGCAAGTCGAACGGACGTTGCTGTGTTGATCCGCCGTTTGCTGAGTATCAAACAATTAGTTGTGCAAGAAGCCGAGGTCGTTTGGAAAGCTTTGCGTGAATTTGAAGATGGCAAGGCCGATTTTTCGGATCACCTGGTCGAGAAAATTGCTGCTGCCCAAGGTTGCGAACACACCTTTACGTTCGACAAAACGGCGGCAAGGGCGGGCATGCTCTTGCTGAAATGAGCTGTGCCGCCCGCTCATGGTATATTCAACGACCGCTCCCTAATTTCCGCCTGCCGGCGGTTGAAAGCGGATGACCAGCGAAGTATTAAAAGGCAGGCACGATGAAACGTATCAAGCCCCAGAGAGTTATCAGCTCGATGCTGACGGCGGCCATTGTTGCTGGAACCTTCGGTGCGTGGCCGCCACTCGCTAGCGCGATCACCGAGCAGCACCCTTTGACGATCGGTGATTACGTCAAATCCGGAAAGGGATCCGTGCATCTCGTTGGCGATGGACATAATACGGATCACTGCCAATTGGTTCTCACGAGCGCGAAAACCGGTAAGTCGACCAGCACCACAATTAGTACTGTGTGCGCCGCCAAGGAAAATCAAAAGGCGCCTCCGACGGCAGATGTGTCGGCTCAAGACAAGCTGCGCTACAACGTGGCGACTTCGGTCGATCCCAATATGATCGGCATCGCGAAGGCAGCAGACAAACTTTCAGAAGCTGACTTGTACAAGCATTTGCTGATCAATCCTCATAATCGTAAGCGAGCTATTGCGCAACTCGCAATCTGGCAGTACAACGGCGAAAAGGATCCCGAAGCTCAGGTAACTCCGGCAACCATACGTGCCGATTTGATGAAGAAAGCGCAACTGAAGCCGAAAGATCTGCGCGGCGACAATAAGAAGGTTTTCGACGGCGCGGTAGATGACATGTTCATGGCTGTTGATCTGACCCGCAAAGTCGGACTGGCGATGGCGGTGCCGCCGAAAAAAGAAGAACCGCAGAACCAACATCCGCAATCAGACTATCCGGTAACGGCGGATAATCCGGCATCGCCCCGATTGCCGGTGCCGCCGGTGGCGCTGGCGGTCAACCGCGAGCCCGAGACTGTGGATCATGGCAATGATGGTGCTCCACCGCACGATAATGGCGGGCGGACGACTCACGCTATCTCGATTCCCGCTTATACGCTGTTTGAACCAAGCGATTCTCACTATCAAAACATGATGACGTTGGATGATACAGACGTGGATGATCCCGATGATGATCAGCCGGTTACCGGCGGCTTGCCTCCAGGCACCATCGAGGTTGGGAATGGACCAGGGATCGCTGTCGCTGCTGTTCCGGCGAAGAGAAAGAAAAAATGCGCCTGGGTATTTCGGGATTTTCGCACCGTCGACTTCGGCAAAGGTCCCGCCGCTGCCGACAAGATTAAGTCGGCATTGGAAAAATTCATCGAGAAGGCCGCCGACTGGGGCGAAATGGCGACGGGAGTAACAGATGCAATCGATAAGCTCGGACCGCAAGCCGGCCTTTGCGATGTAGAACTCATCTATCTCTGTGTGGTGACCGATCCCGGCGACGAGAATGTTCAAGTCGGCGACGTGATGGGCGAGAGAGTGGTCATACTCTCACCGGGCACCGATCCCGACGCTCAAGATTTCCAAAAGGGACAAGATGGCGCAGCCAGACGGCTGCTCGACCTGCCGCGCAAAGACCTTACGAAGCCGGAGAATAACCGCCAGTACAATGATTTTATGGAATGGAACAAGATTTGGGAGCGTCATAAGCCACACGGCAATTGCTGTTGCAACTAGCGGGCTAAAGCCCGCCGGTACCGATGCACGTTAAACCTTTGCTTGCGCGGCGCCGAGTTCGAAGGCGTCGTGAATAAGCGAGGCGGCCTTTTCGGCGTCTTCGCGACCGACTACGCACGTAATCTTCATCTCGCTCGACGAGATCATTTTGATGTTGATTGCAGCCTGCCCGAGGACGGCGAACAGCTTTGCCGCAACTTGCGGCTGTCCGGATAAACCGGCTCCGATCAAGCTGACCTTAGCGATGTCGGGATCGGCAATAACTTCTTTGGCATTAAGTTTGGTCTGCAGCTTTTTCAGGGAGGTGATCGTTTGATCGAGGTCTGTATCGCTGACGGTGAATGTAATGTTGTTGAGCCCGATGCTCGGGTGGAACGATTGCATGATCATATCTATGACGATGTTCTCGTCGGCGAGCGCCTGCGTAATTTTGGCGGCAATGCCGGGCTGGTCGGGCACGTCCATGATGGCAACGCAAGCCTGATCCTTGTCGACGGCGACACCACTGACGGTGCGAAACAGTTCCATATCTTTTCCTCCTGCATCGATTGTGGTGCCTTCATGCTCCGGTTTAAACGTATTGCGCACGCGCAGTTTGATCCCGTATTGACGTGCCAGCTCGACGGCGCGCGGATGGATAACCTGCGCTCCCATGCGTGCCATTTCGAGGACTTCGCCGTAGGAAATGCGATTCAACAGTTTTGCCGTCGGTATTTTATTTGGGTCTGCCGTGTAGATGCCGTCGACGTCGGTATAAATATCGCAAATAGGCGCGTTGACGGCCGCTGCTAGAGCGACGGCTGTGGTGTCCGAGCCACCGCGACCGAGCGTAGTGATCTCGCCCGAGGAAGTGACGCCCTGGAAGCCGGCGACGACAATCACGTCGTTTTCCGCGAAGGCATTTCTCAACGTATCTTTCTTGATGTCGACGATTCTCGCTTTGTTATGAACGTTCTCCGTGAAGATGCCTACCTGTTGACCGGTAAAAGAGCGTGCTTTGACGCCTTGCGCTCGCAGTGTCATGGCGAGAAGGGCAATCGAAATCTGCTCGCCGGTGGAGAGCAAAAGATCCAGCTCGCGTTTATCCGGCGTGCTTGTGCATTGTTTGGCCAGCTTGATCAAATAAACGGTGGAATCGCCCATGGCAGAAACGACCACCAGCACTGGCTGTTTCTTTCTGATGCCGTCGATAATGTCGGCAACGTGCTGAATTCTGCCGATGCTTTTGACGGAGGTTCCGCCGAATTTCAGAACCGCAATCTCACTCATAATTAACGCGCAACCCTTCCTGATCGACTTCCAGGGCATAAACGTCTGGAGGCTCCGGCAGCGTGGCTGCCCACGTCTGAATTCGCTCGCATACTTCTTTGCGGTGCCTTCGGTTGACCAGCGTCAGCACTGAGGAGCCGGCGCCGCTGAGCACGGTTCCTAATACCGGAAAACCGGACACGACTTTGCGCACCGCCGGCAGTTCTGGTACCAGCTGCTCGCGATAGGGTTCATGCAAGCGATCGTGCAATGCTTCTCTGAGTGCTTCCTCGTCCTTATTTTGAACGGCGGCGATGAGCAGCGACGCACGCTGAATATTGAAGACGGCATCCTCGCGTTGCAACGTACGAGGTAAAACGGCGCGCGACTTCTTCGTGCTCAATACATAGCGAGGCACCGTGATAATCGGGCACCATTCTTTCGGCCAGTGGACTTTCTGAGTGACAATCGATTTGCTGCGCTCGGCTTTGGCGCAAACCACAAGCCCGCCCAGCAGGCTTGCCGAGACGTTGTCCGCGTGTCCTTCCAGTTCACCTGCCTTGCGCAGAAGCGTGCCGTTGTCCGGAATGTTCTCGGTGAGTGCATAAGCCGCCCAGACGGCGCCGACGATCGCCGCCGCGCTCGAGCCGACGCCCTTGCCCAATGGAATCTCGGATTCGATTGTAATTCTCACTCGCTTCAGCACATTGGGATCACCGCGCCAGAGATTGCTGAGCACGGTATAAATCAAGTTGCTTTGGTCCTTGGGTAACCCTTTGGTTAATGCGCCTTTCAACGTGATTAGCGGGACGGAAAGATCGTTGGTTTCTAGAATATCGAACGTCAGTTTGCAATAGAGATTGACCGCCATTGCCAGTGCGTCAAATCCGGGCCCGAGGTTGGCCGTGCTGCCGGGAACAATTACCTCGAGCTTACTCAATTCCGTAGCGGCGGGCGGCAGCCCGCTTTTTGATCGGCGGTTCGGCTGTCTCTCCTTACTGCCGATCACAGCTTCATCGCCTCTTTCAATTTTTCGGTGGTGGGCTGCACTGTTGTAAGCTCAACAGTGCCGGCACGCATGGCAGCGTCGGGGTCTTTTAGTCCATTGCCTGTGAGCACGCAGACCACAGTGGAATCGGGTGCTATACCGCCGGCTTTCAGATACTTGATCATGCCGGCGATGCTGGCGGCACTAGCCGGCTCGCAAAAGACGCCCTCGGCGCGCGCCACCATTTTGTAAGCTTCCAGGATTTCGCTGTCCGTAACCGAATCGATGAAGCCGCCGGATTCCTGAGCCGCTCGCTCAGCTTCCTTCCAGCTTGCGGGATTGCCGATGCGAATGGCGGTTGCGAAGGTCTCAGGCTCGGCAATCGGCTCGCCGCGCACAATAGCGGCGGAGCCCTCCGCTTCGAACCCGCACATCTTGGGTGACTTCGCGGCTTTGCCTGCCGTCTTCCACATTTTGAACCCGCGCCAGTAAGCCGAGATATTTCCGGCATTGCCGACGGGGATGCAGAGAAAATCGGGCGCATCGCCGAGTTGCTCGATGACTTCGAAAGCGGCGGTTTTCTGCCCTTCCAGGCGAAAGGGGTTGATTGAGTTGACGACAGTGAGATTGAACTGAGTGGACATGCTGCGAACCAGCTCGAGAGCATGGTCGAAGTTGCCTTCGATGGGAACCACCGTCGCTCCATAAAGAATGGCTTGAGCCAGTTTTCCCAGCGCCACGTGCCCTGCCGGTAACACGACATAGCAGCGCAAGCCGGCACGGGCGGCAAAGGCAGCGGCCGAGGCGCTCGTATTGCCCGTGGAGGCACAAATGACGGCGCGCGCACCTTCCTCGACAGCTTTTGAAATGGCGAGGGTCATGCCGCGATCTTTGAAGCTGCCGGTTGGATTCAAACCTTCGAGCTTGAAGAAGACGTTTAGTTTGGGAAAGCCGAGCTCTTTCGGTAAATTGCCCGCCGGCACAAGTGGCGTCGAGCCCTCGCCCAGTGAGATGATGGGCGTCACATCGTTCACCGGCAGATAATCGCGGTACTTCTCAATGAGGCTACTTCTGCCATGCATGGCGTTGATTCCTTATTGCTTACCTGGGGGTGCAGACGGGCGCCTCACTCTTCTTGTCTGCCGCCGGTGCATCAGCGCTTTCGGCAGCCGGCTGCACGGGCTGATAGATGCGAACGCAGCTGGAGAGCTGGCGCAAGAAGGGACGCTTGCTGAGTTCGGCTGTCGCCTTGTCCATGCTTGAGTTTTCGACCGAGTGAGTGAGGATGACGATGGTGGCGCCTCCGCCTTCGGCTTCGCGCTGGACGATGCTGCGAATGCTCACGCCGTGCTCACCAAATATGGTGCCAATTTGACCAATGACGCCCGGGCTGTCAGCCACCTCGAGTCGCAGGTAATACGGGCACACCCAGTCGCCGGGGTGGCTTGTCTGTGCCCATTCCGGCTCGATTGCCGTCTGGAAGTAGCTGGCAAAGTCGGGCAATTGCAGGGCGCTGGCCAGATTGATGATGTCGCCGACCACGGCCGAGGCCGTGGGCATCTGTCCGGCACCGGGGCCGACCATCATTAGCTCGCCGACTGCATGACCATTCACGACAATGCCGTTGTTGCTTCCCGATACGGTGGAAAGAGGGTGCGACAGCGGTACCAGGGTAGGATGAACTCTGACCGCCAGGCGATCGCCTTTAGCTCGGGTGCTACCGATGAGCTTGACCCGATAGCCGAATTCGCGAGCATGTGTGATGTCGTCGGCCGTCAGCTTGGTGATACCCTGCCGATAAATATCCTGGGGTTTGACAAACTTACCGTAAGCCAGTGCCGACAGGATTGAAAGCTTATAGGCGACGTCATAGGCTTCGACGTCATTGGTCGGATCGGCTTCGGCAAAACCAAGTGCCTGAGCCTGTTTGAGCGCCTGTCCGAAGTCCTCGCCTTTCTCTTCCATCGAGGAAAGGATAAAGTTGGTCGTTCCATTCAATATGCCGGCCACCGAGGAAATTTCGTTGGCTTCCAATCCTTTATGTATGGTTGAAATCAGAGGCACACCACCGGCCACCGACGCCTCGAAGAAGATAGCCACCCCGCGCTTGCGGGCCTTCTCGAACAATTCGGGTCCGTGCTTGGCGAGCACTTCCTTGTTGGCTGTCACCACATGCTTGCGCTTTTCGATGGCGCGGCGGATATAGTCGAGAGCCGGTTGTTCACCGCCCA
>DATNQY010000294.1:0-2599 GCA_036703785.1 Candidatus Obscuribacterales bacterium
CTGTACCGGCGGGCGCAAGCCCGCTTGTCTTTTTGTTCATTGCTGAGGCAAAATTGACATAGCCATAAATTATGGCTATAATTCTTGACATGAAGGTCAGTGTCGCCGATGCTAAAAATAAATTGCCGCAGCTCATCAAGGCAGTCGAAGCCGGCGAGCCGGTCACCATCTGCCGGCATGGCGTCCCCGTTGTTGATTTGATTCCGACAAAACAAAGCGGTGTGCAGACACCACGGTTAGGAACACTCAAAGGACGCGTTATCGTCAACGATGCCGACTGGTGGAAGCCGATGTCCTCAGAAGAGCTGGAAGAGTTCTTGGACGGTCGGTACTGATTGCGCGTTCTCCTGGATACAGTGTGCTTTATTTGGGCGTTGAGTTCTCCTGAGCGTCTTTCAAAGAAAGCAACGGCTGCATTGCAAAAGACCAGCGCCATCCGCGAACTTAGCTCGATTTCTCTTTCTGAGATCGCGATTAAAAGCAGCGTCGGCAAACTCAATTTTGCAAAAGATGATGTTCGCCTCGCTCTTTCCGATCTGCAACTTCGGGTGCTGCCATACACGGGTGACCACGCCTTCAGGCTGTTTGAGCTCCCGCTTCACCACACCGATCCATTCGATCGCCAGATCATCGCCCAGGCGCTGGTAGAACAAATTCCAATCATCACTTGCGACAGCGTTTTCAAATCATACAAAGGCGTCGAGGTCATATGGTAGCGGCGGGCGCAAGAAAGGACAGCGCTGCTGCGCCGCAAGGAGAGCTGCGGGCAATGTCGGCTTTCAAAGTGTACAATGCTTTTCAGAAGTTCAGCTCGGAATATTATAAACTGCCGCCATGCAAAACCAAATCGGGCGAGAAACAACCCTGATAGAGGGTGCCACCGCCGGTGGTGGCACACGAGGACAAAAAAAATTCCTCGCTATCGGGGAACGGAACACGCCCGCTCCCCGATAGCCGAAGTCGATTAGTACAGATCCGTCAGTCTCAGCGGCTCGGCGAGATAGGGCACTTGTTCTTCGCCCTGATTCGCCCAGTCCATTGTGATACCGAGCACGTGGGTGTGATGGGCAGCAATCCAGTGATAGCCCAGGGAAACGATCTTGACCGTTACCCCCGACGTGGCTGCCTCGCCGACGCACCAGTCGTGGATTGCCCTGGTCAGTCCGGTGAGCTCCTCTGTCCGAAAGTCGGGGAGCTCCTTCGTCCGCCAGAGCATGCCGTCCTGCTCGACGATCAACGACGGATGAAAGTAGTGCACGACGAGGTTGGTATATCCTTTTGCAGCGGCCTGGTCGCGCGCAGCCGCCAGATGGGACGTCGCCTGCCTCACCGCTCGCGCCATTCTTTCCTGATCCGCCTTGTTGCGGGTATCTGCCGCCTGCCGTTGAAGTTCATCACGGTTCATTCTGCTATCTCCAGTTCCAGCATTACGTTGTCGATGTTAAGTGCACGACCCATCGACCTTGCAAACTGACGTCGCGATGAACCGGCCCCGGATCGATGACGTCTGGATTCAGTCTGTGGAGCATAGCACCACCGGATGTTGGTTCATCTGAAGCTCCTTGTTACTCTGGTTCGAGGTGAAGGATGGTGGATCCGAACAGGTGTCCGACGTCCTCCATGTTGGCGATGTGCGAACCGAAAACTCGCACTAGTCGCCACACGTTTCTGAACCGGCCGTTGACCTCGTCGACCTGGTAGATGTCGGGGTCGCGGCTATCACGCGGCAAGCCGGCTTGAGTCGCATGATCGGCCGCCAAGATCTCCTTGGCGCGATCTGTCAGTTTCACGAACACCGCCCTGTTAGCGGTATCGAATCTGACCAGCGAAAAGTTGTGCATTTGCTCCTTCCCATGCCCAAATTGGGCAGTTCTGCTGCCACCAACAATTATTCCTTTTCGCATGTACACTGCAGGGGATGTTCATGCTCCCGGGCGACATCCATTACCTGCATTACCTTGGTCTCGGCAACCTCGTACGTGTAGGTGCCGCCGATGCCGACGCCCTTGTGGTGCACGTCGAGCATAATCCGTACCGCCTCATCGTGACCCTTGTTGAAGATACTCTTGAGAATGTCGACAACAAACACCATCGGCGTGTAATCGTCATTGAGCAGCAAGACCTTGTACATCGACGGCTTCTGCGTCTTGGGTCTCGATTTGACGATCACGTCCGTATCGGGAGCCTGGGTAACTGGCATTCGGATTCCTTTCAGAGTCAGGGACTCTCACGCTGCGCCAATGTTCTACGTTTATCACCGCGGCTCTCGTAGAGCAGCAACGCTGCTCTTGCATAGCTCGAGAATTCACGGCCGGGGTTGGGCTTGTTCGAATCTCACAAGAATCGCGGGACAAACGACAATTTCATTCTATGCAGATTCATTAGTGATAAGTAACTGGTTATGGTTGATCTAATTAGTGTTTTCCGCATTGCCAGTCTCGCGCCGGCCACAGCTCGCACAAAAAGCGGCCACACCTTACATGCCACCGCCGGCGGTGGCACTCAATCGTCAAAAAAAAAAAAAAGCAAGAGGATGCACATCCGGTGCAGGAGGACTTTGCACTCCTGCACCACCCCTCAACTGGCCTTTCGCTGAACT
>DATNQY010000295.1:0-16005 GCA_036703785.1 Candidatus Obscuribacterales bacterium
AAAGCGGTCCGCCGTTTCCGCTGACCAAGCACGACATTTACGATCTTTTCGACAGCCGTTTCACCATCGACATCGCCTATGCGCCCAACGATTCCTTCCCGCAAAGGCGTGATGCTGAGCTGCTCACGGTCATGACAAAGCGCTAGAGCTTGCGGCACCAAATCGTCATCTGCTCGTCTGCATCGCCAGTTTGTGGAGATGAGCCATGACAGCCAATTTTTTCGCGTACACTCCTCCGACGACGCCCCTGCCGCGCCCGGGTAATCCCGAGCAGGTACCAGAGCCGGCCCCGACCCCGGCTGTGCCTACCCCGCCAGTGCCGCAACCGGGAACACTGCCTGAGCCTGTGATGCCCCCCTCGCCTAACCCGACACCCCAGACCGAGCCTGCTACGCAGCCTAGTCCGGAGCCTAATCCCGGCCCTCACATCGAGCAATCGCCACTGGCATAAAACTTTTCACTTGCTTGTCACTGTCTGACTCAAAGTGGACAATGGCAACCGTAGTGGCAATCGACGCACCGAGTAAACGGTGACCAGCCACCTCACGTGGAGTCGGCACTCTGGTGCGCACCTGGCAATGGCTCATTTTTTCCGTGTGCGCTTTGCTGCCGTCGGCATGCGCTGGGGCGCCGGATGAATCGCGTCGCCAATATCTGTCTGCCGTCAACGACTTTGCTCAGCACCATTACCAGCATGCCGAGCAGCACTTGAAAGAAAGCATTCGTGGGGCGTCGGGCAAAGTCGCAACGCGTGGACAACTTGCCGACAGCTTGTTGTTTCTTGCCCAGGTGCAAAGCGAAGAAGGTAAATACGCCTCTGCCGAGAAGTCTCTGAAGCAAGCAGTGGAAGTGCTTGCGGCTATGCACGGAGCGAGGTCGCCTCAGGTGGCCTCCGCCTTGCAGCAGTTGGCTGTCTGTCATTATCAGCAGGAAGAGTACGCCGATGCAGCGTCAGCGGCACAACGCGCTCTTTCCATTGAATCGATTGTTTTTCCCAAAGATAGTTTGTTGATTGCGGCCACCGACAACAATCTCGGCGAAGCTTATGAGAAGCTGGAAATCGCCACGCAGGCTGAGCCATTGTTTCACAAAGCGATCGAGATCTACAAAAGCCACGGTGGCGAGCCAAAGGCAAAGCTCGGGCTGATTGAGACGCTAAACAATCTGGCGCTTTTCTATCGCCATGAAAATCGCCTGCCTGAGGCGAAAACGGCGGCGCAAAAGGCTCTGGCGATAAGCGGACTGGCGGCCGATGGCAAGCCTTATCCGGCGACGGCGCAGCTCGCCGCCTGGCACTCACCTGCCACCGTCGGCGGTGCAGGCCGGATGCAGGCGAACGATGGTGCCTCTGCTTTGAATACCCTGGCGGCCGTCGAAAGAGCGCAATTCGATTTTGACTCGGCAGCGGATCACTACCGCCAGGCGATTGCTCTGCTTTCGGGCGGCGCGCCGGGCACTGAAGAATCGCTGTGCCGGATCACCGATAACTACGCCGACATGTTGCTCGATCAGAAGGACTGGGATGCCGCTGAAAAGGTGTATAAGGTGTCAATCGAACATTGTCGCCACGCCCACGGCAACATGCATCCGATGGTGGCCGAGAGGATGAACGACCTGGCCCAGGTTTATCGCCATCAAGGACGCTACCCCGAGGCGCAGGCGCTTCTCGAGCAGGTGCTGACAATCGATCGCATCGCCTTCGAGTCGGACAGCCCGATTACTTTCGCCAGCATCAACAGTTTGTCGTCAGTATATTTGGCGCAGAATAAATTCGACAAAGCGCAGAGCGTCTATGCCGATTGGGTGCCCATGCTTGTTTCGGTGCTGGGGGCCAATCATCCTCATGTGGCCGATGCTCTGGACAATTGGGCGCTGGTGGCTGAGAAGTCCAAGGACAGCCAGGCGGCTATGTCGCTCAGGCTGAGGGCAAAGAAAATACGCAAGGCTTCCGAGCAGCCGCTCAACAAGCGAACGTTGTCGCCGGCGGCGAGCACCACAAATCGATAATACGGTCTGATGACAGAACGGTGATTGACCGTTAAGCCTGTTTTGTCTGGAAGTTCAGCGCCTGGTAGAACTCCGGCATTTCCTTTTGCAAAACTGCGATCGGCAGTTTGATCAGGAGCTTGGCCGCAAGCACATAGACTTCTTCAGGCTTCTGTCCAGCGCTTTCCGCCAGGTACGTCATTTCATCATCGACATCGGCCGGCACGGAAAGAAATCTTTTGACAGATGAGTTAGCCATGGGTCAGGACTCCTTATTGCAAGGTAATCCATCTTAGCAAAACAAATGGCTTCCGGGGGCGGTCTGCAAGCATTGATACACAATCTCAAAGAACAGGGTCTGCCGCGTCAGCAGCAGACCCTGGTTGCAAATATCCACTGGGATCCTGAAATTGCAGGTCTAATGCGACAGACCTAGCTGTTACGGAGCCTCGGAAGCGGGCAGATCCGACGCCGCCCCGTGCGAACGCGGCACTTCAATGTCCGACTCCCCGCCATGGTCGCGGGTAAACTCGTCTACTTCGTCGCGGATGCGGTCTTGAGCGTAGCCGTAACGTTCCTGGAGCTTGCCAACCAGCTGATCTTTTTTGCCGCCGATGACATCTAGGTCATTGTCAGTGAGTTTGCCCCACTTTTCCTTAATTTTGCCTTTAAGGTTTTTCCAGTCACCTTCGATTCTGTTCCAGCTCATGCTAACTACCTCATGTCGGTTAGACCTGCGACGATCATCTGGTTAAAGAGTGCCGAGACCGCTTCCACGGCGCTGGGTGAGGGCGGAACTGTTTGCCTGAGTCTACGTCCACTAACAAGATGCGCAGGCTGGGCAAGCCATTTTGTTACCAACCTGTTTTTGAAAGCATCCGGCATGCCGGATCTATTTGCTTGGAGGTGACGGTATGACTCACGGAATTCACGTCATGCAGAAAGACGGCAATTGGGCGGTAATGAGAGGCAACTACACTCTCGACGAGTTCAAAAGCCAGCAGCAAGCGATCCAACTCGGCAAACAAAAAGCGAAAGCCAGCAAGGCAACGCTAACGGTTCATGCCGAAGACGGTAGCGTGCGTGTGCTGGAAAATTATCAAAACACTGAAGGTTCTCTCAAACGCCACAAGGTACGTCGTAGCGCATGATCACAATGACAGACATCATGAAAAGCAGTTGAACCGCGGCAAACATCAATTGATACGCCGCGGTTTGTTTACTAACTATATTTCAAAGCTCTGCCGGAACTAACTGACTCTGCTTGCGTCCGCTGAGCTGACTTGGGAGGAGCAATCCTATGAAGAAGACTCTTGTTGTCCTGGGCTTTGCTGCGTATCTTGCGGCATCCTTCGGCAGTGCTGTTTGTGCCAACGAATTGGTCAATATCACTCCTATCGAGCCGACGGTAGGCGAAAACGGCCAACGCGTAATTAGCATGCCTGACAAAAAGAAAACCAGCCGCAGGCGTATGTTGTTTGATTTCGGACTATTCGGAGCCGGCGTTCATGTCGGTTGGTTGAAGCCGAAAAATGCTGTCCTGCAGGAAGGTGACGGCGGAGAAACGGTGGTGAAACATCGTCGCGGCGTCGGTATGCCAATCTTCAACGTCTCAGCCGGCACGCACGCGCTCGGTTTGGGCACCAAATAGAGCTCTACTGCGGCCGTGTCCCGCCGAGCTGATCTAGAGGCAGTCCAATTGATGCCGAGCTCACCAGCTTGCTGGCAGTATCGGCACCGGCCAGCCGCGAGAGCAACCGCTGAGAACAGGTTAATAAGAGGCGATTGCCCGTGAGCGCGCCCACCTGAAAATTGTACAGTGCCATGTGGGCCTGCTCATTGAGCAGGTCTGCGCGGCTGTTCAAGCGCTTGTCGATATAAAGCTCTTTGAGGATTTTTTCTTGTTCGGTGCCACCACTGATGGTGAGATAGCTGAAGAGCACCACCTGGGCCGCAGGCCCGACGAAGTTTGGTGTCATTGACGCCACGCTCAGCGCCGTGCGGGCGACGCGATGAGCCGCCAGCGAGCCCTTGCTGTGCGCGTTGTAGTGATGGATGTCATCCTTGATTTCATTGACTACCGGGTCATTGCCCGCGGCCGAAGCGACGGCTTGGTCTATGCGTGCTTTCGATTCGGCAATAGTCCACAGTGGCTTGCTTAGCTGAGGCAGGGGCTGATTATTGGCTTGCTGCAACGATTTCAGGTAATTGACCACCAGCTCGGCCTGGGTTCTGCCGGCCAACCGTTCGAGGTCATTAGCCGCCTCCACCGCTTGCTTTTGTCCCTCGCAAGCATCTTGATTCCCCAGTCCCATCGCTAACTGCAATACAGCGGACACGGCGTGCATTTGGATCTCATCTTGCAGCTTTTGCTTCATGTACTTAGCGGCCGCCAAACTTTTCAGCTTATTCTTCTCGTCGAGGATGACATCGCCGGCTTCGCTTGATGGTGAAACACCTTTAAATAGGCAGCTGTAATTGAGCATGTCGCGAGTACGCTCTCCCAGCCGGAACTTCCAATCTGCGTATTTGTCCACGGCCGCGACATATTTTTGCAGGTTGGAATCCTGCTTTTGTGCGTTTTCTATCAGTTCATCGAGCTGGCGGTTAAATGGGTCGTCATGGCTGATCTGATTGTTCGGCTTGCTTGGTTCTGCCGCCAGTGGCGGCGGGGTTGTAGCCACTGCAGCCTGCGCAGCGACGGCCGGCTTGTCCTGCGTTTGCTGCCCCGCCGGTATCATACGCGGTGCGGCTTCCGGCTTCGGCTTCAGTGCGGTTGTTTGCGGCGGCACCGGTGCTGGACGATTAACCGAGACATGGCCATTCAAGCGCAGCATCACCGGCTTCATGGTTTGCATCAAATAATTGTCCGGCAGAGGCAGCTCGGTGTTCAACAAACCGCCGGAGCTATTCAAAGGCGTCGTTTGCTCCTGTCCGTGGGCCGGGATCATTGAAATGCTGAACGCCACTGATGCACCAATTAGTGCACTGCCAAACCAAAGCCCTTTGCCTGATCGCATCGATTTCATTGTGCCTGCGTAGTTGGTGGCGACACGTAATCACTTCCGCTCAGTAGTTTCGTTGCCGAGGCAGAGCCGGCCATGCGGCTGACGAGCTGTTCCGAGCAGGACATCAGCAGGCGATTGTTGGTCATGGCCGCGAGCTGGTAATTCTCGAATGCCAGATGCGCTTCTTCCGACAACAGATGGGCGCGGCTGGAGAGGCGCTTATCGAGATAAAGCTCGCGCAGAACCTTCTCTTGTTCAGTGCCTCCTGAGACCACCAGAAAACCGAAAAGCACTGCCTGCGCGGCTGGACCGACGACGCTCGGGGCCAACGACACGGCGCTCAATGCCACACGCACCACGCGCTGACCGGCCAAAGCCGCACTGCTGTGATGGTTGTAGTGATGCACGTCGTCTTCGATTTCCTTGACGATCGGATCCACTGTGGCTGCCGCTTGCACCGCCGCTTGAATTCGCTTTTCCGTTTGAGAGATTGTCCAAACTTGTTTGGGCAGTTGCTTCGCCTGCTGTTGCTGCTGATCGCGCATGCTCTTCAAAAGAGCGACGGTTCTATCCGCTTGCTGCTGTCCGACGAGCTTGACCAGCTCTTCCTGTCCCTGGCGAAACTCCTTGGATGAATCTTGCTCATCGCCATTGCCGAGTGTCATCGCCAGTTGCATAACATTGTTCAGCACTTTCAACTGCAGCTCGTCATGCAGCTTCTGCCTCAAATATTTCGCCGAGGCGATTCCCTTCAGCTTGTTTTTTTCGCCAAGCACGACATCGCCGGCTTCGGAGGAGGGCGAAATGCCTTTGTACATGAGCGTGTAATTGAGACAGTCCGAAGTGCGCTCGCCCATTTTGCTGCCGACGGTGCTGTATCGATCCACCGCTTGCTGATAGGTGGCAAACTGCTGGTCCTTACTTTGCGCCGACTCAATCAAATCGGATATGCAGGCAGCGAATGGGTCGGGAATGGAGATGGTGACGGATCCTTCGAGCTTTTTCGAATTGTCCGCCGGTACACCGGTTGCGGCTTGAGTGGCAGCTGCCGGAGATGCCGACGAAGCCGCTGCAGCTTGCGCCAAAGTTGGAACAACCTGAGCCGTCGAATTTGCTGCTGATGGCGACCATGCCGGTGCACTCAAGGTTAGAGCAGCGACAATGGCTGATACTAAATGTGGTGACTTACGGACGGACTTACAGGACAAGACGCTACCCTTGACGATCGGATTCCAATAGAGTTCTCAACAGTGTGGCAGCATACGACCTGATTACAACGGCGTCAATGATGACAACCTGGTCGAAAGCCGGATTTCATGCGCCTTTCGCTAAAAGATCCTGGCGCATATCGAAGAGCTAGCCATCATTACGTCTGTCTCATGCCTCGGTTTTATCGGCCGTTCGGCTTTGCCCTGGGAAAGGCATTTCGAACGAAAGGTCGCAAATATTTGTTGGATATAAAAGATAAGTGGCAACATTTAATCCTAGTGTCTTCAAATTACCTCTACGGTTGTTATCAGGCGGCACCTTTTGGGCAACTTTGGCATATAAGGTGTCGGCAGTTAGGCGCCGGCGCGGGTCCAGGTGGATGATATGCAAACCTCAGGCAAATTCGCGTCCAGAGCAGGCGCCACTCGCTTTCGTGCGCAAGTTCGGCAGGTGGGCGGCTTTACGCTTATTGAAATAATGGTCGTGGTCACCATCATCGGCATCCTTGCCGCTACGGCAATGTCCAACTTCATTAAAGTCCAAGAGAAGTCGAAGAGGGCCGCCATTATCGACAATATGCACACCGTTCAAGTAGCAGCCGAGGCTTACGCCACCGATACCAGCGGTATCTATGCGCCTACTCCCAACGCCGTAGAGCCGTATTTGCCCGGTGGTGGCAACTCGCAAGGCGGCGCGGCCGGAAGATTCCCGACCAATCCGATTACGCTGGCGGCGTCACAAATGCCCTACGTCGAGACTATTTCCGACAGCCCCACTATCCAGGCTACTCGCTTGTCCGCGCCTACGGCCTCGCCGGGAACTGCGGGCCAAGTTGGGTACAATCAGTGTGATGCTCCCGAAGGCACCAGTTATTGCGTCACCGGCTGCGCGGATAGTGGTATGAGAGTGGGCGGAGCTGACTTTACGATTGTTCTCTCGAACCACTGATGCCACCACAAACCCAGAAAGCTTAGTCATGTCAGAAGTCCCAGCCAACGGTGCCAACGAACCGGCTAAAACCACAAGCCAAACCGGCGGTGCAACAACGTTATCGGACGCAAAGCTGCAGGCAGCTTTGCGGGACGGGATGAAGGCATACTCGGAAAAGGATTATGCAGGCGCCGTCAGCCACTTGGAAGCGATTACCAGCTCGATGGAGCAGTGGAAACCGCTTGTCTGTTTGGGTTTGAGTTATTACAACCTGAAGCGCTTTGCGCAGGCGGAAGCCGTATTTGCGCAAATCGTTGAAAAATGTCCGGATCACGAAATTGTGGTCCGCGCCGTGCAAGCTCTCGACCGAGTGCGAGCCGCCATAGGGGCGCCTTCCGCATCATATACAAGCATTCCCAAGTTGTCCTCGCACGCTGATACCGGCGTGCATCTTGGGCTAAACAAACCGGTTGTAGAAGGCGAATACGACCCCCAGCAAACCGGCACTTTCAACAAACAGATCCTCTCGCCTGCGGATCGCGAAAAGCACATCAAATGGGGCACTCGCCACTATCTAAATGGTCGCTACGAAGATGCGATCAAATACCTCGAGGGCGGACTTGAGGGCGATGAAGAAAACTGGAATGCTCGCATTGCCCTGGCCATGAGCTATCACAAGGTAGGACAGAGCGGGCTAGGCGAGATTTTGCTTACCAATATCATGTCCCAATGCCAGGATCAAAAAATGCTGGCGCGGGCCAAGCAAACGATCGACAGCATCAAGTTTGAAGTAACAAAAAGCACCACCGCCGAGCGAAAAGCTTTTGATGATTCTCTGGCGGAGCAGCAGGCGGAGAAGCAGAAATCCATGGAGCGCCGCAAAGCGGAAGCTCAGGAAGTACGCGAAGCGGCGCAGGCTAAATGGGCCGCCGATCGCGACGCGCGGGCAGCAGCTGCAAAGCCGGTCCGAAAAGTGAATCCGTTGGCTCCGATTGTGCTTGTGGTGTTGCTGCTCGGCATTGGCTATTACTACTGCTTGGGACTGATTCCCGGACTCTATAACAAAATCGTCATGCAAGACGTCGCCGCCTATAACAAGAGTGTCGCCGACTTTGGCACTCTCGACGGCGTGCAGCCGCAAGTTCTGAGTATTCCGGCAGCCAACGGCACCAAGCTGACGGGCGCCTATTACGAGAAGGCCGGCGCCGCACATTGCGTGATTCTACATTCCGCCACTTTCGACGATTGGGACATGCGCAAGGCGCTGGCTACATCGGTGCTGCAAGCCGGCGCCTCAGTGCTTCTCTATGATGCTCATGGTCATGGTCGCACGGGCGGTGAGGCTCGCTGGCAAGGAATCGCCGACGACGGTTTGTTTGCCTATGATTACCTGCACGGCAAACTCGGCATTAAGGGAGCTAACATCGTAAGCTATGGATATTCGATGGGCTGCGCGCCCGCGGCCGCCACTGGGCAAATGCGGGACCACGCACTGATTATTCTCGAGAATCCGTTCTCCACGATCACTGCGATTGCCCGGGAGAAAATGCCGGTATTATTGCTCGTGCCTGATGCATTATGTCCGGAGCCGCAGCATCGCTATCTGCAAGACGATCGTGCGGATCACCCACACGCCATGGTCGTTGCCATTGCATCGAAAGATCCGATCGTCAGTCCGGCCGATACACAAGCTTTCTTTGCGCATGTTGCCGGCAGCAAAGACTTACAGAACAGTCCGACTGCACCGGCGACGGATATTATTGTGAAACTGTTGGCGAAGTAGACCGCACCGTGCGCAAAAACTCGCTGATTGCTTCGTAGCAAACCCGTTCTTCGGCGTACAAATTCGGAAAGCTGTAGCCGATGCCATTGGAGCCGGAAATTAGAGCTGTTGTCGCCGTTAACCTGCACGAAAGGATCGGGCTCGACCATATTTTTGAGATGACCAACAGCGAATTGAACGCTCTTTCGCCCAACAATACGTTTACCAAGTTGCGCGTAATGCACAAAGGTCAAATTATCGAACAGGTCGAACATGCTCCCGCTAAGTCGTAGCCGATGCTGAAATTAAGACTGGTGGCTTAGGACTCGACGCTTTTCTGACGAAAGACACCGGAGAGCTGATGCGAATGATGAGCCATTCGTGACTCTGTTTACGATTTACAAGCCTCCGACTCGAACCGTAGCCAATAGGGTATGGTTCTTTTGGAGGATAGTGGCATGAACACTTTCGCGAGCAAATTTTTGCCAGTAGCGGTCGGACTTTTGATCGGCATTCCTGGCGCCATGAGTGAAGACTCGGCACCGGCCACGAATGCAAAAACAATTGAGCCGCTTCATGTTGGCACCAAAGCGCCCAACTTCACGCGGATGACGGCATCCGGCAAAAAGCTGTCGCTCAAGAGCTTCAGAGGACATTTGCCGGTGGTGCTCTACTTCTATCCCAAGGATGAAACGCCAGGCTGCATCAAGGAAGCTTGCGGCTTTCGTGATTTCGAGAATCACATGTCAGGAAAAGCGGCCGCGATCATCGGCGTCAGTGGCGACTCCGAAGAGGCGCATCAGTATTTCATGGAGCACTACACGTTGCCGTTTGATCTCATAGCGGATTACGACAATAGTTTGCTCAGGATGTATCACGTGCCGTGGTACAAAGGCACTCTCCATAAGCGCGTGACCTTTGTCATTGATAAAGAGGGAATCATCAGGAATGTCATTGATGACACCAATGACGGTGACGAGCACGTCAAGCGAGCCACGGTTGCGCTGGAAAGTTTGGCGAAACAACAGGCGGCGATATCAAAATGAAAACGAATCAGACATTCACTTTCTTGGCTTCGACAATATTGCTTCTGGCGTCTGTGGTTCCTGCCATGGCAAGCGACAGTGTGGTGCCGGCGACCAGTCAGCCGCAAGCACAGTCTGCCGCCCGGTTACATGCAGGGAGACATGATCCGATGCAGAATATCGGCGTCGAGCCATTTCCACATGTGAAAGCGGCTGTTGCCAATCACCATAATTCGCACCGGGCACCGGTGTCCGTATTGAAGCCTCCGCCGCCGGCGGTGCCTTTCTTTTCGTACGAGTCGCCGGCTGTGGCGGACGAGCCTAAGCTCAGCGTGATCGATGAGGTTCAACTCGTTTCCTTGATGGATGAGCATGCCATCATACGAGTACCTGCGACGATCGCGCGGAAGTTCGGATGGCCGACGACGATCTCGCTAAATCCTGGCGAACATATCGGCTCGCTGAAACTGATTGCCACATCGGCGACACAGGCCACCTTCGAAGAAGATGGCCTGCGCCAGACGAAACCATTGGCTCCCTAGTCAGCTTCCGGTTCCATTTATGGAGCCGTTGCCTTTACATACACGCTGGCTGTACGCGAGACTTCCAGCTCTCCCAGACAACCGTCATAGCCGGTGCCCGGTTTCCACTTTAGTGTACCTTTGGTGGTGACGAACTCGAACAATTTCAGGCATTTCTTGGACAAGATCACCGTCACGGACGAATTCGGCTCGGGGAAGAAACTTTGGGTAAAGTCCCTGGCACTGCCGTCTGGCCGAATACGGTCGCGTTTTGGATCCCATCGTGTCACCGCGATCTCATTGTTGCCGTTCAACGACACATAGAAGTCCTGATCCCCTGTCGAGGGGACATTGATCGGTGTGGTCTTCAGTGCCTTGATGAGTTCATGATCTTTCAAATCAGGACGCATTTCTCGCAGGCGATGTATGAGCTCGGACTTCACTGTTCCGTCTCCATGGGCATTGGCCGGAAACAGAGTATCCCATAAGTTCAAAGACGTCTCATTACCGACCATAGAAGTGCTTGTGGCTTTACCGGCCGTTACTGCCCATGACGCAATCTTGGGCTGCCGAAAGTAAGAGTATTGCTGTTCTGATTTGAACATGCCGTTGTGATACCACTTCGCCGAATTGGCTTTCAACTTGATGCGTACCCAGCCGTCATACATACGCATTTCGAACTCTTCACGCGGGTTGGTTTGTACCATGGCTTGATTGCGCACCTCGCCACCAACGCGTGTCTGTGCCTTGCCTTTGACTGACCAGGCGTTGGGCAGGTCGGTTGACACCGGAGCTTTCATCGCGGGCACGAACTCGCTGCCGCTGACAAGGTTGGTTCTTTCATCGTGGCGGAACGGGACGAGCCGTATGCCGTCGATTTGGTTTTTATAGCCGGTGACATAAAACTTGCCGTTCGGGGTTTCGGATACCGCTTTTTGCTGTGTGGACGGCAGAACCTGTGGCTTGAACCAAATGTTACTTTCCGTCTTGCCATCGGCATCCATGTACGCAGATTGCATGAAGTTGCTATCCGGCTGAACTTTGGTTCCTGGCATGAGCATGCGCAATGAATTGGCGTTGGCGTAGGTGCTGAATTCCTTTTTGAAATTGTTTGGATTTGTGATTTCCGCTTTGAGCTGTTTGGCAATCTGACTCGCCTCACTTTGCACGGCGTCCTTGTGGTCGCTCGCATCCTTGTGGTCATAACCCTTCGCTTTCATATCGGCGTAATTTGCCGAGATCAGGATCGCTTTTGCCTGTACGCGGTTGACGTTGCCGAGGGTAAATTTGCCGTTCTCGGACAATTCGGTGAACTGCGACTTGTATTTATTGCCCTGGACTTTGAACTTGTCGTCCTTGTATATGAACTGTCCGGACCGCAACGCGCCCGATTGTACGGCGTGTTGCATCTGGTTGCCGGCAGCGAACGCCATGAGGATGGCGAAGATTCCAGCGCCCAGTACACAAATGATCATGGTGGTCGCGACGATGAATCCCAGTACGGCTCCGTTGTTTCGCCGGGTGTGTTGGCGAGCGATCATGTGTGTACCTCAGATTGGTTGCTGACCTTCCTAGATTACGGTTGAGGGGGTTAGGACTTCGTTAGGGTGCTTCTGCGACCTTCAGCTAACTACTGCCTGAATCGAGCGTGCCTGAAACTTTATCGTCATGGGTAAGCAGGACAGAGGTGCCGGCAGTCCGACGGTGATTTCGGTTGTCACTTCGACGCGCTCAGGCATAAACTTGAAGGCGACCAGTTTTATGTCCTGGATGATCGGCTTCTGTTTCGGGTGCTGTGACACCGAGTTCTTTGCGACAGCCTCGGCGTCTTCTTCTTTCGCATTAGCGGCTGCTCTGGCGGCGTTATAAGCGACTGTGTCGTTAATCTGGTTGGCGAACAGGACGGCTATGCCGTTGAGCATAAACAAGCCGATGACGACCAGGAATACTCCGCCGATTGCGCATTCTATAAGGCAATCGCCCTGCCGTGTGCGTGTTATTACTCGTTTCATGACTAAGCTCCTCTCGGTTTGCCACGGTTGATGGCGCTTTCTGCTGGTTGACGGTTTTCGATGTGGAAAGACACCGGTGCGTTTAGTCCGGGCACCTTCACTGGAAGCGGCACCACCAGCCATGGACGGCAGTCGAATTTGGTGACGACTGTGATCAGTCGATGAGGTTCGATACCTGTGTGGCTCACCGACGTTGTCGGCATTTTGTCCACGAGGGCAAACCTGCCAATCCCGCGGTTCATCCAGTGCTCGGGAATGTGTTTGATGATTAGTCCGCCTGGGTCTTTAGCTGCGCCTTCCCGAAGCAACGCCGCCTCCTGGGTTTGAGCAGTATTCAGCAGATAGCAGGCACCATAGGAGGTGAAAAGACCGAGCAGGTTGAGCAGTGGAAAAAAGAAGCAGATGAGGAGGATGCCCAGGGCCGGACCGAACTCTGCCAGTACCGACCCTTTGCTTTTCCGGCTTGCGAGCTGACTGCCGCGCTTATTCAAGGTGAACATGATCAACATCTCCTTCGAGGATTGTTTTTTAGCTAAGCGGACCAGCGTGTGCTGGCATTGTCCAGAAGATGACGGGCATGCACAGGGACGCAACCGGCTTTGACGCCGCGCGTGTTGTAGCTACCGAACCACCGCACGCGACCTTGCTGCTCTTGGCGGCGATCGATCATGATCGGGCGCAGACGCTTTACGAGCGCTTCGCAAAATTTATGGGCGACTGGAAGGCTTTGCGTGTATTTGACGCCCTTGTATCGGGTAATCACGCGACGCAATCCGGTGCCGCTCATGTCGCACTCGCTAGTCAGAATGCCGCTGGTGTGGCGACCTTGATCAAGGCTTTCCCATCCGACCATGAGTTCCGCAGGTAGCGGTTGGACGATCGCCAATTGGACTGTCGTTTCTTGTGCAGCCAATTCAGCGCGTCGCCCTCTTGTTTGTACCGGTGTCTTCTCTAGCATGTAATCCGTTTTGACAACCGGAAGCTTGGTCCATTGAAGAATGGATTGTTCTGCGGCATCCAGCGTCTTGGTTATCGTCTCTTCGATGAGCAGGTTTTGCACATCAGTCGAGAGTTGAACTTTATGCCAGTTCGCGAACTGGTTGAATGCGTTGTAATTTGACGTTGTGGTTTTCATGTTTAAACTCCATAAGCAGGAACCAACACCGCCAGCTTACGGCTGGGGCAGTTAGGGTTTTGTTAGGAGGCAAAAACTTTCTTTGCAGAGGAGCGCAGGCGGCTCGCCTGCGTTTTCTATGAATGCGCGGCAACGCTCGAGACAGGCAGCGTAACGACGAAGGTGCTGCCTTTACCTTCTGTGCTATCGACGCAAATCGTACCTTTATGATGTTCGCAAATCGCTTTAACGATGGAAAGTCCCAGCCCGCTGCCGCCGGCGGCGCGGGCGCGTGATTTATCCACTCGATAAAACCGCTCGAACACGTGCGCCAGATTCTCCGCGGAAATTCCAATTCCGGTGTCCGACACGGTTATAGAAGTCGTGCCGCCGTTCGTTTCCATTTTTATATTTACGGTGCCGCCGGCGTCGGTGTACCGTAGCGCATTCTGAAGCAAGTTGCTTACGACCCGATGCAAAGAATGCTTATCGCCTTCGACGATGGCAGGCTGCAGCTCCTCAATGTGCACGGCAATGCTTTTCTCGCCGAAGGCAGGCTTCATTTCTTCGACGGCATCGAAGACGAGTTGATCAATTCTCACTGCCGCAATTTGCATAGGCAGCTGCTGCAGCTCCATCTTGGTCAGCATCATCATGTCGTCAATCAGTTTTGCCATGCGATCTGTTGATTTAGTGATCCCTTCCATATCTTTGATCAGTTGAGCGTTTCCGTCGGCTTCCGCGGCGACGTTCTCCGCCATGAGCTGAATGGAATGCACCGGCGTGCGCAATTCATGCGACGCATCGGCCATAAATTGGCGCAGCAAGCGAAACGCGTTTTCCACCGGACGCGACGCCTTCATTGAGAAGAAGTACCCGGACGCGCCAATAATGATTAGGAGCAGCGGAATCAAAGCGGCCATCACGATGGTAAATTCTCGAGTAGCAGTTTCGCGCAGTTCGGTTGGAATTTGTGCCTGGAGGTAACCGACGATCTTCCCACGCGATAATATTGGATCGCTCGTCGCCCGGATGTGGCGTCCGTCCACATCCGCCTCAAAATAATCCTTATTTAGCGCGATCTGTTGCTTGCCTGGCGGTCCGAATTCTTCTATCAGTTTGCCGTCGCGCGTAAACAGTTGCAGCGTGCTTTGCTGATGCGCCCAGTCATTGGCGACCTTCTCGTTGGCAAAAACGAAACGTGGCAGGTCGTCGATGACTTCCACCTGTGGTAAGTTGCTGGCAATTAGCTCTTCAAGGCTTTTATCCAAGCTGTCGGTGATACTTTTGTGGCAGAGCCAGGTGCCGACCGCTATAAGAAAAATGCTGGTGATGCCCGTGAGCAATAGGTACCATGCCGTCAGGCGCAGGCGTAGATTCTTGTACATTTGCAGCTGAGTTGTGTTCTGTGCCATTTTTACTCTATTTGCTGCACGTTAGGATTTCGTTAGGGACATTAACGGGCTCTTGCCCACATTTAGACTTCGCCTCTGAGCCTGTAACCCGAGCCATGTACCGTTTCTATGATGGACTCCGTTCCGGGCACATCCAGTTTCTTTCGAAGGTAGCGGATATAGACGCGCACGGCGTCCGAGGAAACTTCGGTGTCGGACTCCCAAACACGCGTCACCAGCGCGTCGGCAGTGAAAGGCTGGTTCGGGTTGCGCATTAGGAACTCGAGCAGGTTGAATTCTTTCGGCTCTAGTTTTATTTCGGTACCGTCGCGTGTGACTTTGCGTGCTTGCGCATCGAGAGTGATCTTTCCATACGAAAGCACGTGGCTTGTGGCCGCAGGACTTCCGCGTCGCAGGAGTGCCCGCACTCGCGCCTGGAATTCGCGCAGGTGAAAGGGCTTCGTCAAATAATCGTCGGCGCCGGAATCGAGTCCCTTTTCTTTGTCTTCGAGTTCACCTTTGGCGGTCAGCATCAGAATCGGCGTTCTGTCCTGTTTGTCCCGCAGCCATTTGCAGACGTCGATGCCGCTTTGCTTCGGCATCATCCAATCGAGCACGATAAGGTCGAACTTACTGACAGCGAGCATGTCTATCGCTTCGCGGCCGTCATAAGCGACCTCCACCAGATGCTGGTCGCGCGCCAGGGAGCGCCTCAGCCCCTCGGCAAGGTCTTGCTCGTCATCGACAATCAGAATTTTGCTCATCCCTAGCTTAGAGGATAGCGAAGTTGCGCGTGTCAGTCCAGTTTGACAGGAGGCTTGTAGCCGGGCCTTTGTGCTGGCTGCCTGCCCGCGCCGGGTTGAGCGAGGTTGTCGACCTGCTGATATAGTGGCTATTGGAACTCCCGAAAACGCGGGCTTGCCCCCGCCGCTACGGTAAAGCAATGGGCTCGCATTCGATATTCCATCAGGCAGGCGCGTCGCGTTGTCGTGCGCGTTGGACCGACATGAAAGGCAACGACCGCGCCAGGTCGTGTCCTAGCTG
>DATNQY010000296.1:0-12192 GCA_036703785.1 Candidatus Obscuribacterales bacterium
TGAAAAAGCAGGGCGTCACCGAGATGAAGCCCGAGACAATGGCTCAGGTCAAAACGGTTATCGAAAACCGCGTCAACAGCTTGGGCGTGTCGGAGACTGTTGTGCAGCAATCGGGCGCGGATCGCCTCATCGTCGAGCTTCCCGGTGTAAAAGATCCGCAAGAAGCGAAAGACCGCATTGGTACCACCGCTTTGCTCGAGTTCAAGGAAATGGTTTATGACCAGAACGGCATGCCGTTGAAAGATCCGGCTACCGGCGGACCGATGTGGAAAGACGTAGGATTGACTGGTAAGGACTTCCAACGCGCACAAGCAGTGCCGATGGCCGGCGGTCAGAACTACCGCATTCTGTTTACCTTCAAGCCGCAGGGCGGAAAAATATTCGGCGACCTCACTTCTCGTTTGGTGGGCAAGCAAATCGGTATCTTCCTCGATGGCATGCCGACAGAACGCGGAACCGACGGACGTCCGCTGCCGATGACCGATTACCGTGGTATCACCGTTCGCGAACCGATTCGCAGCGGCGACGGCGAAATCACCGGACAATTCACTAAAGATCAGGCTATCGATCTGGCGATGAAACTGAACGCCGGCTCTCTGCCTACGAAGATCAACATTCTGGAAGAGCGCACCGTCGGTGCCACCCTCGGTCAAGACTCGATCGATAAGAGCATGATCGCCGGCTTGGTCGGCATCTCATGCGTCATGTTGTTCATGCTCCTGATTTACGGCGTGCCCGGACTGGTGGCAGACATTGCATTGATTCTCTATTCAATCGCCACCATGGCCATCTTCAAAACAATACCTGTGACTTTGACATTGGCAGGCATCGCCGGCTTCATCCTGTCAATCGGTATGGCTGTCGACGCCAACATCCTTATATTTGAAAGAACAAAAGAAGAGTTGAAAGCAGGTAAGAACCTCTATACGGCAATCGAACAAGGATTCGACCGTGCCTTCAGCTCGATTTTCGACTCCAACATGAACAGCTTGATCGCTTGCGCGGTGCTGATGATCTTCGGCACCTCAATCGTGAAGGGATTCGCCGTCACACTGGCAATCGGTGTGGTCGTATCTCTCTTCACCGCCATCACAGCCACACGCGTACTGTTGCACTTGATTCCGCGCCAACTCGGGTTGTTCGGCACCAAGTTTCAACCGCGTAAATCCACCATCGCTTCAGCACCGAAGAGTGAATCAGCAGATAAATCACTTTTCGGCAGTCGTACTTAAGGAGATAAGAACAGTGCGTTTTCCTCACGTTGATATCGTAGGACCCAGAAAGTGGTGGTTTGGTCTTTCGCTGGCCATCACGGTCCCCGGCTTGATCGCCGTGATCATCTGTTGCTTTGTCTTCGGTGCACCGCTAAAGCCCGGCATCGATTTTACCGGCGGATCGTTGACACAATACCAGTTTTCCAAACCTGTGCAGTTGGAGGATGTGCGCAAAATCGTCGCCGACTTCAAGGACCCCAATACAAACAAGGCTGTCTTCGAAGGCTCTCAAGTACAGGAAGCCTCGATGGCCGGCAAGCAAGTTATTATCGTCCGCACCAAATCGCTCGCTGACGACAAGCAGGACGAAGCCGATCGCAAGCTGCTCGACGAGCAACTCAAGTCCAAGTTTGGCGAAGCCTCAGGGGACGCATCGATCGTTATGTCGCGTGACAAAGTGTCAGGCGTAGTCGGTCCCGAACTCTTGCACAGCGGTTTGCTCGCTTTGTTCATCACATTGGGCGCCATGGTTCTCTACATCGGCAGCCGATTCCAATATGACTTTGCCGTGTGCGCGATCATCGCCCTATTCCACGATGTGCTAGTGCTCTGCGGCATATTCGCCATTCTCAGTTTGGTCCTCGGCACCGAGGTCGACAGTTTGTTTATCTCAGCCGTGTTGACCGTAATCGGCTTCTCAGTCCACGACACAATCGTTGTCTTTGACCGAATACGAGAGAACTCGAAGTTTGTCGGCAGTAAGGTAGTCGATCCGCAAACGGGCAAGGAGTATCGCCGCACCTTCGGCGATATCGCCAATGACAGCGTCAACCAGACCCTGGCGCGTTCTATTTATACGTCGTTGACCGTTATCATCACGTTGACTGCCCTCTACGTGCTGGGTGGTACAACCACTCGTGACTTCGTGCTTGCCATGCTCATCGGTATCATCTCAGGTACCTACTCCTCGATCTTCAACGCCAGCGCCCTGCTTGTCTGGTGGCGCGAACAAAAGATGAAGAAGAAGGGCAAGGGCACGCCGGCCACGGCGACCGCAGGAGCAACGGCCTAAGCGTCAGCAATAACTGCGTAAAGAGGGCACCACTCGTGGTGCCCTCTTTCGTTTTACATATCGCTGGATTTTCCATCCGCCGTCCCCAGCAGAGTAAAATTTCTCTGGCTGTACAGCTGCTCCAGTGTGGCCAGCTCCGGATTCGACCTGTAATCCGGACCACCCAGCGCCTCGAAGAACTTCCGGTTGAGGGCATCCAGAGCGTCCTTTTGCGCCTGGCTCGGTGCAGAGCCGTCTTTGGCATTAGCGAGCTTCATTTTATCGAAAGTGCTCTTCAGGTCTTTCTCGGCCAGGTCTGCCGGAGAGCCCGGTTGAATGGCCGCATCCCAACCCTTGCCGCCGGGGCCGCCCGGCTGCGATGGCCCCAGTCCCTCGTCCAGAGCTCGGTATTGCTTGATTTGCTCGTCGCTTAATCCGGCATATTTCTCGGCGGAGCGCGGTCCGTATGTGTCATTGAGCTGTTGGGCTCTGCTTGGCTGATCAGCAGTACTCCCGGCTGATTCCGGCTTGCTTTGGTCAGCAACCGGTGTTGCTGTATCGGAGCGTTTCCCGCTTGTAGGTTCGGGCGCCGTCTTTCGGCTGTCGATTGTGCTTCCAGGTTCAGGTGTGTAATGCTGGTCGTCTTCCGGTGTTTTCATGCCGGATGCGGTCATGGTCGAGCCGTCGATGCCAGGGACGGGTTGCAGCTTACTGCCATACATGGCATAGTCGAATTCTAACTTTCCGGAAGCAGGCGCTGCAGGCGAGCTAACATCACCTCGTCCGGAAGTTGCTCCGGGCACAGCGGGTCGAGCACCGGCAAGCCCGGCACCCTCTTGCAGAAGAGCGAGCCGGTCGACACCAGGCAATGATGACGTCCGGTTATCCTCTCTCAACGTGCTTTCTGGACGGGTGGCGGGACGGTCTGTGGTTATCATCGTAGCTCCTCTTTAGAATCGCGCTTCTGCGCAGGTGCCGTATGCTCAACCCAGAATAACGGCGGCAGCGTGAGTCTAACGTGACCTTCTGCGCCCCCTTCCGATATTATTGAGGGTGCAGCCCGCCGCCAATTGATTGGGCTTTGAGCGCCTTATGCAATTACATTAGAATCGCAGGCGCCTCCTGACATTGATGCTCATCTATAATTACCTAATCGGATACCCCATCGGCGATCATGACTGACAAGGACAACCACACCTACTTCGAAACCTGGTCCGACGAGCAGAAGTGGCAATTTCTCTCGCGGCACGAGCGGCTTGGCGAAATTCTCGTCAAGAACGGCCACCTGACTGTTGAGCAGTTGGAAAACCTTCTGTCCGAACAGAAGAAAACAGGACATCACATCGGTCAGTTGATTATCGAAAAGAATATCCTAAGCATTGACGAGATCTTGCAGGCACTCGAGCAGCAATACCTCAACGACAAAATTAGTTTGCAATCGATTGCAGACCTGAAGAAGCGGCACAAAGACTAGAGAGATTCCGCGTGAGATTTGACGGCAAAATCTGTTTCATAACAGGTGGCGCCTCTGGAATCGGCCGAGCGACGGCAATTGCTTTTGCGCGCGCAGGCGCGTCCGTGTCCGTGCTGGACATGGATGAGAAAGGTGTCAAACAAACGGCGAATCTTATCGAACAAGCGGGCGGCCGTTGCTTATCATTCGCCGGCAGCATCGCCCAACCCGGCGATGTCCAGAGAGCGGTTGATAAAACGCTCGATGAATTCGGAGCGATCAACTTTTTATTCAATAACGCGGGCATGGAATTCGTTGCCCCGCTTTTGGAAACAGATCTCGCAGACTGGGACGATGTGATGAACACCAATGTGCGCGGCACATTCATCGTCACCAGAATGGTGGTGGCACATATGGTGCACGATGGCGGCGGCGTCGTGATCAATAATGCATCCGATGCGGGGCTGCGCGGCATCCACCTGAATGCCGCCTACAGCACTTCCAAAGCCGCCGTCATCCATTTCACCCGCTCTGTCGCGCTGGATTATGCCAAGCAGGGCGTGCGCTGCAACTGCATTTGTCCAGGTTGCATTCGCACTCCCCTGTGTGAACGTTTCAATGCCGAGGTCGGCATCCGGCACGGCAAATCAGGCGAAGAAGTACTGACCGAATTTGTGACAGGCAACATCCCCCTGCAACGGGTGGGCACGCCGGAGGAAGTTGCCTCTACCGTGCTGTTCCTTTGTTCCGATGAAGCAGCATACATAACCGGAGCGGTGATTCCGATTGATGGCGGATTGACGGCGGGCATATAGGAGACAAAAATGGCAGACGTGACGACTTCGATTCTAGACGAGCTGAAGAAACGGCAGAATAATCGCCGGTATATGCCACGAGAACGCGGCAAAAACATTTTCGAAGGCGAAGTGCAATGCCACCATGCCAAGATTGGCATGGTGCAGGCAGTACGTTTGTCGGTGGCGCCAGGTTCACAGCCGGTGCCGCAATCGTTGGCAATTGCCACTGTCTTTGATTGGCATAAATCTGCTTCACTGGAATTGCCTCTCGGCATTACATGGCAACAAACCTCCGTCGGTTGCTGGGACTTTCATTTTGCTCTCACTCCTGCAGCTCGCTGCTTCGGGCTTGGCGAACGGTTTTCGGGACTGAACGTGCGCGGACGAAAGCACACGTTGTGCACGACGGACGAAACAAAACATACCGAGTTTGCCGACGCAATGTACAAGGCGATTCCTTTCATGCTGTTGTCGCAAGCCGACGGTTGCTATGGGCTCTTTCTCGATTCGCCCGCGCCGCAGCGTTGGGACCTGGCATCGACGCTTAACGATCAAGCGTCGATTCAATTGCTCAGCCGGCGTGGATGGCAGCTTTACGTTATGGGGCCCGGCTCCTTGCCGGAGATCGTATCGGCTTACACCGAGCTGACCGGGAGGCATTCGCTGCCCCCACTGTGGGCGCTCGGTCATCAGCAGTGCCGCTGGAGTTATGCAGACGAAGCAACGGTTTTGAATATCGCCAGCGAGTTTCGCACTCGGAAGATTCCCTGCGACACGATTGTGCTCGATATCGATTACATGGATGAATATCGCGTCTTCACCAGCTCCAAAGAGCGCTTTCCCGGCTTCGACACTCTTGCCCAACGCGTCGCGGAACAAGGGTTCAAACTAATTACGATCGTTGATCCCGGCGTGAAACGCGACACCAAATATCAGGTTTATAAACAAGCAATCGAAGAGAATCTCGTGTGCAAAGGGGTTGAAGGCGAGCCATTTGTCGAGACCGTATGGCCGGGTGAATGCGTGTTTCCGGATTTTGAACGACCGGACGCGCGCAAATGGTGGGCGGAGCTGCACGAGTTTTACGTGAAACGCGGCATCGCCGGAATTTGGAACGATATGAACGAGCCGTCATTCTTGAACACAAAAGGAACGCTCGCCGAGCCGCTGGACGAGATGCCGCCCGCCGATGAACAGATGTTTGTCCAACGTTCACCTGAAGGTACGGTGGGACATCTGGAAGTGCGTAATCGGTACGGATCGCTCATGTGCCGCTCGACATACGAAGGCTTGCATGAGTTGAGGCCGAACGAACGATCGTTCGTGCTTACTCGCGCTGCGTACGCCGGCGTTCAACGCTATTCGGCAGTCTGGTTGGGCGATAACTTCTCCTGGTGGCATCACCTGCGCATGAGCATACCAATGCTGCTCAACATCGGATTATCAGGCATCGCTTTTGCCGGCGTCGATATCGGCGGTTTTGCCGGCGATGCGACGCCGGAGCTATTGGTGCGCTGGTACGAGACGGGCATTTTTTATCCGTTCTTCCGCAACCATTGCAGCAAGGGAGAGAGGGCGCAAGAGCCATGGGCGTTCGGAGAACAAGCGGAACAACATATTCGCCGGCTTATCGAAATGCGTTATCGCTTGCTGCCCTACATACGCAATTTATTCTGGGAGCACCAGCTCACGGGCGCGCCTTTGATGCGTCCTCTGGCATGGCATTATGGTCATGATCCGGTGGCCTGGGAAATCGACGATCAATTCATGTTTGGCGAAGACTTACTGGTGGCTCCAATTGTAGAGTGCGGGAAAGAAAAAAGAACGGCTTATTTCCCCGAAGGTAAATGGTACCCGTTATCGGGCGGACCAGCCGTGGAAGGCGGCGCAACGAAAGTTATCAGCGTGCCGCTGGGAAGTGTCCCCGCTTACGTGCGCGAAGGCGCAATCATACCTCTGGTTGATCTAGTGCAGAGCACTCGAGATTTTGGCCAGGCTGGCATAACGTTCAACGTCTTCGGCGACGATGCGCGCGGACATTTTTACGACGATGACGGCATTTCCCTATCTTATAAAAATGGTGGCTTCGACAAATGGGACCTGGCGTTCACGAATGGCGAATTGAAAACATCGATCGCGACAAGCGGATACAAAGGCCATCACAGAGATTATTTTGTTGATTGGGCCGGCAAACGCTACGCAGTCACGATGTCCCGTTAGCTTGGCGTTTCAAATTGATGAAAACGGAACGATTAGCATTCTGGGCAACGCTGGCGGCTTTGGCCGCTGTTCTCGCCTGCTATTACTTTTTCTACTTGTCCGGATCCGCCACCTTCTACCTCTTTGACCTCAGTGCCGGTTGGGAGCCCATTCTCAGTTTTCTGGGCAGTCGATTGAAAGAAGGCAGACTGCCGCTGTGGAACCCTTATGTGTTCAACGGTTTTTCGCAGATTTCCGACCCGGCACCCACCGCCTTCTATCCATTGAACCTGGCTTTTGCCGGCTTATCGTTTTCTCAGGCTCTTGCCGTGGTGTTGATCCTTCAACAACTGATAGGCGGTGTCGGGGCCTACTTGCTGGTGCGCAGCTTCGGGTGGGGTGTTCGCGCGGCGATTGCCGGTGCGACCATTTTTGCCCTGTCAGGCCCGATGTTTTCACTGCAAACGCAGCCGACTTTGCAGGGCACAATCGCCTGGTTTGTTTTTACCTGGTGGGCCGTGCGCGAGATTGCTCGAGTCCAGCATGTCCATCGATTTTTCGCGGCGGCGTTCGCGGCAGTGTGCGTCTATATGATGATCGCGGCCGGCGTGGCGGAAATTTATGCTCCGTCGTTGGTGTTTCTGGGGATATTGTCACTGCTGCCATTTATGGATAAAACGCAGGCTGGTAGCCTGCGCTCCTCTGTGATACCGGTAGCGGTGCTCCAACTGGCATCGCTATTCATCGGTGTACTTTTGTCGGCGCCGATCATTCTACCGGCAGCGGAGTGGGCCCGCCTGTCACCGCGTGCAATCGGCCTCGATCCCAAGCAAGTTTTTGACTGGAGCGTCAACTGGTTCGACCTGGCTTGCCTGGCGGTGCCGCAACCGCTTTCTGATCTGAACCTGCAAGCCAATGCTTTTCGGATGGTTGTCATCGCCTCGGGCGCGCGTGTCCCCTACCTGGCGAGCGAATTTGTGGGGCCGATAGCGTTGACGCTTTTTATCATCGGCGCAACCGATCGAAGCTGGAAGCAACGTTGGTTTGCCCTCGCTTTGACAATAGCGGCCATCATCATAAGCCTAGGCGCAAATGTGCCGCCTCTGGCAGCACTAATCACATCAACCAAATGGGTCGTGTTCCGCTATCCGATAAAAGCTATGCTATTTGCGCTCTGCGGCATCACTGTCTGCGCGGCGCGTGGCATGCAAGTGCTGGATTCGCGATCGAACTTAAAGTGGGTTATGCCGGCTTGTGTGATCTGGTTACTTGTGGCCGCTACCGGAATTGGACTGTGGCTCTACGGAAATGCCAGCCATGATCTCCTTGATGTAATGGCAGCCGCCCGGCGAATAGTCGGTGTAAAACTGCTCTGCGCGGCAGCGTTGGCAATCGTCGCAGTTTTCATTTGTCGGGTGGCGGTTGCGCGCATCAATCTCACCAATCAATTGACCGGCTGGCTCATTGCGCTCAGTGCGGCCTGCATGCTCGTGGATGCATGGCAGGCGAATCAGCATCCTGGTCCGCCGGATTTTTATACTAAACCATCCTTGGTGGCACAAGCAGTGAAGGCGGCGCAGCCCGACGTAAGTTTGCCCAGAGCAGCGGTGCTCTTCTCCGCGCCATATCCAGGCGCCCCGATTTGGCGCGACGATCTGGTCAGGCGGCACGAATACGCGCGGCAAGTGATGGCGCCTCTGCGCAATATCTCGGAAGGTGTCGGAACAGTGCGTTACTCGGGCATCGGACAGACGCTGGACAACAAGATCATGTGGGAAAGTGCGATGGCGGAGCGCGCCATTCGTAAAACGGGTCGCCGGCTGGCTACCTTGTGCCGCTTGGCGGCAGCGCCTGTGGTAGCAGACCAAATCGACATACTTATCGAATCGGGCAAGCCGTCGGTGCGCTATCCGCCGCTCGAATCGGAAGACTTCGAACTTTTTTTCAAAGACTTGGATCTCAACCTCGCACTCTATAGATTGCGCGCACCGCTACCGCGGGTTTACTTCGCGCCCAAAGTGCAGTGGGGCACGCCGCATGACAAAGTTCGCGACTACGTTGCATTGTCGGACGTAAGCGGATTCGACCCGCGCAAGCTCACTATTTTGGAACACCGAACAGCCGGTGAGAAAGCGACGCCGGTTAGCATTACCACTGAGCAGTTCGCCGCTTCGACAGCCACGATCGTTCACGATGGTGATGACCGCGTCGTGATCGATGGCTCTACACCCGCGCCCAACTATTTAGTTCTCTGCGATGAATTTTATCCGGGCTGGAAAGCGTTCGTCGATGGAAAAGAGACGACAATCTATCCGGCCAACATTCTGTTTCGTGCGGTCTTGGTGCCGGCAGGAAAGCACCACGTCGAATTTGTCTATGAGCCGCTCAGCCTGTCCATTGGGTTGTACATATTTTCGGCCGCACTGCTCTTGCTTTTGATTTTGATCGGTGCCGGAATGGCTGCGAGCAAAAAATCGGCGTCTGTTCTAACACACGAAACGGGCTAGCGTTTAGGATTCCCACGGCAGCTTGACCAATTGATTGGTCCAATATCATTCAATGAAGGCGTCGGTTAGCTCACGTGCGATAGCATTTGCGCCCGCTGCTGCGCATCCGACTCTCGGGATATGAGTTGTTCAAGCGATCGTTTGGACTCGCCGCACCCGTAACGCGAGATTGCCCAAGCGGCGTGTTCGCGCAGCATGGCATCGGGCTCTCCGGTAGCGAAATCCAAAATTCGTTTGACACCACCTGTGGGGCGCTGGTTGCCGAGCACAACGAGCGCATTGCGCAATAGTCCTCGGCGTTTCGGCCTTCTAACCGGGGTGGGCAGAAATCGCGCCCGAAATTCCTCTTCGGTTCTAATCGCGAGCAACCCAAACAAATCGATGTAATGACCGACGCCCAACTCCGGACGAAATTCGCTCCACGTAGTCTCGGGCGGCCGTTGATTATACGGACAAACATCCTGACATACGTCGCAGCCGAACACCCAAGAGCCGAGCTTCGGACGCAGTGCAACCGGGATGTCGTGCTTATTCTCAATCGTGAGATACGAAATGCACAAGCGCGCATCGACGGTTTGCGCATTGACAATCGCACCGGTTGGGCAGGCCGCTCCGCAGCGAAAACATTGTCCGCAAGTTCCGGAATACGGCTCATCAGGCTCGAGCGGCAAGTCAGTAATCAGCTCGGCAATAAAGTTGTACGAGCCCATAAGCTTGGGTCCGATAATGAGCGCATTCTTGCCGCGAAATCCGAGCCCATGACGTAACGCCAATCCTTGCTCGTAGAGCGCGACGTCATCTGTGAACGCCTTGCCGACAAGAGATCGTCCTACAATCGCTTCGATGCGACTGCGCAAGTCACGCAAACGCGCGCGCAGCACAGCATGATAATCGAGTCCCACGGCGTAGTTCGCCACCTTGCCGTAATGGTCGCCCGGGCATTCCGGCGGCGGCGTGTAATAGCTGGTGGAAACAACTATCGCCGACAATGATTGCGGAAAGAGCTGCTCAGGCGTTGTACGAATATCGGGATTGCGTTTAAGATATTCCATGTCAGCGGCAAATCCCTGTTGCAGCCAATTTTTATACCGCTGCGAATCATGCGTCAGGGGCTGCATGCCGGCAATGACGGTGCGCTGAAAGCCCAGCTCATGAGCGATTTCGATAATTTGCTGTTTAAGATTTGATTGCATAAATCATGGATTTAAGTTCAACCCAGCTCAGTCTCGAAGACTTCGAATACTATCTGCCGGAAGAGTTGATTGCGCAAGAGCCGCCGTCTGTTCGTCACGGTTCACGACTGCTCGGCGTAAATCGTGCCTCCGGGGCAATCGAGGATCGCCTATTCACCGATTTGCCCGACCTTTTGTCGCCGGGAGACTTGATCGTAATCAATGATACCAGGGTGATTCCGGCCCGCTTGTTGGCACATCGCCAAACGGGCGCCCAGGTGGAGATTTTGCTTTTGCGCCCGGAAGCCGCCCAGCCCGGGGTCTGGCTGGCGATGGCGACGCCGCTTCGAAAGCTAAAGCAAGGCGAGCAGCTGAGCCTCAGCAGCGGGCTCACGGCCGCCGGTGCCGACGCGCAGTCCACTGAATCGACTGTTACCGTGCGCGGGTTTGTGAATGCTGAAGACGGACAGCGCCGGGTGCTACTCGACTTCGGCGCGCAGGAAAACGTTTATAAAACCCTGTCCGGATCCGGATTGGCGCCGTTGCCGCCATATATCAAACGCTCTCAGCCCGTGCAGCTGCGGGCGGCCGATCTCGAACGATATCAAACCATTTTTGCCGAGGCACCAGGGGCGGTGGCGGCCCCGACTGCGGGGCTGCATTTTTCTGAGACCATATTCGAGCGCCTGGCAAACCGCGGCATCGAGGTGCAAAAGATCACCTTGCATGTCGGGCCCGGCACTTTCAAGCCGATAACTACAACTGTCGCGCAACATTCCATAGAGCCCGAGCGCTACTCGATAACGGAGGAAACCGCTCAATCCATCAACGCGGCTCTCTCTGCCGGAAGACGCGTTTTGGCGGTCGGCACGACGTCTTGTCGGGCGCTGGAGACTGCAGGCAGAAGCGGACGCATCGAGCCGCAGATTGACGCGCAGACTCGCCTGTATATCAAACCCGGATTCGAGTTCAAAATCGTGGGCGGTCTGATCACTAACTTCCATTTGAGCCGCTCCAGCCTGCTGGTTTTGGTATCGGCTTTCGGCGGTTACGAGCTGATCATGCGCGCCTATAAACACGCGGTGGCTGAGCGTTACCGGTTCTTCAGCTATGGCGATGCCATGCTCATAACCTGATTATCTCTTTGCCGGCTGGGAATATGACTGGTACGGCAATTTCGACTGTAGCGCATGGAAATCCCAAAACCTTTGGAAGAACTGGTTTTATCCAACAAAAATCCCGTCGAGGATGGGATAAACGCGTTTCGCGCCCAAGACTACGCGCAAGCCATCAAGCTGCTTAGCCGCGCGCTGGACAAGAACAAAACAGACTGGCGGGCGCGCATGTTTTTATCGATGGCTTATTACACAACCGGAGCCACCTTTCCGGCTATCAGCCACCTCAAATACTTGCAAATGAACTGCCCGGACGACCTGGTAAAACAAAAATCAACAATCGCGCTGGATTCGCTAGAGCAACGCGTCGAGGAAGCGCGACGCCGGCAGGCTGCCAAGCAGCATTACGGCGCAGTCTGAATCGGTTTTCAAGCGGGTGGGAGATTCGGCGACAAGCCCAATGGCTGAGCTAGCGCTCGGAACATCTCTTTTTCGGGCGCGTCTGCTCAACTGCACAGAAGGGAAGAGAAAACGTGCGCGAGCCGATTTGAGCTAGGTCGAAAGAGCTCGCGGAATAAGGCAGCCAACGCCGGAGTCGCAGCGGGCGTTGGCTGCTTCTTTAGTACAATATATGCGGCCCGGCTCATTGCGCTTCATGGGCGCAAACGGACAGCATAGGTGTTC
>DATNQY010000297.1:0-11656 GCA_036703785.1 Candidatus Obscuribacterales bacterium
GGCCCCTCCGTCACATTTACACGCCTGAGCAAAGATGGCGAGGAGGGTTTTCCCGGCAACCTGACCGCGACAGTCACATATACTCTCACTGACGACGACTCGCTCAAGCTTGATTACACCGCCACTACCGACAAGGCAACGCCGGTGAATTTGACCAACCACTCATATTTCAATCTCGCCGGCGCCGGAAGCGGTGATGTGCTCGATCAGCAACTCACGATAGCAGCGCACAACTACACGCCCATTGATAAATGGCTAATTCCAACTGGTGCGATCGAGCCTGTGGAGGGTACGCCTCTAGATTTCACTTCGCCTCATGCGATCCGCGAGCGCGTCAAGCAACTTGATCCGGGATACGATCACAATTTTGTACTGGACGAGCACGGCGGCGGCTTGAATTTTGCTGCGCGAGCACACGATGCAAAATCCGGAAGGACAATGGAAGTCTTTACTACAGAGCCGGGTATTCAGTTGTATACCTCCAATTGGTTGGATGGAAGTTTGAAGGGCACCGGTGGTAAATACAACAAATATGGCGCCTTTTGTCTCGAAACGCAGCACTTTCCTGATACCCCGCACCATCCTAATTTCCCGAGTGCTTTGCTGCATCCTGGAGAGACATACAGAACGACCACCGTGTACAAATTCTCCACGCAATAGCAATTTGCCCATTTGCGAAAACGGAGATCTGCTGTTATTCTCGTGGAACTTCTCACGGATTCCGTCGTTGCGTCCAATTTTACTGCTGTTCGTTTCAATCGCGTTTGTTGTCGCTTCGCAATGGGTGCAAGCAATGGACGATCAAAAATGGAGCCAAGAAAAGGCCACTAATTGGTACAGTCAACAACCGCGGTTGATTGGTGCCAACTTTTTGCCGAGTGATGCAATCAACCAGCTCGAAATGTTCCAGCAGCCGACGTTCAATCCCAAACTGATCGATAAGGAACTCGCATTGGCCGAATCGATCGGGATGAACACGGCACGTGTTTTTCTGCACGACCTGCTCTGGCAGCAAGACAGCGAAGGTTTTAAAAATCGGTTGAACGAATTTCTTTCAATTGCGTCGAGGCACCACATCCGCCCAATGTTGGTTCTTTTCGACTCATGCTGGGATCCACATCCGCGGCTCGGTCCACAGCATCCGCCAATTCCGGGCGTTCACAATTCCGGTTGGGTGCAGGGGCCAGGTGCACTGGCTTTGGCGGATGCTTCACAGCAACCTCGATTGAGGCAGTATGTCGAGGGCGTTGTCGGTGCATTCGCCGCCGATAAACGCGTGCTCTTGTGGGATGTTTGGAATGAGCCTGATAATCAGAATGGCAGCTCTTACGGCGAGTCAGAGCCCAAAAACAAAGAAGCCTTAGTTCGTCAACTCTTGCCACAGGTGTTTGCCTGGGCCCGTGCGGCACATCCGTCCCAGCCTCTGTCGTCAGGCATCTGGATCGGCGACTGGTCCGCGCAGGACAAAATGAGCCCTATGGCAGCGCTGCAAGTCGAACTGTCAGATGTCGTGTCGTTCCACAACTACGGCTGGCCTGAGGACTTTGAGCAGCGCGTTTTACAACTGCAACGCTATCACCGGCCTCTGATATGCACCGAGTACATGGCGCGCGGAGCCGGTAGCACATTTGATACCATCTTACCGATCGCCCGCAAATACAACGTAGGAATGATTAATTGGGGGCTGGTGGCAGGCAAAAGCCAAACGTACTTGCCGTGGGATTCGTGGCAGCGCCCGTATGTGCTGGAAAAGCCGACGGTATGGTTCCACGACGTTTTCCGAACAGACGGTACGCCATATCGAGAACGCGAGATCAATGAAATAAAGGATTTCGCGCATCAATAATTGTGCCTGTTATGGCGCAGGGTCCTTTAGCCGAGAGACCATCGCATCCGCAGGGAGACAACACTGCCGAATGCTTGACAGTTTGAAATTAGGTGTATATACTCCCAATATGAGAACGAAATCGGTCAACAATATGGATGCCAAAGCAAGGGAAATTGCTTCCAGCTGTGCCTGCTTCAAATTGCGAAAGGCTTCGCGGGCTGTGACACAGTTCTATGACGCCGCCTTGCAGGAGTCCGGGCTCAAGGTAACTCAGCTCACTTTGTTAGTGTCTTTAACGCTTGCTGGTCCGGTTCCGATAGGCACGCTAGCTGACGAGCTTGTCATGGACAGGACAACGTTGACGAGAAATGTTGAACTCTTGGTCCGGGATGGATTAGCCGAAGTCGTGCAGGGCAAGGATAAGAGGATGAAGTTACTCCAGAGCACGGAGAAAGGACGAGCTATCCTGGACAAAGCCATTCCACTGTGGGAGCAGGCACAGGCAGCTTTGGTGTCCCGCTTGGGTAAGCAAAACTGGACGGATCTTTCTCAGAAGTTAGCGGCCGTCACCGCAATGACAGTGATAGGCTAAGATTTTTTTTGCAATGATAGGTGTAGATACACATAACCGGAGGAAGCTGAATGCGTAAGGGAGACGGCAACTCTGCCGACCAATCGATCAGACAATTCGCTGAGCATCCGACTGTAAAGCGATATCTGTCTCACGTTCACAGCCCCAAGGAAGCAATCACTTCTATTGATACTGAGTGGCTGAAGGATCTTTGCTTGAAACACGGTGCCGATGATGTGGGTTTCGTGCAACTAGAGAGCAGCGAGCTGGACTCCGAAAGGGCAAAGATTCTGGAGTGTTGGCCACAGACCAAATCCTTAGTCAGCATTGTCGGAAGGATGAATCGAGACGACATCAGAAATCCGGCGCGGTCCTTGGCGAACAATGAGTTTCATCACGCTGGGGATGAGGTCAACGAAATCTCCAGGCGGATTGTGCGCAGTTTGGAAGAGAGGGGATTGCACGCCATCAACGTAACTATGGGCTTCCCGATGGAGATCCAGAAGTTTCCTGATCGCATCTGGCTCGTCGCGCACAAGACTGTAGCTGTAGCCGCTGGGATGGGAAAGATGGGCATCCATCGCAATGTTATACATCCCAAGTTCGGCAATTTTATTCTGTTAGGCACCATTCTCCTTGATGCCCCTCTGACGTCGTACTCAAAGCCCCTGGACTACAACCCATGTCTGAGCTGCAAGCTCTGCGTTGCCGCCTGTCCGGTTGGTGCTATTAGCGCTGATGGTTCTTTCAATTTCTCTTCTTGCTACACGCACAACTATCGGGAGTTCATGGGTGGTTTTCAGGATTGGGTTAATACCATCGTGGCAAGCAGCAGTCCGGATCACTTCAGCAAGAAGGTGACTGCCGGCGAAAACGCTTCGATGTGGCAGAGTCTTTCTTTTGGTGCCAATTACAAGGCAGCGTACTGCATGGCTGTTTGCCCTGCCGGCGAAGATGTGATCGGTCAATTTTTGGAACACCGCCAGGAGTTTGTAAAAGACGTGGTGAAGCCACTTCAGGAGAAGAAAGAAGTGATCTATGTGGTGCCTGGGTCGGACGCCGAAGAATACGTGCAGAAGCGGTTTCCGCACAAGTCAGTGAAGCGTATTCATAATGGGCTGATCCCTCAAACCATTGATGGCTTTCTCAACGGATTGCGCAGAGTTTTCCAACGCTCTCGGGCAAAAGGGCTCGATGCGACTTACCAGTTCAATTTCACTGGGCAAGAGCGATGCGAAGCGACTGTGACGATAAAGAACCAGCGAGTCAACGTCAATCGCGGTACCGCCGGTCAAGCGGATTTGATAGTTACCGCAGATAGTGCTGCTTGGTTAAAGTTTCTGTCTCATCGTAGTTATTTAGTTTGGGCGATATTAAGCGGGCAAATCAAACTAAAAGGTTCACCCATGCTACTTCTCAGATTCGGAAAATGTTTTGTGAATTGAGGATAATGACCGGCGACGGCAGCGACAACAACAAAACGACACTGCTTCTGCAGTGTGCGTTACAGAATTTTGTTTACAGAATCGAAAGGTTTAGCTATATCAATGCTCAAGGGTGCTAGATCAGTATTGTTTAATCGAGGAAACCCCCGTGCTCAAGGCAGGAATCGTTGGTCTCCCCAACGTCGGCAAGTCCACTTTATTCAATGCGCTGACTGCGTCATACCAGGCCGAAAGCGCCAACTATCCCTTCTGTACCATCGAACCGAACACGGGCATAGTCAAAGTGCCCGATGGTCGTCTGCACGAGCTGGCGGCGATAGTTAAACCTCAGCAAGTAATTCCCAGCGTTTTCGAATTCGTCGATATCGCGGGACTGGTTCGGGGTGCCAGCCGGGGCGAAGGCTTGGGCAATCAGTTTCTCTCGCACATTCGCGAAGTAGATGCCATTGTGCACCTGGTTCGTTGCTTCGAAGATGAAAACATCACTCACGTTGACGGGCGCGTAGACCCCATTCGTGACGTCGAGACAATTCACATCGAGCTGGCGATGGCGGATCAAGCATCGATCGAAAAGCGGCTGGACCGCCTGCAGAAGCAAGCGAAGCAAGGCGACAAGCGCGCCGCAATGGAAGCCGACATCTTCGCCAAGATAATGGCTGCGATAGATAAGGTCGAGGCTATTGATTTCAGTATGTTCACTGCCGAAGAGTTGGCTATTCTGCCCCAGCTGCAGCTGCTTTCCACCAAGCCGCTGTTGTATGCCGCAAATGTCAAAGAGGAAGAGCTTGCTAATCCGGATGGAAATAAATATGTGCAAGAGCTTCGCAAGAAAGCTCAGGAGGAAGGTCGTCCGGTCGTAGTCATCTCAGCTCAGATTGAAGCTGAGCTGTCATCGCTCGAAGCGGAAGAACGCGCCAGCTACCTCGAAACCCTGGGGGTCAAAGATTCAGGGGTGAACCAGTTAATTCGCGCCGCATACGAGCTTCTCGGTCTGCGAACCTATCTGACTGCCGGCGAAAAGGAAGTGCGTGCCTGGGCGTTCAACGAGGGCATGACGGCACCACAATGCGCGGGCGTCATCCACACCGACTTCGAACGCGGCTTCATCAAAGCCGAAGTTATCGGCTATGACGATTACATTAGGTCTGCCGGCGAGAAAGGCGCCAAGGAGTCAGGACTGATGCGCTTGGAAGGCAAACAGTACATCATGAAAGACGGTGATGTGGTGCACTTCCGGTTTAACGTGTAAACACGATAATGACCTTTGAAACATCTCGCCGTCCACAACTGCGCGTACTCGATCCAAACTTCGAGCAAAAGATTCGCCACAGCTTCGAGCATCAAGGCTTTAAACGGCTGGGCGGCGAACTAACCGAGATCAACCTCGGTCATGTACGGGCAGAACTGCCATACAGCGAATTTGTTCGTCAGCAACATGGACTGTTCCACGGCGGTGTCGTGGCCATGGCTGCGGACTCCGCATCCGGCTACGCGACGTACACTGTCCTGCCACCCGAAGAAGAATGCGTGTCAGCGGAATTCAAAATCAATTTCATGCAGCCAGCCCGCGGCGAGAGGCTCATTGCCCGTGGTGGCATCATCAAAGTCGGACGGACGCTTGTGATTGCGGAAGCCACCGTCTCTGTTCTGCGCGGCGGCGAAGAAATAGAATGCGCGATTATGCTACATACCCTCGCTCGCATCAAACACATGAAGAGCGGGAAAAACGAATAAAACCGTTAAAGCGGCTTGGCGCCCCATAACGCCCATGGCTCAGCGTATCCATAACGGAGTCAGCGTCGTACATAAATGTTGGGCTTTCTTGGAACCCAAATATCCCCCTAACTCGGTCTAGAATCCGGATATTATTACTCTGAGGGCATATACCCTCGACGACATATGCCTTTGAGGGTATAATTTCAGGGGTTCAGGAGGGTTTACGGAGCATGGATGAAAAAGAAAGCTCGTCTAGAACTCTTCTATGAGCTACTCGGAGCTGCACCCGCGGCGAGCACCCAGCAGACGGTAGGCTCTATCCTCCACAGATGGATTCGGTCCGCAAGGTTGACGGTTTTCCAGAGGTGCTCCGGTATAGAAACTCGAACCATAACACGTTCATTGCGAGTAACGGCGCCATAGAAGTGCGGCAACTAGACCCGGAAGAAGTTCAATTTACGAAGCCGGGTGCTAATGGAAAGGGGGTGTGGGATGCACAAGATCCAGCCAAAAAATGAGATCGACGCGATAAACGACATCCAGCGAATGCAGAGGATCATAGAAGGAGCATTTCCGACTGCGAGAGTTAGTCTTGATGAGCCCCTTCGTAAAACGGGAGTCTGGGTGCTGGACGTGTTCTTGCCCGACTATCACCTCGCAATTGCATGGCAGGCGAAAAAGGGATTCGGACTCGTTGCGGATAAAACGCATGGCTACGGTGAAGGTGCCGATGAGGTTTTTCGTGATCTGGACACTGCCCTCACTCGGGTCGTTCATCTTCTCAATTGCAAGCGTCCTACCGTGCCACCACAATCAGTGAGGCTTAAAGACATTCGCGAAGAATTAGGGCTGTCGCAGGATGAAGTGGCAAAGCGATTGCAGACGAACCAGGGTGGGGTTTCCCGGCAGGAATCGAGATCCGATTGTCGTGTCTCCACGTTAACGGCATATGTGCACGCCTTGGGCTGCGAGCTTCTCGTGAAAGTTGTTCTTCCGGATGCAACCGAGAGAGAACTCAAGCTTGATGAGGCGCTTTAATTTAAGGGCGCGATCAAAAAACAGCTCGTTGGATTAGCAGTAGAAATTCCGGATGGACGGAAAAGATGGAGCCTCACAACGAGGGGGACAAGATGAAGATCAACTTGTTGGTATTGCGGACATCCAGACTGGAGGAATTGCGAAGGTTCTACTCGGACCTCGGTGTCAAGTTCGAGAACGAGAAACACGGAAATGGTCCGAAACACTATGCCGCTACGATGAGCGACGACTTTGTCCTTGAACTCTACCCGATTCTCGATGGTTCGATTCCAGATGCTGGACTCCGTCTCGGGCTCAAGGTTGACGACATCGAGAAGACTCTACGGTCACTAGGTCAAACCGCAACGCCCCGTAATACTCCGATGGGACTGCGTGCGACAGTGCGCGACCCTGACGGGAGGACGGTAGAGTTGCTACAAAGTCCCACCGATGCGACTTGTGCCGCGTGATGCACTGGATCTCTACCGAAAAATTTAGGTCAATTTGGGGAGACGGGCATCATTCTGCAGGACAAACAGCATGGATCAAAGAAGACAAGATCTTTGCCCAAGATTTTCTGGGCAGCATCATAACCAACGATGGCCCCGGTCAACAACAAAACGACACTGCTTCTGCAGTGTCGTTTTCATCGAGATGCATTGTTCATCTCTAGCCCAGGGCGGACCACGGACCTGATGCCGGCACGGCGAACGTGTATGATTTGCCGCCGTAAGAGGCTTGCATGGTAGAGCTGCTTTGCGTTCCTTTTTCGTTGACGTTGCGGAGAACTTTCATTCCCGGCAGGGGCTTGCGCGCCGCGGTTATCGATGTCGTTTCGGTTTCGTTAAGAGGATTCATTGGGTTATCTCCTTGAATTGGATTGGGCTGACATTGCTAGTATCGGCGCCTCGGCGTTAGGGATTTGTTAGGGCTCTCCGCGTTTTGCGGGGTCCACGTTGCCTCCACATTCAAGCTGGTAAGGTCCTGCCAGCTTCAGTTTCTTGGCGCAATGCGCGTTTTTTGAGGAGTTGCCGATGTCAAATGCCAGCTTGGAATCGTCCAGTCATCAGCGTGTTGAGCGCGCTTCCGAAAGAGGAAACTCGGCTGATATGGCTAGCTCTGCCTACGGTCGAGAAGCTTCAGGGCACCTGTCCGCAAAAACGACGAATACCGCGGATCAGCATTTGAGTCCGGCGTCGATTTCCAAGGACTCGATCAGCTTCGGAGCGTCGAACGGATGCGCATCCGGTGATCACGGACTCAAGGTGTACGACAGTATGCCCGTATTGAACGGCCCAGACGTCGGCAACGGCTTCAAGATACACGATAACATGCCCATATCGAAAGGCGGAGATGCGGCCAACGGAGTAAAGGTGCGCGACGACATGATCGTCTCCAATGGCAGTTCGGACCAGGTTCATAAGCTGCCACCCGGACAAGAAAGTTGCGCCATGGGACAGGGGCAACAGGGCAATGGTGCGGACCGGACTGCGGACAAATATCGCGATTCCGGAGCGCTCAACCCCGTTCAATCTTCCACAGATTGCAGCGGCACTAGTTTTCAGTCGGCCCATAAAGACGAACACTCCGAAGCGCCGGCGCGGCACGCGCATCCTTCTGCGCATGCAACGCACGGTGAAGGGCAGAGCCATGCACACGCCCACGCTCATGCATCACACAGCGAGGCGCACAGACACGGTCATATTCACCACGAACACCATCAGACAAAGCACGAAAGCGGCATCGGCGCGCATCAATCAGCAAGAGGGTCCGGCGTAGCCCATAACCTTGACGAAAAGCCCGTACATTGCACGTAAAGAGGCGAAAGTCGTGCAGCGCATGGCCGAAGCCTCGTCCTGACGCTCTCATGAGCGCGTCAGAAAGTTTTGCTAAACTTTCCGCAGGCGCCACCGCCAACTGCGAGGACGAGCCGTGCCAAAGATGCTCATTGTCGATGACGACCGGGACAGTTCTCTCGAATTGAAGACAGCCATGCAGCGGGAAGGTTGGGTGGTGGAACTGTGCGAAACTGGACTGGATGCGCAGCAGCTTTTGAAAGGGTTTCATTACGACATCATTCTGTTGGATTGGAACCTACCGGATCTTAGCGGCCCGGAAATTTGCAAGCAGTACAGAACCAACGGTGGCATGACGCCGATTATCTTTTTGACCGGGCGCCAGGGCATAGACGACATTGAGCAGGGATTGAATGCAGGTGGCGATGATTACTTGACCAAACCCTTCAACGTGCGGGAACTATTGGCGAGAATTCGCGCGGTCAAACGTCGCCCGCATGTGCTGCGGCAACCGAAGGTGCATTTGAAGCAAGTGGAATTCGATCCACAACTTCGAGTTATTATCCGCGATGGCGAGAACGTTCAATTGTCGCCCACGGAAAGCAGTCTACTGGAAACACTGTGCACCAACCCGAGCAAGTTCTATTCAACGTCGGCATTGTTCAAGGCAGTTTGGCCGTCTGAGACTGAATCTTCCGAGGATATAGTGCGCACCCACATGAAGGTATTGCGGCGCAAACTCAAGCTACTCACGGACGACGAACTGATTCAAACCGTTCGTGGCTCTGGTTATATGATCCGAGCTGAGGACGTTGAGTGAAACTTCGCATCTTGCACAAGGGATTGATCCTTTTGCTGATTCCCGCGGCATTGCAAGGGTTTCTCCTCTTTCAATTGTTCACCTCTTTCCAGGAAATGGATCGGATGTCCAGGGAGGAGGAAAACGTCAGCGAGGCTATTGACACTGGCAGTCAAATTTATGCGCTTATCTCGCGCGCTCTAAAAACAGCCTGGCGAACAGGCAAGGCCAAGCCGGACAATTTGGACCCTGATACTTTTCGCACTAACGTGCGCGCTTTGATTGCAAGAGAAGAGCAGCTCATGAATCAAGATCCGAACGTGCTGAGGGTGATGGCGGCGTTAGAGCCGCTCGTCGATGATTCGTATAGGTTACTGGTCGAGATGAAAAAGAAGCCGACTGAGGCTTCCGATCTTCAGCGAATGATGGATCTGGCGCCGCGCGCGAAGTCGTTGGGTCTGCAACAGGAGCTTATCGAGGCGGCAAAGAGCAAGGAAATCGAATCTTTGCGTGTCAAGCGAGCACAAACACGTGCATCGCGGGCCCGCATCGAGGCTAAAATATTTTTTGCCGGCATCGCCGAAATATTTTTGACCCTCGGCTTACTACTGTATTTTCTCGGGGACGTCACCAAGCGGCTTAAGATCCTTATGCAGAACGCCGCATCTGTGCCGACTGGAAAACCGATGGAGTTGCGCGTGGGCGGTGGCGATGAGCTCGCGTATCTTGATGAGGTGCTACATAATGCCTCGAGGCAATTAGAGCACGCCGCTCAGCACCGCAAAACGATGACGGAAATGCTCTCGCATGATTTGCGAGCACCACTTCTCTCGGCCAATGTTTCGCTCGATCTGCTACTGCAACCGGATGCGATGTCCTCGCGAGATGATTACGACAAGCGGGTGAAGACCATTAAGAGGAGCCTTACCCGGCTGACGTCGTTCGTCGAGGATCTTCTCGCTATCGACCAACTGGAGTCTGGGAAGCTCAAGTTGTCCCTCGAAGCTGTCGAACTTCGTGGATTAGTTGAAGAGACGATCGAAAACATTGCCGTTTTGTCTCAGGAGAAAAATCTCTGTCTGAAAAACGATGTGTCTGCGCAGCAAGTAATCGCAGACAAAAATCGCTTTCATCAGGTACTGGTAAATTTGATTTCCAATGCGATCAAATTCTCGCCTTTGGGCGGATCAATAGTGATCTCCAGCCGGGCCGAGCCGGAGAGGGTTATCCTCTCGATTACTGATGAAGGCCCCGGCATTCCTGAAGCAGCGCGAGAAAAATTATTTCAAAAATTCGAGCAGGGTGACAGCGCGAATGTGCCACAAGGGTTTGGACTTGGTTTGTACATTTGCAAACTGGTTGTCGAGCGCCACGGCGGACAGGTCGGAGTGGAAAGCCAGCCGGACAAGGGATCGCGGTTCTGGTTCAGTCTGCCTCTGGACGAGCATGATGAGGTCTAGCCCGTAATTTTTCAAACCTTAATGGCTGCCAAAGTACATATCGGCTGCTGCGGATTTGGTGGCTCGATGCCGAGCTACTTCGAGCAGTTCAACAACATCTCGACGGGCGCTGTTACGAAAAGCAGGAGTGCAAGCATCCTAGCGCCAAATCCGGAACCGCCTGGCACGTTTCCGCGCGTATTCCTGTAATGGCGCGGTATGATTGCAGTCTAAGCGTAATGACGGCGAACCGATTTCAGTTTTGCTTCAAGTAGCATGTCTTCAAACGATTACACCGAACATAATCACATCGACTCGGCCGCTGAAGCTCAACTGCCCTATGTCGGGGCGCATAAACACGTCTGTTGCTTCTACCGGACGCATTTGGAAATGGAGCGGATATGGGTCGCATTTATTATCGAGGGGCTTCGCCAAGGACAGAAATGCATAGTTGTGGTCGGCATCGACTACGGCGTTGAAGAAGCGGTGCAGGCACTTCGGGTGGCTGGGCTGAATCCAAACGAGCATCTGGAGAATGGTTCACTTGTAGTGGCGAACAATCAAGGCTTTCCGACCTCGGCAACAGTAAAAGCCGAGGAAGTCATCGTATTCTGGAAAGCACGACTGACCGCATGCAACGAGGGATATCAATCCGTCCGTGTTGCGGCTCAGATGACATGGTTATCCGCTGCGCAGCGCGAATTGGATGTTGTGCCGGAGTACGAATTTCTCTGCAATAAACTGTTTCTTGAGCTGCCGATCTCTGCTCTCTGTATGTACGATACCGCCATTTTCAGCGAATACCAGCTCAATCGAGTGACGGCGGCGCACCCCTACATTTCAACGCGTAATACCGTCAACGCCTCCGAAGTGTCTTCCACCACCGAATTTCTTCTCGGGAAGGCATTTGTTTTCGGCAAATGAAATTTGATCACTCGCGGCAAACGAATTTTGAGCACTTGTTCTTCTTCCTTCATGCAATTCCTCCGTTAAGCTGCGTCAGCTGACCCTTTTGACTTCTTCCGACGAACACTTTCCTTGAACC
>DATNQY010000298.1:0-19401 GCA_036703785.1 Candidatus Obscuribacterales bacterium
TGAGCCTGTCACTGCTGTCGGCTCCATTGCCGCAGCTGCAACGCCGGCGACTGTTATGGGAGCATCGGCAGTTCGGGGCGCCGTTCCTGAACCCACTACTGGAGAATCCGAACCCGCGCGAGCCGGCGCGCTTTCGGAAGCACCAATTGTCGTTGAGGCGATCACGTTCTCGGTTGCTGATTTGATCGCCGCTTCGAGTGGCGAACCGGCTGTCGCCGAGAAGCCGGCTTGCGGGCTGCCGCTGCCGTTATCTCCGCCATCGCGTGATTTCGAGAATGCGCTGCTCACGAGCATCGCCGCCAGAGCGATTTCCGCTCCCGTCATATAACGGTTGTTGTCGGCAGAGCTTGTGACGAACCGGGAGCTGTCAGTCAATCTCGATGAGTCCGAGCTTTGACTGATTTCGGCGCTCGCAGAAAAGACTGGTGTCACATTCACTGGCGCCGAATGATCCGTGACGACGGGCGCAAGTTGGGGAACGTCGGTGTGCTGTGGTGGCGGCTGTGGTGCTTGGGGCGCGTCGGTGTGCTGTGGTGCCGGTTGTGGTGCTTGGGGCGCGTCGGTGTGCTGTGGTGCCGGCTGTGGTGCTTGGGGCGCGTCAGCGCGGTCAGGCGCCGATTGCGATGGCGATGGCGCATCGGTATGCTGCTGTGCAGGAAGAGGAGCCACGACATCCGTATTGGCGGGTGCGACATTATCGTTTGAGCCGCCTGAGGCCGTCTGCGAGATATGTCCGGACAGCACCGTTAGACCGTCGGACTTAGAATCGCCGGTGGGCTGTAAGTGAGAATCCGGAGCTGAAGCGCTTCCGGAATCCGAAGCTGATACTTGCGTTGCTTGGGTGCTATGGCCATCGACTGTCTGAACAACCGCAGTGGCCAACTCGCTGGTGGCATTGGCCGCTGCAGCATGAGCATCGACTGTTGCAGCATGAGCATCGGGCGTCGCAGCATGCGCATCAGGCGTCGCAGCATGAGCATCGGGCGTCGCAGCCGGTTGCCCGGGGTGCGTGGTGTCGCTGGTGGCAGCCGGCTGTGCGACATGAACGCTTTCGCCGTTGCCGATTTGAGATGCCGTACCGTTTCCATCGGCTCCGCCCGGTATTTTCAACTGCGTGCCGATTTGGATGTCGTTGGGATTGTTACCTATTGCGGACTGGTTCAGATTGTAGATTTCTTGCCACTTAGACCCATCCCCAAGTTGCTGGGCAGCAATTTGCCATAGACTGTCGCCCTTCTGTACCGTATATTCGTTCGCTGCAGCCGAGGCCGTATTAGGTTCGACCGAGGCAGGCGAGATTTGCGGCGGCGGACCCTGGGGTGGCTGCAGTGCAGCACCGTCAGTGCCGGAGGCGGGCTGTCCGCCATGCGTCGCGTCGGTTCCACTCTGTTGACCGGCAGGCGTCGCGTCCGTTCCACTCTGTTGTCCGGCATGGGTCGCGTCCGTTCCACTCTGTTGTCCGGCATGCGTCGCATCACTGCCGGTGGCAATCTGTGATCCTGCGTTAGCCGAATCACTGGCGGCCTTCGGCGGGCCAGCAGCCGCGTCCGGGGTGGCAGCTGGCTGTGCCGCGTGAGAGCTGTCAGCGGCTCCGACCGGTGACGCCACACTAGCGGAATCCACTGAGGGTTTCGCACTGGCTGAGGAAGCGTCGGTCGTGGCGACCGGTTGTGCCGTGTGAGCGGCGTCGCCGGTTGCAGATGGTTGTGCAGCATGAGCGGCGTCGCCGGCGGCTGCCGGCTGTCCAGACGAAACTGTCTCGGCAGTTGCAGCCGGCTGGGCAGTGTGCACACTGTCGAAACTGCCGGCTTGCGGTGTCACCGCAGCGGGTTGTCCAGCGCTGTTCGCATCCGAGCCACCCGGCATTTTCAGCTGAGTGCCTATTTGAATATCGTTGGGATTGCTACCAATTGCGGACTGGTTCAGATTGTAGATTTCTTGCCACTTCGACCCGTCGCCGAGTTGTTGCGCAGCGATGTTCCACAAACTGTCGCCCTTCTGCACGGTATATTGGCTGGGTGCAGCCGGGGCCGGTGCAGTCTCGCTGGAAACAGGCGGTTGTTGTAACGACGGCGCCGGAGCTCCTTCGTTGCCGCCCTGCGGAACGGGGCGGCTGGCATCACCCACGGTGGCAGTCGTTTGGGTAGCCGTCGCCGTGTCGCCCGGTGTGTTGGTCGTCCCAGCATGAACGTCAGTACCGACAGCCGCCGGTGCGGTATGCGAACTGTCGGTTGTCGAAGCAGGCTGTCCAGCGGAAGCGGTGTCGGTGGTGGCAGCCGGCTGGGCAACATGGGAAGCGGTGTCGGTGGTGGCAGCCGGCTGGGTGACAGGGGAAGCGTCGGTGGCTGGCTGGCTGACATGAGACGTGTCGTTGCTGGCAGCGGGCTGGACAGCCGGAGCGGTCTCGCCGGTCGCACCTTGCTGTGCCACATGAGCAACGTTATCGGTTCCCGCCGGCGATGATACAGCGGCAGACTGCCCACCGAGACTTGATTCGTTGGTCCCGGGCATTTTCAACTGTGTTCCGATCTGAATGTCGTTTGGATTGTTACCGATCACAGCCTGATTCAAATTGTAGATTTCCTGCCATTTGGACCCGTCGCCGAGCTGTTGGGCTGCGATGTTCCACAAACTGTCGCCTTTCTGCACTGTGTATGCGCTCGGTGCGGCCGAGGACTGCGCCGTCTCGGTTGAAACTGGCGGCGTCTGTGCCGGTTGCGTCTGGACTGCGTCACTGGAGGTCTGCTGAACAGCATGGCTGGCATCGCCGGTGGTGGCGGATTGCTGTCCAGCCATAACGCTATCACCGGCCGCATTCGCCGTTCCGGCATGATTGTCGGTAGTGGCAGCCGGCGGTGCCGGATGCGAAGTGTCAGCGGCCGCGGCCGGTTGTACAGGCGAAGCGGAGTCATTAGGGGCGGCCGGTTGTGCGGCATGAGAGGCATGAGAGGCATCAGTGGGCGCAGCCTGCTGTCCAGCGGCAACCGTGTCGGTGGTGGCAGCCGGTTGTGCGGCATGCGAGGTGTCAGTGGGCGCAGCCGGCTGTCCAGCCCCTGCAGTTTCGCTGGCTGCACCTTGCGGCGCGCCATGAACGGTGCTGTCGGTGCCTGCCGTCCCCACTGCCGGCTGTGCGGCGTTCGCATCACTGCTCCCCGGCAGTTTCAACTGCGCGCCAACTTGAATATCGTTCGGGTTGTTACCGATTGCACCTTGATTCAAGTTATAGATTTCTTGCCACTTGGACCCATCACCTAACTGTTGGGCGGCGATGTTCCACAGACTGTCGCCCTTCTGCACGGTGTACTCACTACCGGATGCAGAAACTGCAGCGCCGTCGGCGGTCCCCGACACTGTAGGTGCTGGTTGTGACGGCGGTGCCTGCGTGACATCACCGCTTGTTGCGGGCACACCACCGGCCGTGTCGTGCGCCTGGAATACCGAGGCAAGTTCGCTTGTGGTCGACGGATTATTCCCGGCGGAGGAAACGTTTGTTGAAGCAACCTGTTGCGAATCAGCTTGGTTGGCAGTGGCTACAGACGTTCCGTTGTCGATGCTTCTAGTTGTTGCGTCGGATCCGCCAACCGGCTGCGCATCGCTGGTCGCCGCCGCGTTTTGCGCACCGCTAACAATCTGACCAACCGGCTTGGCATCAGTGCCTTGCAATCCAGCAATGTTGGGTGCCGTGGCTCTCTGCTGTCCGTCAGTGACAGTGACGCCAATGTTTCCACTGCTAACGACTTCTCCGATCGCCTTACCGTCATTACCAATGATTGTCGGCACCGGCGTCGACTCAGTTGCTTGTCCCGCGACCGGCGGCTTCGATATTACGAGCTGTCCAATTTGTTTGCCATCATTGCCGACAATGACGCCAGTCGGGAGAGTGCCTGGCTGTTGCGTTTCCGTCGCAGCACCGGCTCCCGATTGCGCGTTCGCTATCAATCGTCCGATTTGTTGACCGTTGTTATCAACCAAGACTCCTGCGACCGCCTGACCGTCCGTCGTACTGGCGTTCTGCTGGGCACCAATTAGCTGTCCGAGCGGTTTCCCGTCGGCACCAAGTATGGTGGCACCTTGCGCGCCCCCCTGCTGGGTATCCGAAGTTGCCGTGGCTTGTGTTGACGCGCCGCTGGCTGATTGGCTAATTTGTTGTCCGTCAGTTGTGGTCGCCGCGCTCTTCAACGATGTTGCACTTTGTCCGACCTGCTGCGCGTCCGTGGTGGCAGCTCCGTTCAGTGAAGCAGGGGACTGACCAACTTGTTGGGCATCCGTGGTGGCAGTTGGGTTCGCTGGAGCGGCCGTCGACTGGCCGACCTGCTGCGCATCACTGGTGGCAGTTCCGTTCGCTGGAGCAGACGTCGACTGACCGACCGGCTGCACGTCCGTGCCAGCTGCCGCATTCGGCGATGGACTCGTCGCTTGCGCGACCTGCTGCGCGTCGGTCGTACTTGCCGGAAAGCGTTCCGTGCTCGTCGCTTGACCGGTAGGCTGCGCGTCGTTGCTCGTAATTGTAGATTGCGTATTCGCTGACTGGGCGACTTGCGTTGTATCTGTTGTGGCCGCTGTGTTGTTCGAGGAGACAATCTGCGGCGAATCGCCGGCACTAGCTGGATGGGCAGTGTTTAGGACTTCACCTAATGTATTGCCATTGCTTCCGACAATCGCCGCGGTTTGCGTCGAATCACCCGAGCCGGGCTGTTCGGTAGTCTTGGAATTGACCAACTGACCGATCTGTTTGCCGTCATTACCAATGATCATGCCGTTCGGCAGTCCACTCGCCTGAACATCGCTTCCTGGAGATTGGGGATTAGCGATCAGCTCACCAATCTGTTTACCGTCCGGTCCAATAAGAAGTCCGGCGATCGGCTGTCCATCACTTGTTTTTGTCCCAGGCGGTGCACTTATGAGTTGACCCATCGGCTTGCCGTCGGCTCCGAGCACGGTGGCGCCCGAAGTTTGTTTGGCGTCTGCGCCCGCTGAGTTCTGCGTCGTTTGCTGCGCATCGCTGTGAGTGGCGGCAGGTTGCTGCGCGTCGCTCGACTGTGTTCCAGCACCTTGTTTGGTCGGCTGTCCATCAGTCGACTGTGTGTTTACACCGTTGTTCGACGAGTCCGACTTGGGCTGTTGTCCATGATCAATATAAACGTGCGGATAGTCGGCTTGTCCTATCCGATCGTGTGGCGGCAAGTGAACGTCTGAACTCTCGCCCTGGTGAGGATCGTGATGTTCTAAAAGACGTTGCGCTTCGATAGAAGCTTCCGCTCGCCGGACGCGTTCGAATGCGTCCGGCTGTTTGCGCGATTCATCCAGCATGTTGAATCTAGTAAGGCGGGTGGGGTGTTCATATTATGAACGTTTAAGCCACATTGTCAAGAAGAATTATTTACGGTCCCCAAACAGCCCTGCCAGCATTGGACACTGCTCCAGAATATTGCCCAAAGCGCTCAGCCAGCCGACGCGTTCGTCGCTTTGCGAGAATCGAATCCTATTCAGGGAAACCGACATTTTTGCCCGATCAGAGCGAAACGACAGCTCTTTGCTCGATGTGAAATATTCTCTTTGGCACAACATGATGCAATTTCCTCTGCGCTGATGTGCCTTCATCTTCGCTCCGCTTGCGCAAAAAACTCAGAGCATAACTCGCACATTGTCGTGCGCGATCACGCACTGCTTCGGCAGAGCGATTCTGTTAGCTTGATAGCAGGAAATTCGAATCGCAGCCGCTGTCGCTGCCTAAAGCTCAAGGATTTTTTTTGCGCGATGACAGGCCACACTGCCGCTCCAGGAGAGGCAGTGTGGTTTGCTTTTTGGAACTGTGCTGTACAGACGGAAACTAGATTTGTTACTCGGTCAGATGATTTAGATCACTTACATCTATAGGCGCCCAAGTCGGATCGTCAGTCGGTTTGCGCTGATCGATGGCCGAAACAGAGTTGAATTTAGAAGTAACGGCTGTTTTAGCTTTGGTCGTTTTTTGACGTTTGTCCGGGATGCCTTGCACGACATGCCGGTTGGATGAAGGCTGCGCGGCCGCTGTGAACGGCCCAGATGCCACCACATTCTTACGAACAATGGTGCATGCTTGCCTGCTGTTATGTGGATGGGATTTCTGACCGCCAGCCGTCGCCTCGCCCACACTGGCGGCAAGAATGACGCAAATACCGACGGACACGGTAACTAATTTCATTTGGGGGCTTTTAAGAAACGGCGCACTACTAATTGTTCGCACAATCAAAAAGAATGGAAGTGTGTGAACGCACCATGTTTGACAAGCAGTGGCACCAGCCAATCGCCGAAAGGATCGACGCTTGACAATGGACGTCTGTTTGACCTCGGTCGAAGAGTTGAAACGCTATCGGTTGAACTTGCCAAGTAGGACGCCATAGGCAAGCCGATTTCAAGAAGTGCCAGTTTCGCTAATTGTCCCTCGCGAAATGTCTCTCAGGTGGCCAGTTTTCCCGAGACGTTCATTGAACTAGATCAAAAAGACTTCTTAGTCTTAGACGTTCTCCTTTTTTATGCGCACAGAGGGTCTTTCACTCTCAGACCAATCATCGACCGACCATCTGCACTTTGTACCGGCTTATCGCTGCCGAGTGTGTTGGTTTTGTCGTGCGCAAAAGATTGGGAGGGCTATTTTAGCCACGGCTCAGCGATTCGAGCCGACCTTAAGGAGCATTCCATATGGCTAGACTTAAGATCGCCTACATTGGCGCCGGAGGAACTCGCGGCGTGGGTACGAATGCGGTATTCGTGCATCAGGCTCACAACTTCAAGGGCTCAGAGATTGTGCTCATCGACAGCGATCCGTCGCGCCTGCCGCTTATCAAGCAGCTGGCAGACAAGATGGCTGTCGAACAGGGCGCCGATCTTAAATTCACTATCGCAAAGGATCTGGAGTCGGGATTGACGGACTGCGATGCCGTTCTTTCCAGCTTCCGCCCGGGCAAATTCGAAGCACGGCATCTTGATGAGAGCATCCCCGCCAAATACGGTTGCATCGGTAACGAAACTCAGGGCGCCGGCGGCTACTTCATGGCGTTGCGTTCGATCAATGCGATCAAGCCCATCTGCAAGGCGATGAAGAAGCGCGCCAAACCCGGCGCCATTCTGTTCAATTACACCAATCCAGTGAATATAGTTTCACAGGCGGTGGCAGAGTATACCGACGTCCCAGTCTATTCGTTCTGCGAAGGACCGATCGTCTTCACCAAGGCTTTCTGTTGGTGGCACCAGGAATTCGGACTGGATGCCGACAAGCTCGATGCAGTCATGATTGGACTCAACCATGGCGGCTGGAGCGTCAAGCATCTGTACGACGGGAAGGATTTCATCCCGATCATCGCGGACATCTATGAGCAGCGGCGGCGGCGCGGAGATCCGGAGAAGGATTTGCGCTTGCTCAAGCTGGCGGTGATGATGAACAGCCTGCCCGCGCATTACTACGACAAGTATTTCTTCACCGAGGAAATGCTCGCCGAACTGGCGGCCAAGGGCACTACTCGTGCCGAGGACATCATCAACGACACGCCCATGTATTGGCAGCACTACGAAGAGCAGGCGAAGACTTCGGCGAAGTCACAGCTCGATCCTTCGCGGTCGCGTGGTGGCATCACCGAGTTTGAGCTGGCCATTGACGCCATCGATCGGGTGTTTAACGACCGCAACGTCGTTATGCCCGTCAATATGATGAACAAGGGTCACTTGCCCGACTTCCCCGATGATCTGGTCGTCGAGATTCCGGCACTGGTCAACAAAGAGGGCTTCACACCGTGGCCGCTGCCATTGGAGCAGCGTCGCATGCCTCGACAGACACTCGGGCTTGTGAAAGAGCTCGGCGAATATCAGTATCTGGCAGCCAAAGCTGCCTGGAAGGGCGACCGTCTTGCCGGCATTCAGGCGTTGTGCAGCAATCCTTTGGTGCGCACGCTGGAGAAAGCCGAAAAGATGTACGACGAGATGGCCCATGCTCACCGCAAGCATCTGCCGAGACGTCTCAGGAAATAAGGGGTCCATATGCGACTGATTATCTGCGACGATCTCGCCGCGCTCAACAAAGCAGGCGCTGATGAGATTGCCGCTGTGGTCGGAGCCAAACCGACTGCGGCGGTGGTGGTCGCCACCGGTAAATCACCAATGGGCATCTATGCCGAGCTGTCCACGCGCAGTGCGCGTGGTCAGTTCGATGCCACCAACTTGCGCGTATTTCAGCTCGATGAGTATTTCGGGTTGGCGGACGACGACAATCGCTCTTTGTTCGCCTGGATGGATCGCGATTTCATCCAGCCTTTGCGCGTGCCTCTGCAAAATGTAGTCCGCCTCAAGTCCGACCGCCTTGCCTGGCGGGAGAATTGCCGCGCCTACGACGAAGCGGTGAAGGCGGCCGGCGGTTTTGATCTGGCCGTTTTGGGCATCGGCACCAATGGGCACCTCGGTTATAACGAGCCGGGTTCGCACGCGCATTCGCCAACGCGCGCGCTTTTGCTCAGTGAACAAAGCATGGACGCCAGTGCCGGCTACGGCTGGAGCCGCAAAGAGGTTCCACTATTTGCCATCACCTGCGGCATGCAACCGTTGCTTACCGCCCGGTTGATTGTGCTCGTCGTTTCCGGCGCGCACAAACGTGAGATTCTGACCAAGGCCCTTTATGGTCCAATCGGACCCGAAGTGCCGGCGTCGTATCTACAAACTGCCGGTAATGTGGTCGTCATTTGCGACCGCGCGGCCGCTCCCGAGCAAGCCTTGGAAGCGGCGGCAACCACACAGAAGAAGCCACAGGCGCCGGCCGTACATCGCGGCGTCAAAGCCGACCTCGTGCTCGGCGTCGACGGCGGCAACTCGAAAACGGTTGCCGTGGTTGCTCAGCGCAACGGCAAAGTGTTGGGATATGGGCGCGGGGGCGTCGGCGATATGTATGGTGCCACTCCCGGTGGTGCCATGCACGCCATCGATACCGCCGTGCAAGCAGCCCTGCAAATGGCCGATGTAGGCGGTGCCGCCGTCGGTTCGGCAAGCTATTCGCTTGCCGGCTGCGACTGGCCCGAAGATCAGCAATTGCTCACGCAACTGCTCAGCGAACGCGGACATGCCCTTAAACTGCAGGTGGTCAACGATTCAGTTGGCGCCTTGCGGGCCGGCTCTCCACGTGGCTGGGGCGTGGCGATTGCTTGCGGCAGCTGGTCGGCAATTGTCGGCCGTGCTCGCGGCAAAAGTGCATGGATCGTATGCCCGTGGCAGCCTAGCGCAGGCGGCGGCGGCCTGGCCCGCGAAGCATTGGAAGCAGTCTATAAAGCCAATTTGGGGCTGGCGCCCAGAACCGTTCTCACCGATCGCCTGCTGCGTTTCTTCAACGCAGAAGATGTGACCGGCATTGTGCACCAGTTCACCAAACGCGAGGGTCCACACCCTCAGGCGATACAACGGCTGGCACCACAAGTGCTCGACTGTGCCGCTGAAGGCGACGCGGCAGCTTGCCGTATTGTCTTCAAGCAAGCGGAGGATTTGGCCCAGGTGGCACTGTCTATGGCAAGGCAGGTAGACATCGACCGCAAGGAATTCCCGCTGGTGCTCACCGGCGGCATTTTCAAGCATCGAAGCCGCTTGCTGCCTGATGCCATCGCCGCCAACGTGCGCGCGCACGCGCCCAAGGTCCAGGTTTTGCGTAGCGATCTAGAACCGGTAGCCGGCGCCGTTATGTTGGCTATCGAGTTGGCAGGCATTCGTTGCGACACCCGCCTGCGCGCGCGGTTGCGCAACAGCATGCCCGATTCTTCCTTCTTCGCCACCTAAAACGCAACGCCAGCAAACATGCCGGAACGCCCAGTTCCGGCATGTTCTTTTTGCTTTGATTTTGCTCAATTCACCATACGCGCCAGCGCCACCAGACAGGAGCCATACATGCTCGTCCTTTTTGCGTTGCTCGCCTTTGTCTTGCTCATGGTCTATGTCATCGCGGCGTACCAATCACGTAGTCCGCAAGTACTTTATGAGCAGCTATTCGAGAACGCCAGAGATTTCCTCTACGATCCCGACAAATTGCCGGACTGGGAACAGTGGAATTCCGCTTACACCAGAACCAAAGGCAATGCCCTCGCCGCCGCTAATGAAATGTTCAAGCCGCTCAACGATCCCTACACAATCGTCGTCGGCCCCGAACTGCAGGATGGCGGCATCGAATTTGAGTGCGCCCATTGCGTCGGCGTGGGAATTCTGATTGCCACCGCCTACGAAAACAATACTGAGGAGTCCTGCCGCGTTCAAAGCGAACGGACAGGCGTCAGCTGCAAGTATCCGACTATCGTAAGCGTCATCTACAATTCGCCGGCCGCCCATGCTCACTTGCGTGCCGGCGACTCGATTACCAAGATTAACGATTGGCCGACGGCCGGTGAATCGATTGCTTCCGTGCTCAAACGCATGCACGGCAACAATCGCTCAAAAATCACGCTCACAGTAGAGCGCGACGGCATAGCCACGGATCACGAACTGAATCGCCAGTTCATCAACGCTCCGTCTTGCTACAGCCGTATGCTGGACGACGACATCGGCTACCTGCGCATCAGTAATTTCAACTTCTGGTCCGAGTCTTATGCCGTCGGGCAAGCCGAGACTCTGGCGAAAGCGCGTGCCATAGTCGTGGACGTGCGCGACAATCCAGGCGGTGAAGTCTTCAAGGGCATACGCCTTGCCGCTTTGTTTATCCGTGAAGGACACATCGTCACCACCCACGTGCGCATACCGGGCACCAAAGAATATGTTTGGACAACCTACAGTTTCAAGAAAGGCGAGCTGGTCGAAGACGTCGAGGGTGTGGTGCGCGACACCATGACGGGCAACCTGCCTGCACCGATGTTCGCCGGCAAGCCGATCATCGTGCTCACCAATGAAAATACTGCTTCTGCCGCCGAGTTATTCACAGGCGCCCTGCGCGATACGGGACAAGCCGTGGTGCTCGGTGGCAAAACATTCGGCAAGGGCGTGATGCAGTCAATCCTCGGCTTTCCACGCAGCGTCGTTCTGCGCGTCACATCCGGCAAATATTACCTGCCCAGTGGCTTTTGGCCCGGCGACGGCGCCCGATATCGCAATGGCATCGAGCCGGACATCACGATACCGCCGCAGTCGCGACTGTTCGACTTCGGCTCGGACCAAGACAAGCAACTGGCGGCCGCAGTCCGGCATCTTAGCGAAAAGCTCTGAACCATCGCCATTTGCCTGACCTGCAAATTTCTTTCAAGGAGCCCATGATGACCAACTATCTCGCTCAAACACAACCGCTGCGTCAGCGTATAAACGCGCTCTCCAAGCGGTTGGATGCGGTGATGGAGCAGTCCGGCAGTAAGAAATGGCCCCACTGCACGCTGAACGCAAGCGTACGCATCTACGTGCAAAAAGTGTGCGCCGTTGCTTCCGTGCATCTTCACGTGGCGGCCGACGAACTGCAGCTTCCCTGGCAGTTCATCGAACAACCGCTCACCGAAATCAACGAGCGGCGGCTGCAACGTCATTTCCGCCAGCTCGCTGAACAGACCAATTACAGCGAGGATGAGCTAGCTCAGGCCACCTTCGCCGCGTGCAAAACGCAGATCGATATCACCGCCGATGTAGTCGCACAACTCGAGGCTTGCATCGACGGCCGTAGGAGCATCCAGGGACAGGTGATCGCGCGCGGCGAACTCTGGGACAAGTAAATCGAGCAGTTAAAAATAGGGGAGCACCGAACTCCCCTATTTTTTTGCCCTAAGTTGTCAAGCATCCCTGCGCATTACGCCCCTCCCCCGCCACAAGTTGAACCGATAGCGGTTGAACCTGCGAATCAAGCCAGGGCAGAGCCACCTTGCCAAGAGGCTCCCTGACAACTCAGGATGTCATGGCTGTGGGCAACACCTTGCGCACTTCTTTGAAAATAGTTTCTGCAGCAGTTTCCTCTGAAGCTCGTCCCGACCATTTGTCGATGGGCCGGATGCCCGAGGTAGAACCGGGCACCGTTTGTGGATTGACTTTAGACATCGGAATAGCAGATTCCATCAGAATACGCGCCGCTGTTGCCGGCTCGAGCACAGAGGCGGTTTGCCGAATTAGAATGCTGGCCACCACACCGAGCAATGCCGGCCATTGTATAGGGCTGCCGCCCGCTTTCTCCAGAAGCGGTTGTATATGTTGCCACTGACGCTGCAGCGCCTTGCGCGGCAGCTCATGAGGCAGGTGCTTGTCGGGCAAACGAGGCAAAGCGAACAGCTCACTGCCGACGGTGGCAGCCGTATTCCGGAAGATGTCCGTCAAATCCAGTGACTCCGGATCAGCATTGCCAACCGCGCCTAATACGAAGTACCAGAATGACAAACGCTTGCCTTGATCATAAGTCAATACCAGGTTGATCGATTCGCCGAAATAAAAGCGTTCATCCGACTTGGTTTGCACCATCACAAGGTAATCACCCGGATTGCGCCTCTCGGGCTCAATCAGCACCTTCCATACCGCTTGCTGGGCGGCAAAGCCGGCCAGCGCCCCCACGGCATTGAGAATTGTCTCTGCGTGGACGCCGCGCCCATCTTTGTACGTGGACATCAGCTTGTCGTATACAAGCCGGACACCTTGGTGCTCTTGGACTTTCTCCAGGGGCAAGACCGTCATCTCACACGCCGCGCAATTGCATGGTGCGAACGATGCGCTCGATCGCCACTGTGTAAGCCGACATGCGCATAGACAACTTTTGATCTTTGGCCGTCGATGACACTTGCCCGTAAGCCGTAACCATAATGCGCTCGAGCTCGGAGCGAACCTTCGACAGATCCCAGTAGTGGTTGTTCAGGTTTTGCACCCATTCGAAATATGATACAACCACCCCGCCTGCATTGGCGAGAATGTCGGGAACAACGAATATTCCCCGCTCGTGCAGCACCGCATCGGCGTCCGATTCGGTACAGTCATTGGCCGCTTCGACAATGATGGAAGCTTTGATCTTCGAAGCGTTGTCCATGTTGACCACTTTTTCGAGAGCACCGGGAACCAGCACCTCGCACTCCTGCACCAGCAATTCCTCGTTGGTCATCCACTCGCAGCCCGGAAACCCCTTCAATCCCTTGTTCTTCTTGTAATACGCTTCGGCGGCGTTGAGATCGATGCCGTTTTTGTTGTAGATGGCACCCTGCGACGAGGAAAGTCCCACTATCTTGCAGCCCAGCTCTTGTTCGCACAAGCGCGCGCCGAAGGACGAAACGTTGCCGAAGCCTTGAAAGAGCACGCGCGCCCCTTTCGTATTCAGCTTGCGTTCTTTAGCAGCCTCACGCACTGCAATCATGACACCACGGCCGGTGGCTTCGTCACGGCCCAGAGATCCGCCGATTTCCAGCGGCTTGCCGGTGACGACTCCATAATGTTGCCCGCGGCGTTGGCAATACTCGTCGACAATCCAGGCCATTACTTGGCCGTTGGTATTCACATCGGGAGCAGGAATATCGCGGTCGGGTCCGATGTTGTCACCGAGTAAATTCGTGAAAGCGCGCGTCAGGCGCTCCAGCTCGTGCATAGTTAGTTCTTTGGGGTCGACGGCAATACCGCCTTTGCCGCCGCCGAACGGAATGTTGACCACGGCCGTCTTCAGGCTCATCAAATGCGCGAGCGTTCGCGCCTCATCGAGATCTACCGTCGGGTGAAAGCGCAGGCCGCCTTTGAACGGACCGCGCGCATCGTTGTGTTGAACCCGATAACCCTGGTAGGAGGTGTACTTCCCGTCATCGCGCCTCAACGGCACTTCGACGATGATTTCTCTTTTGGGCTTCAAAATCGCTTTGAGCAAATCCGGATCTTTGATCGTGTCCAGCTTCTGAACGTGCTGAATCGCCTGCATTGTATAAAGCGTGACTGAGTCCTGCTTTACCGGTGCCGGCTTGCTCAAAGTAGTACTCATGGTGGTTCCTCCAGGTACGGATAGGAATTGCAAATTAAAGCGCGCTTAGTATAACTCGATCCTGTGGACGACAACTCTCCTTGAGATCAGTCTAGCGCGCCGCCTTGTGCCCGGCCGCTGCGTCGCGCGAAATTAAGGTAGAGCCCTTTGCTGTCGCTTGGCTACACGGCACTGCCGACATCACGCCCGGCACGAATTTCAGCCAGCGCCCAACAAAGTGTGTCCACGTCTTCGGCCGTGTTGAAGCAACTGAAGCTGGCTCGAACCAGCCCTGTCGAAAGCGTACCGAGAGCCTTATGTGCCGTCGGCGCACAATGCAAGCCGGTGCGCACGGCAATGCCACATTGAGAGTCAAGCAAAGCCGCCACTCGGTCGCAAGCTACTCCCGGCACGTCGAATGCCACAACCGCAATGCCCGCGCCTTGCTGGCGATTACCGAAAACTCGCACCGTCTGCGAGGCTTGCGCCCATTCAAGAAATCGTCTGGTTAATTCATCCTCGATGTCGCGTACCGTCTTTATTCCTTTTTCTTGGAGGAACCGAATGCCCGCCTGCAGCGAAGCAATAGCCGGACCAGGCAGCGTGCCCGCCTCCAGATGATCCGGATAAGCCGCAGGCATCTCGAATTGATCCGAGCCAGAGCCCGTGCCGCCGCTAATCAGCGGGCGCAAATCCATGTGTGGTGCTGCATACAGCAGCCCGACACCCGGCAGTCCGAACAACCCCTTGTGCCCCGAAGCGCACCAGAGGCTGACTCCGAGATCGTCCAGCTGATAATCTGCGCGCCCGGCCGTCTGCGCGGCATCGATCATCAGCGGCACTTTGTGCGCACCGCAGATGGTGGCAACCGCGTTGACGTCAATCAGTTCGCCTGTGACATTGCTGGCTTCGGTGAAAATGCACAAGCGGGGATGCTTCTCCAGGATAATCTTAATTAGCGCGTGCATATCGACGACGCCTTTGGCGGCATACGGCACCATCAGCACCACGATGCCTATTTCGGAAGCGAGCTGCTGCAAGGGTCGCATCACGGCGTTGTGCTCGACTGCACTGACCACTACCACGTCACCGCTCTTCAGTCCCAGCCCCTTGATCGCCATGTTAATGGCATAGGTGCAGCCGGGCGTAAATATAAGGCGCTCGGCTTGCTTGATGCCTAAAAACGCCGCCGCCTCGGTACGCGCTTCAAACAGTCTGCGCGCGCTGTCCAGCGCCAGCTTGTGTGCTCCCCGCCCGGGATTGGCCGTTCGTCTGCTGTATTCATCCTGCGCCAGATAGACCGCTTCGGGCTTGGGGCAGGTTGTGGCGGCATTGTCGAAATAAATTATGCGTTTGCTCATCAGGGCTCACCCTGAGCGCTATGCTAGCATCTTTAGCAGGACGCAGACGGCGTGATTAGCGGCACATATGATTTTTTCAGCAAGCGTAGGCGCGGCAAGTCCGCGGCGCGGCCGCTTCAGACTATGCTCGCCGCCGGTCTTGGAATCCTTGTGCTTTTTTCCTGCTCTGGATGTTCGTCTCGCGCTCATCCGTTATCCATTGCCTTCAGCGGCCTCGGCGTTGCGCCCACTGCTCAGGGTTTGTCCGAACTGCTAGACAAATTGCCCAGTCTCTCCCCCGACGATCGCCGCAATCAACTGCGCTTTTTTGCCGACTCGGCGGCGCCTGCGCAATTGAAAGAAGAGGCCGCCTATGTGCTGGCCAGAGATTTGCAGTTGAGCGGCGCGCCCGACGATTACAAAGAAGCAATCGAACGCTACAAACAAGCAACCGCACTGATGGCTTTGAGTAACCAATGCTCATGGCACACCGTGGAATGCGCGCAGAAATTGGGACAGGAAAAGCTAGTCAGACAAACGCTCAGCAATCTTGGCCAAAGCGCGGATAAAGATGTCGGCGCAAACGCCGAATACGCGCTCGGGCAATCTTATATGCGCACTGCAGAGCACGACGCCGCTCGCCAGACGTTTTCCCAGGTGATAGCGCAGGCGCCGGATTCGCAATACGCGCTGGGCTGCACTTATTACCTGGCGCAACTCGACCTGGCCGATGTCGCCCAGCCGCAAAAGCCACCAGCCACAGGCGGCAGCGATGCCGAGGCCTCGCAGCAGCAGCCGGCGACACCGCCTGCAACAATGGACCCTGCCACCATCGGCGCCACCATTGGTCGAGCTATCGCCGCCTTCAAACATTACTTGCAAGCGAGTCCCACCGGCCATTTCGCCCTGGACATCGCCAATCAGCTGAAAGGCATGCCTGAGTTTCAAGCGACCAGCGCCGATCATAACCTTCTGGCGCGCGCCTTTTATGCCAACGGTGACTACGCCTCGGCGCTCGAGCAATGGCACGCCGCCGGAAATACCAACGAGTGGTTCAAGCAGGCAGCCAGCCTGATTCGCCTGGGTAAAACGGCAGCCGGCAAAGCCGCCCTTGCCGAAGGCATCAAGAACCACCCGGCAAGCGAAGACGTTGCCGATGCAGCCGCCCTGCTTTGCCGATTCTTGAATCATGACGGTGCGGTTGCCGTTTGGAAGGGCGTGCTGCAACGCAGCCCCAGGTTCGCCGACGTCGCTATGTACAATCTGGCCACGCGCGCGCCAACCAACGAAGCGGCCCTGCAGTTCTACCGGCGCATCATCAGTGTCTGCCAAAGCTCTGCCTACGCGCCCGAATCCGCCTGGTGGGTCGGCTGGAACCAGTACAAGTCCGGCAAGTCGCAAGATGCTCTGTCCACGCTGCAGACCGCAGCCCAACGTTATCCCGAGGCCAAAGCAGCACCGCGCTTTCTGTTTTGGATCGGCAAGCTATATGAAAGGATGGGCAAACGGGATGCCGCCAAAGCCGCCTACGCCCGCGCGGTCACCAAGGCGCCCTGGCATTACTACGCTCACCGAGCTCAGTCCCGGCTTGCCGCTCTGGCCGGCGGCAAAGACCCTGGCTTTCGCACTCTCAGCACCCGCCAGGTTCATTGGAGCACCGATACTGCCGCCGATTGGGATTTTCCCGAACCGCCCGCCGAGCTGGCTAAGCAAGAAGGGCCAACCGTCGAGCTGCTTACCGAGTTAAAACAGTGGGATGAGTGCCTGGATTTAGTGCCGCAGAACAGCGGCCTTTTGCGCGGCTTCTACCTGGCAAAACTCAACCTACCTCTGCAGGCGATCAATGCCGCCGGACATGCCCTCACCGGACGCCCCCAGCCCAACGAGGGCTGGCAACTCGCCTATCCTCTTTTATATGCGCGCTTCATTGCTTCCGAGGCGCCGTCCAAACAACTCGATCCGCTTTTGGTGCAGGCCCTCATTCGCGAAGAGTCCCGTTATAACGTTCAGGCGGTATCCAGCTCGCATGCCATAGGACTGATGCAGCTGATGCCGGGAACCGCTTACGGCGTCGCCAAACGCCTGGGCATTCCGCTCAGCGGAACAGCCGACATTCACGACCCCGAGAAGAACATCCGCATGGGCGTTGATTATCTCAGCTACGTCTTGCGCCGCTTCAAAGGCAATGCACTGTTTGCCGTCGCCAGTTACAACGGTGGACCAAACGCCGTTCAGCACTGGTCAGCCCATATGCCTGCCGATACCGACGTCTTCGTCGAAGACATTCCTTTTAGAGAAACGCGCGACTACGTCCGCAAGGTGTTCGGATCGTATTGGAACTACGAAGCCATTTACGCTCATGCACCTTAACGGCGGGCGTCAGCCCGCTGTTGCCTAAGTTTCCCCGAGCGCCGGGTCGTTTTCCAGCCGCTTTTCCTTGCCGGAATTGAATTTGAAGACCTGATTCCAGCCCTGCTTATGCTCAGTGGCAGCTTCGGCCGCCGGCGGCTCTTTCTTGGCCGGCACAACATACCCGCAAGTGCGGCACAAGTGACCGCCTGATGGTAACCTGAATTGGCATCTTGGACAAAGTGGCAATGCTTGCATGGCTGGTTTCCATCGATCGCACAGTACGAGCCGGCTTGGTTTGTTCCGCCCACTACCATCGTATATCACTTTTGTTAGGCTGTTGTTAAAGATACGAGATCGATTTTGAGTCGTTTGATCCTCACCTTCCCAACTCTCTTCAAAGTACTCGCGGCTGATAAGTTGCTGCGCCAACAAGTCTCCTGCCGCCCCACCCCTACGCCTCAAGGATTATCCAGCGACATTTGCGGCGTCAGCGTCGAGCTGCTCGATCGCAGCCAGCTCACCCGGGCGTTGGCACTGCTGAAAGCCGACGGCAATCCGCCAAGCGGGCAACACGAAGTCCAATGATCGCGCCGCACCATATATGGTGCCAAAAGAAATTGTCAAAACAAAAGGGCGGCCCTTTGGCCGCCCTTGCAATGTTTCCGTAAACCGAATTACTCGCCAATCACAAATTCATCGGTGGGATAGAAGAGCTGGTCAAGCTTGGACTGCTCTTGGTGCACTTTGTCTCTTTGCTCTTCAATGCGGTCCATGTGCTCTTTCAATCTCTGAGCAATCTTGTTGGTGCGATCCGTTCTGTTCTTCACACCGGTCAGTTGCTGTTCGGCCATGTCGAGCGCCGCTTTCATCTTTTTGACATCGCCTGATTTCTTGGCTTCTTGAACAGTCGAAATCAGACCAGCCATGTTTTCGCAGTTCTTGTCGCAAGCTGCAGAAACATTGCCTAGAGCCGCGGGAAGCGCTCCTTTGTGCGGGCTGTTCTGAGCACCAACGCCTGCGGCGACAGTGACTAACAATGCAGAAACAGCAAACAATTGGATACGAGCATTCATTATGTGTCTTCTCCTTATGAACGAACCTTACTAGTAACGTTTCGAAGTCCTCTCGGGAAACTTCGAAAAAATTGAATCCGTGTATCCGTCGTGACCACCGACAGATGCTCAATTATTGTCTCGCTTTATGCAACACATGGGCTTGCCGAGAAGATTAATTGTCGCCGGAAGTGTCGCCTATATACGCCAGCAAAGATTAATTCAGCGATGTCAATCGGGTATTCAGTATGCACCACATATGGTGCCGGATAGTTTCCAAGCGAGACCGTCGGCGAATTCAAGCAGTGGTACCGGATTTGGTACCACTTGCGAACCGGATATACACTCGTCCATGGTGGCATGCCGCTTCTGCTGTGCGACCTAGTATGAGACCATATAATGGAGCCAAGTAACCATGCCGGATAGTAGAAACACCCAGTTTCCTGCTGCAGCGTATAGTATAAAATCGGGTCATGCTTGCCACATGGCGTAGTTGGATCGAGAAAAGTGAGAGCTGCGACATACGATAGTTAGAACCGCAAAACGCTACGTCGGCAGATAGTTGGTCGAGGAGGCGCTGTTACATCGTATAGTTAATTTGAAAATCGGTAGGGTTATAGCGTCAGCTCACCGTAGGTCATGGGAAGGGCAAAGCAAGCGGCTTTCAGCATGCTGGACCACAATGTGTGCTCGGCATCACGTCGGTTCCAACGGAACGCAAACTCAGACAGGTAGCGCTGTAGATACTTTGCACTCACGCCGTGATAGGTGC
>DATNQY010000299.1:0-14863 GCA_036703785.1 Candidatus Obscuribacterales bacterium
AGTAAGAGAGGTACACGTATGATCGTCCGTAAAATGTCACGGTCTACAGGATCGGTTGCCACCGTCGCCCTGGTGGCCATGGTGCCTCTGCTCGGAGCGATCGGCGCCGTCGCCGTTGATCTAATGCACAACGCCGACGCCATCGGAGCCTTGCAGCGAGCCACCGATGCCGGCGCACTGGCCGGCGCGCAAGACCTTTACACGTATAAAGGCACGCCGCTCAACTATACTGCCACCATGGCTGATACCAGTAGCCCCGGCTCTAACGAGGACGCGATCAATCACGCGCTTAACGTCGCTAACATGAACGTCGCCGACGGCCATTCGGTGCACACCAACGTTGTGCCGAATGCTACGGTTACGGCCACTCTCAGTCCGATACCGTCGCCCACCCGTTGCACGGTGGATGCCACCATGCCTGTTCACAGTCTGCTCGCCGTCTTGTTCGGCAATACACAGCAGACAATCACCGCTCATTCGGTGGCCGGAATAGGCAAACCGCTCAACAGGATGGGCGGATTTATGCCAATCCTCTTAAGTTCAAACGATAAAGATCCCTCCGGTAGAACCTTGGCTACGACAAGCGCGAATACAATTTTCACTGTTGAGATCAAGACCAACGGCATCTGGATCCTCAACCCCAGCATCAACGACGCACAAGCAATTGATTACATTGCCAACCCGGCGTCGAACCCGCCGGTGAAGGAGCCGGCGGTGACTATCGGACAAACGATCAACTCCGACAACGGCATCAAATCCGCCGGCTCGCAATTTCCACTGGTTTCGGGCATGACGGTATTTTTCCCCGTTACTGCAGACTCGGTGGGCACAGGCACTCCTTCGCACCAGGTGATTGGATTTGTCGGTATGAAGATATCTTCCTTCAGCGCCAAAAACCCTAACCCCAGTTTGACCGGAGTGCTTGTACCGGCAGTCGGGCCGGGAGTAAATACCGGCGGTGCACAAAATCCAGTTTTCTCCAGCTACCCATTCGCCAAACAGGGCGCAACTGTGGACATTGCCCATTTGATTCAGTAGCTCGGTGGTTATGTTCCTTCGCTTAGGGCGCGAGTCAAAAGTTCGAGCAAGGAAATTTCCAGTCCTTGTGCGATGCGCATCGCAGTCAAAAGCGTCAAATTACGTTCGCCCCGCTCGACGTTGCTTACGTACGTGCGGTGTAGTCCGGCGCGTATAGAGAATTGCTCTTGGGTGAGATTGAGTTCGATGCGACGACGCCTTATCACGTCGCCAAATCGCTTGAGGATTGCCACTCCCTGTTCTTCGCTGAGTAAATCAATGGTGCTTCCGTTGTTCATGGTTGTGTTTGAAGTTAGTACTTCTTGCATAAGTTGTTACCGCCGAATCTGTGGGCTAGCCAAGCCGATCCCCACAAAAGCAGTCTAACAACCGAAAAGGTATTTTTTCATGTTGTGAGCGTGAATGATCAGCACGACTTGCGTGAAATTATCGTGAACACGCTGTTTCAGACCACAAATCACACGCTTTTCAGACTAGAGATCACAAATTGTGCGCGCCGCGGATGCAAATTGCATTCCTTACTCTCATCGTGCCCGGGCTCGGGATTGTTACGTGACCGCTGTGGCAGACGCTGTGCCCGTTTACGCCGCCGGCAATCGCTCAGTCGTGAGATTTTTTCACAGATGTGCCAGTCTATGATTGTGACCCTTCAATGGCTTTGCACAGATGGTCGAAAGGATCGCCGGAGATCGTGAAAGCGTTGGACTTTGCGAAGTTGTTGCGCGGTTACGAGGAAAAAGAGGACGAATCAAATCAGGCTTAACGGCTGCGATTCTTATAGAGGATACGATTATGGGAACCTTCACTACACAACAACAGCAAAATTCATGTGTCGAGGGGCCGTGCACGCAGACGCCGGCGCAATCGAACCCGAAGCAGTTGCGCGGCTTTGCAATTTTGGGTGCTGAAAAACGCAAGGAAATCGCTCGCAAGGGCGGCAAGACCGCGCATGCCATGGGCAGAGCACACAGGTTCAGTCGCGAAGAAGCGAAGGTAGCCGGACAAAAGGGCGGACGCGCCAAGCGCACTCCTGAAGGCACTCAGCTCAACTAAACGGTTGCTTGGGGGTACCTGTACTGTTTGTAGGGGCGGCGCATCGCGTCGCCCTTGCTTTTGCTTTTTTACGTCTTGCGGACGATTCGCTTTAACCGGATTCTTGGGACCATAACCTTGTGGTGCTCAAGTGAGGTGAGCCATGAGAGTTTTAATCGCCGTCGAAGACGAGATATACGCAAAAGCGATTGTTGATTTTGTCGCTGCGCATCGCTGGCAACCGGGCACCATTTTCAAAATCGTGCACGCCGTTGAGCCTTCTTTTGTGGGCGACCGCATTACTGCTGTTTACGGCGCCGATTTGCAAAATGAGCTTTTGCGCGAACGAACCGATTACGGCCAGCGTCTGGTAGCGTTTACGAAGGAAACTCTTCAATCGAAACTGGATGCAAGCCCGCCCATTGAAACGAACGTCAGCATCGGGCGTGCGCACTATGTGATTCTCGATGTCGCGCAAGCATGGAAGGCGGACATGATACTGCTTGGATCGCACGGACGCACCGGCTTCTCGAAATTCCTGCTCGGGAGCGTTTCAATGGCGGTCCTCTCACATGCCGATACTTCCTGCGTAATCGTTCGCTTGCCGGCAAGAGCCAAGGAAGAAAGCTCCAAGGCAAAGGAAGAGGCGAGGCCGGTTGTGAAGGCGACGGCGATTAAAGTCTAGAGTTTGGTTGACACCAAGGCTTAGAAGAGGTCGCCGCAGGCGGCCTCTTCGATTGGGCTGAACAGCGGCTCAAGCATGAAGAAAAACGGCGGCGCAGCAGCAATTGATTCCCAAAAAGCCCAAAGTGACCGTCGTTTCCAACGGTCGCTAATGGGTTTCTCTCTCCGAAACCGTTTAATCTGCGATTACAGCCAATCGCAATAGCTAATTTGGGGGAAGGGCTCAGGGGGCGGGCGAAATGGTTTCTGCTTACAAAACCTACTTTACGGGCCAATTCTGACAAAATCTTGACTAACAAATTAAACCGGCCCATTTAATGTTTCTCCCGTAGGGTCAGACGACTGTCACCGGCACTCCTGGGCGGGATTCTTCCAGTTAACGGCTTCCCAACTTAAAGAAGAAGGCACCATTGCCGGTGCCTTCTTCTTTTGCTGGTCCGTTGGTTGATTTAACCCAGGTGCGTCTTGTTCCAGAACACGTCCTTGATCGCTTTCGACGAGTTGGACTCGGCGCTGATCATGACGGTAGCCGGAGCAAACAGGAACACGCCGTCACCGATGCGCTGCTGGTGTCCGTCGATCGCATGCGTTGCGCCCGAGAGGAAATCGACGATGCGCTGGGAGTTTTCGTTGTCCAGCAAGTTCAGATTGAGCAGCACGGACTTCCGACCGCGCAGATGCTCAACGATTTCCATCGACTCTTCAAAGGTGCGTGGCTCGATCACCATCACTTCGCTGGCGGCAGCGGCGCTCGGGTGTCCTACCACCTTGTTATCGGTGTTGGGGATAAACTTCGGCGTGCGCGCCGGCTCAACTGCCTTCGGGTCTACCGCGTACTGACCGTTGGTGGCATAAATATCGTCCGTGGTTTCGAACAGATCTTCGAAGTCTTCCTGGTCGTAATTGTCTCCAGGGCCGAACCAGAAGCTCTTAAATTTTGCAACTAAACTCACTACTTCCTCCTTTTTATTCCTTACCTTCGGCACCATGCGCACCACCACAGGGAGCCGAGCCAAATACTTTTCGAAGCTACGATGGACGTGGCAGCACCTCGCTTCCATCGCCAAATATTGCTCTGCCAAGCCTAATCATGGTCGACCCGCAGTTGACCGCTTCCTGCCAGTCCTGCGTCATGCCCATGGATAATTCATTGAGGGTAATGCCATAAGTGTTTTGCAATTCGTCGCGCAAATCGCGCAGCCCGCAGAAACACGTATGCCAGGTGGAAGTGTCTTGCACCTGCGGGGCCATGGTCATCAGCCCCTGAATGCTTATGCCCTTCAGTTGCAGCAAACTGCTGAATTCCTTACGAAGCTGCTGCGGCTCGAATCCGGACTTAGTGGGATCTGCCACCACTTTTACTTGAATCAGAACCGGTTGTTGAATGTCGCGTTTTTCTGCCTCTTGCGAAATCTCTTCGGCCAAGCGCAGCGAATCGACCGAGTGAATCAAATTGAAGCGTCCGACTACTTTCTTTACTTTGTTGGTCTGCAGGTGGCCAATCAGATGCCAACGAATTTTATCCGCCATGTGTGGTGGCATGTTTTGCTGTTTATCCAGCGCGTCTTGCACTCGATTCTCACCAAATTCGGTGACACCGTATTTGAAGGCCTCCGCCATCGATTCGAGGCCGACATTCTTGGTGACAGCAACGAGTGTAACCGGCGCGGAGCCAAGCTTTTCTCTGATGCCGGCTAAATTGGAAGCCACGTTCATGCCTTTCTGAGCAACGAGAAGCATAGAAATTTGATCACGCCAAACAACGCCTACTATAAGACTCTCAAATGATGAATTTGTCAAGTCTGAAACGGATTTTTCCGAAAATTTGTCGAACTAATTTTCGAGCACCAACATCACCTGTGCCAGCGCATATATCGCTGCGGTTTCCGATCGCAAAATTCGCGAACCAAGCGAAACTGGCTTCACGCCTTGCTTACACGCCAGGTCGACTTCCTCGTCGGTAAACCCGCCTTCCGGTCCGACGATTAATTCGATGGTTGCATCGGCGGTGCCTGAAGAAAAAGTTTTTTTGCAATTCGATGCGGACAATATATCTTTTAGTGATTCGGAATGTATCCGCTCCGCGCATATAAACGTGTTATCGATGGTGCCACCGGCGGTGATTGCAATCATGTGATCATCGAATGATCGAGGAGCAACTATATGTGGTATCGTAGCCCGCTCGCTTTGCTCGGCGGCCTCTCGCACGATTGCTTGCCAGCGAGGAAGCTTTGTCGATGTTCCCTTGGCATCGCCGGGATTGATTTTCACCACCGTCCGAGAAGTCAGCAACGGAACGATGGTTGATACGCCGAGTTCAGTCAGCTTCTGTAACGCCCAGTCAAATCGTTCGCCCTTCAGAACGGCCATTGCCACCGTGGCGTGCAGAGGCGGCAGCGGCAGCTCGACCTTTTCTTCTACCTCAAAGCTCAACACTTTGCCGGGCGCGCCGCTGAGCCGGCATTTCCACAGCTTTCCGGTGCCATTGAGCAATTGAAGCTTGGCGCCGTCGCCCAGGCGCAGAACGTTCTTTACCTGGTTCACGACGGCGGGATTGACAATCTCGCACTTCTCGCCCACTTGCAAGTCAAGGGAATCGTTGGCAGTCCGCCGCGTGGGGCGAACGTCTTCGGGCATCAAGAAAAATCGCGGATTATGCATGCAGGCAGCGGTCTTTACATAGCCGATGTTATAATGCCAAGCCTAGTATTCAGCTGACCTGCTCCCCGAAGCCGGTGCTATTCCATCTTAAAAGAACAGTATGGCGGCGGATCGGGCAAAGGTCCAGCTCAAGCAGAAGATAACATGGATTTAAAAGACTGGTTCGCGAACCGGCAAAAACGCCGCCAACAAATTGATGAGGTGAAGACACCTCTGACAACGGAAGAGTATTGCGCGCTCTGGAAGCAGTGTTTTCAGTGCCGCGAGCTTCTCTACACGCGCGACCTGCATTCCAATCTCAACGTCTGTCCCAAGTGCCAGTACCATTTTCGTGTCGGTGCCGAGTTGCGCATCGAGCAACTGCTCGATCCCAACACATTTGTCGAGCTGGACGCCAACTTGCAATCGGCCGATCCGCTCGGCTTCGTCGATACCGAGCCTTACCCGCGGCGCCAGCAAGAGGCGATGCGCAAGTCCGGTTTGAAAGAAGCGATCATCACGGGCACCGGGAAAATCGAAGGACAGCCGGCGGCCGTCGGTGTGATGGATTTCGATCATTTCGGCGGCTCCATGGGCTCGGTGGTCGGCGAGAAAGTGGCGCGCCTGATCGAGCATGCCGAACTCAAACGGATGCCCGTAATTCTTATCAGCAGCAGCGGTGGCGCGCGCATGCAGGAAGGCATTTTGAGTCTGATGCAGATGGCCAAAACCAGCGCCGCTCTCAAGTCCTTCGGCGATGCCGGATTGCTCTACATATCTATTCTTTCCGAGCCGACTTACGGCGGTGTAACCGCAAGTTTCGCCATGCTCGGCGACATCATTATTGCTGAGCCGGGTGCTCGCATCGGGTTTGCCGGACGACGGGTCATCGAACAAACGATCAGGCAAAAATTGCCTGCTGATTTCCAGACCGCTGAATACTTATTGAAACATGGACAGGTGGACATGGTCGTCGAGCGCTCGAATTTGCGCAACACCTTGTCCGCTCTAATAGACTTGCATACGCGCACCGAGCAGGAGCAAGCGCGCCCAGCCAAAGGCGCCGGCTCTGCCCAGAAAGCCATCACCACGAGATAGAAAATGCCACCAGTCGAGCGCAAAATAGTCCCTCTCGAATTCGAAAAACCGCTGGCTATGTTGGCCCAGCAGATTGAAGCGCTGGAGAAGCAGTTGGCGGAGAGCCAGAGCCCCGATCTGGACGTTGATTTGCAACGGCTGCACGAACAATATGACGTATTGCGGAGGTCTTTGTACTCAAACTTGCGCCCATTCGATCACCTGGCGTTGGCTCGCCACGAACAAAGGCCTTATACAAAAGATTACTTCCAGCGCTGGGATCCAAGCTGGATCGAATTGCATGGAGACCGCAAAGGCGCCGACGATCCGGCCATGGTTGGCGGATTTGTTCGCCTGTCCGATGATTTGAAAGTGCTCGCAGTCGGGATTCAAAAAGGCCGCACGCTGCGCGAACGGCAGGCATGCAATTTCGGCTGCCCGCAACCCGAGGGCTATCGCAAGGCATTGCGCCTCTTTCAACATGCTGATAAATTCGGCATGCCCATCGTCACCTTGATCGATACGCCGGGCGCTTATCCCGGGATGACCGCGGAAGAACATAATCAGTCGCAGGCAATTGCGCTGAATTTATACGAGATGGCCGGGTTGACGGTGCCCGTGGTGGCAGTGATCACAGGCGAAGGCGGGTCCGGCGGCGCGTTAGCGATCGCGCTGGCAAACCGCGTGCTAATGCTGGAACACTCCGTTTATTCCGTAATCTCGCCTGAAGGTTGCGCCTCGATTCTCTGGCGTTCATCCGATAAAGCAGCGGATGCTTGCACGGCGATGAAGATCACCGCGCGCGAAATTAAGGAGCTCGGCGTAGCCGACGAAGTGATTGGCGAGCCGCTAGGCGGAGCGCACCACGATTACGATGCCGCCGCTACCACCCTGAAGCAAGCTCTGATCCGCCACTTGCGCGACTTGCAACGCATGACCCCGTTCCAACTCCGCGAAGACCGCCAGAACAAATACCGCAAACTCGGCGCCTTCGTCGAAAGCTAAAGATCCGGATTGTCACCGATGGCTGCGCGGATTCCTTTGACAATTTCCCACATGAATTTGTCGGAGAGGATCGGACCGAGCGGTCCTTTGGGATCGAGGCACTGCTTCTCGATGTTGCTTACCAGGTCGCAGCGAGCGAAACAATCCTGAGGTAATCCGCCTTCGCCTTTGCGGATGAATTTGTGAAGCATTGGATATGGGTTCGTCAATCCAGTGCTGCACGGAACGACGATCACGCTATCCCAGTGGCGGTTACGTGGGTTCGTTGAAACAATGACCACCGGACGGGGCAAGTGAGGATCATTTGAAATTATCGGATTTTGTCTGGCCCACCAGATCTCGCCTCGGCGCGGTGAATTGTCGGTTGGCTCAGATCTGCGAGGATCTCGTTTGCTTATTCCCACTTACGTCTCGCTGACTGGGTAGTGGTGGCATTCCAACTTTTCGCGTCCGCGTTCATCTCTTTGGCTGCGGTGGCAAAGTAAGTTTCTTCGTCCTGTTCAGCTTGAGCGCGCAACCAGAGTTCTATGGCTTCCTCTACGGCGTCACTGCGGTTGAGTTTGAGTTTGGCCGCGCGTTTGTCCAACAGCTCGACTAAATGCTGTCTGACGCTGGCTGTGAACTTGCTTTTGCGGTGGCTAAGATTACGCATTGGATGCCTCTTTGGATTCCATTTTGTCATACCACTCGGCATCCGGTCAAGAACCCTTCTGCTGAGCTTTTGCCGGCACTCGTTAAGCGGGCTGCCGCCCGCCGCTACGGCATTTGCATCTGATGCAATTTTTGTAGTGCGGGCTAAGCCCGCGGGTACCAGGAAGCACGCCGGATGCGTGCGTTGCCAGACAAAGATTAAGAGGGGCGGCATTTGAATGCCGCCCCCGACGTTTGGGAGAATGTCGGTCCTGCCAAACGAAGCTTTTAGCGAAGCACTAGATCGGCTGTCATCTCGCCCGAATCCATCATTTGCTCGAGCATATCGGCCGCTTCACCGGCGCGCGAGCGGTTGTTGACGCCGCGCGTGCCCGAGAAGACGATGTATTCATGTCCGTCTTTGGTATCGAAGGCGATACCAATATTGGGACTAGCATCGAAGCTGCGTACCTTAATTACATCGGACAACTGGCACCGTTTGTTCGGAATGTCGATGCGCAATTTGGCCGGAATTTTCAATTCGAAAGTTGTTTCTGCGGGTTTGCCGTCTTTGAAAAGGGTGAGAACTTCGGTGACCTGCTTCAGAATCAGCATGCCTGTGCCCATGTGAACCGCGAGGTTCACATCCTTTTGCTGGCTCGTGTGATTGGTGAAGGTATATTTTTCGCGCGTGATTATGCCGTTTTCCCAGCTTTGTTCGCGACGGGTGACGCTGAGCATTTGTTGGGGACCGCTTGGTGTGTCCGCTGACAAACGCAGGGGTGAGAAGTAGGTTTCGCTCTTGAAGGTGAGCTTGCCTTTGTTCCACATGACGAATAGTTCTTTGTCGCGTTGTGTTTCGCGCTTCCAGATTTCGCCATTGGCTAGTTTGACCAGTTCGAAATTATTGTGATGGTGCGTTTGGATGGAGACGCCCGTGGCCTTGTTTGTATGGATGTGCAATCCGTTCAATCGCTCTTCAATGAGCACTTCGCCGCGCGAAAAGAACAACGTGCCATCTTTTTCCAAATGCGCCTTTTCCGGCTTGCTCCACATGCCGAAACGCTTTACCAGCAAGTCGCCGGTTTCCTCATCGAAGGCGTATTCGCGCTTGCAACGCAATGCATCGCAAGTTTTGATGATCTGTCCCTGTTCGTTGCGCGTAATGGAGCTGCCGTCGGGCATCATTTCCATGCGAGCGCCATTTTTGAGATTTTGGACGTGGGCTTCGCCACGTGTCACTCCGGTTGAGCCCAGAACCGTGACCTGATGCTCTTCTTCCATATCGACCAGTGAATTGAGAATGATTCTTTTGCGGGCCAGGCTGCCATCTTGCAGACTCTTATCCTGGGCCGTAGCTGAGCTACTGTGGTCACCAAATAGCTTGAGTAGGCGTGCTAAGACCATCGCGGGGGACCTCGCTGTTCAGAAACGTATTAGTCAAGACCGACACGTACATCAAACAGCAAAGCCGGGCTTCGGGCTATGCGGATAACCGCAAAAACATTCCCGCGAACATTAAATCGAAAAACGATGTGACTTATATTTCACTTCGTGCCGGCCGCATGACGCCATTTCCTGAGGTTCAGGCGCACCTCATCGTCGTCCTTATCGTCGCCCGAAATCTGCTCAAGCAGCGCCACCGCCTGCTTGTAGTGTTTAGCCTTGGCTTCTTTGCGGGCCAACTTTAAATATACGGCGTTGAGGTTGGTCATGTCGGCATCTGTCATCTTGCCGTCTTTTTTCCGCTTTTCCAAAACCGTCTTGGCTTGATCCAATTTATTGGCCGCGATCAGCGCATCGACATCGCCCTGGTCGGAGGCAGCCGGCGCGGGCTTGCCGGACGACAAATGCAAGTTCTGCTGAAGCGTGGCGTTGAGTCCTGGCGATTTTACGAGATAGAACAGCGAGGCGAACAATCCTATAGTAAGGAAAAGAGGAAACGCTTGTTGCAGCAGTCCGACCGCCCGCATGCCGAAGCTGACGCCGCGGCGCATTTTGCGCTTCGGTATGGCACTATGGGAGGAACGGCTGCGCCGGCTATTTAATTCCGAGGTGGCGTTCTGTACGGTTTTTCTGACCAGCTCCGGATCCACTTGCGGCACGCCGCCCTCGTCGAGACGCGGGTCGAACTCGCCTGAGCCTTCCTGGGCCAGCCGCTTTTGCAGCGCGCGTGCCACCACGTTTTTTACTTCCGCTTCAGTGATGCTGCCGCTGGTGTCGCTCAAAGAGCCTGTTGTCCATTCACGTTCTTGCGCTTGCTGTCGGACGGGTGCTGCGGCTGGCACCGCATTCGGTGGCGCGCTCGCTGCCGTTTTTCCGACGAGCGCGTCGAAAAAGTCCAGTGCCGATTGATAACGGTCGTTGGGATTTTTGGCCAGTACTTTCTGTATTACGCCTTCGAGATAATTGGGAAACGTCAAGTCGGGGCGGATTACGCGCAAGGAAGGTACGGGATCTTTGACGTGGCTGGTCATAACTCCGTAAATATCTTGTCCGCTGAACGGCACCTTGCCTGTGATCGTTTCGTAGAGCACGATACCCAGCGAGTAAATGTCGCTGCGATGATCGACGCGGTTGTCGTCGCATTGCTCGGGAGACATGTAGGTGGGGCTGCCGCAGACGGTGCCGGTCTTAGTAATCTTGCCGATCGTATCGTCTTGCTCTTGTAGGAAGGTGGCAATGCCGAAATCCACGACTTTGACGTTGACGCCTTTGTCCGTGTACTCGAGCATGATATTTTCCGGCTTGATGTCGCGGTGCACGACACCGCGCTTGTGCGCCTCGGCAAGAGCATCGCAGACTTGCTTGAAGATGGTCATCGCCTCATCCAGAGGCAGATAGTCGCGCTGCTTCAGGATTTCGGCCAGACTGGCGCCGCGCAGTAAATCCATGACGATGTATGGCTGACCGCTTCCCAGCACGCCGTAATCGTAGAGAGTAGTGATGTTCGGATGGTTGAGACGGCTGGCTGCTTTCGCTTCTTTATGAAAGCGCTTGATCGATTCCTCGTCCGATACGAGGTAGCCGTGTAAGACTTTTACAGCCACTTCTCGGCCGATCAGCTCTTGCGTTGCCTTGTAGACTACGCCCATCGAGCCTTTGGCGATCATGGAATCGATGCGATAACGGTCTTGAATCAACTTGCCGATTAGCTGATCTTTACCAAGCGGCACCAGCTTGGAATAGTCCTTCGGACAAAGCTCCTGCTCGTCTTCGAATTGGAAGTTGCAAACAAGACAAAGTTTCATACTGGCCTTATGGTACCGGCGCTAACTTCGTACCCACATCGGACTGCAACAAATCTTGCACTGGTGTTACACGCTTAAGGACTGAAGCGGCATATGGGGTTAAGCTATTGGCAGCGTGTAGGGCGATGCAGGGTCGAGCAGCTTTGCTGCACAGAGCCCCTCGGATGCAGGCTGCAGAAGGAATCCAGAGAGTTGAAGAAAAACGACAAGTCTGAGAAATCAGAAAAACACAAGATGCACATGGCGCTGGGGTTGATGTTCCTCACCGTGTTCATCGACCTCATCGGCTTCGGCATTATCATTCCGGTTTTGCCGCTTTACGCCAAAGAGCTTCACGCCGACGGGCTCATCATCGGGCTTTTAGGCATGTCCTACTCGCTGATGCAATTTTTCTTCGCTCCCTTCTGGGGACGATTGTCCGATAAGTTCGGGCGCCGGCCCATCCTGATGATCAGCCTCTGCGCATCGGCGGTCGGTTATCTCATCTGGGGCTTCTCGGGCGCCTTTGCCCAGTACACATTCGCCGGCATGTCCGGCGCGCTGTGCATGCTGTTTCTCTCGCGTCTGGTGGCCGGCTTCGGCAACGCCAACATGGCTGTGGCTCAGGCTTTCGTGGCCGACGTTACACCTGAGGAATATCGCTCGCAGGGCATGGGCATGATTGGAGCCGCATTCGGACTGGGTTTCGTGCTTGGCCCGGCCATTGGCGGCATCGCCAGCTGGTTGGGCATGCATCCCAATAATCTCGGTTTCATCGCGGCATTTTTCAGTGTGGCCGATCTGATTTTCACGGCTATTTACCTGCCCGAGCCGGAAGTGCACAAAGGGAAGGCGCACAACATCTTCGAGTTAGGAGCCGGCTTTTACTTCGAGACTTTGTTCAATCCCCGGTTATTCGTTCCGCTTTTGATTCTGTTCATCTCAACTTTTGCCTTTGCCAATATGGAGATAACGCTGGTTCTGCTCACCAGCAAGTATTTCGGCTACACCATCCGCGACAACAGTTTGATGTTCGTTTATATCGGCGTGCTCATCGTCCTTGTACAGGGTGGTTTGATCCGCAGGCTGGCGAAGAAATATCCGGAAAAACCATTGATTGGCATCGGCACCTTGCTTGTGGCCGGCGGGCTTTTTCTAACGCCCGCTACGCACAATCTCGGAATTCTCTACGGGGCGCTAGCGCTTTTGGCTGTTGGCTCCGGCATCAATAATCCGTCATCGAGCAGTCTTGTTTCCAAGTTGGCCGATCCCACTCGGGTCGGCGGCGTCATGGGAGTAAGCCAGTCGATGTCGACACTGGGGCGTATCCTCGGACCGATCGCCGGCGGTTATCTCTGGCAGCAATTTGGACCGAGCAGTCCTTATCTAGTGGGCGGATCCTGCATGGCTGCGGCATTCCTGCTCAGTTTCAGCTTGCCCTTGACCAAGACGCTCGCTGATGCGGCTAAAACATCCCAAGCAGCCCCAGCCACAGAAGTCAAGAGCGGGGAGGGGTCCGAGGCCACCCCCGCAGTTCAGTAGTCTTCTGGCTACAGGAGGGCACTCAGCGGCGATTTTATCGTCGGTTGTCAAACAACCACAAATGGACCAAACCAGCAACCTGTGATGGATAGACCCTATCCGGCCTGGTCGATATGCACTTTATAAGCATATTGCCTACTGGATCAGGCCGGGATACAATGCATCGCTATTGCTGGAATTTTAGATACAGTTTATATTTAACTTAACTGGAATCTAATCAACCGTGAAACTGCAGCGAAAGCTGCTTTGAGTCGCTCCCCGCGAGCCGATTCTTGAAGATACAAATGGACACTGATATGGCAGAACAAGACAAAACAAACGTACAAGAAAGATACAAAGAAGAATACAACCGCTACAAGAAGCAAGTCGACAAGACTAAAAACGAGAAGAAAAAAGTCGCCTGAGTAAGGTGCAAAAGGAAAAATCTTGTGTGAACTGGTGCAAGCCGGTTCTTTTCCTTTTTAAGGGACAAGGAAGGCGCGTTGCCTCGCCCCCTACAAACCCCTGCATCTGCTAGGCTTTCTAGCAAAGGCAGCCGGTGAGAAAGCTGGACAAGATTCCGACAATGAGCGAGCCCCACGATTTCCATTCTGATCACTCGGACTTTTCGCCAGGTTTCGAACAGATTCGGCGAAAATTTTGGAACGAGACGGAAATCGAAGAAGCGCTGCTTATGTACGATCTGGAATGCGCTCAGGCGCATGTGCGCATGCTTGGTGAAACGGAAATAGCAGACAAGCAAGCTGCTAAATCGGTGATCGAAGCGCTCGAGCGCATGAAAAACGAGGTGGCCGAAGGCAAAAGCTATGTCGGACCCGAAGATGTCGACATTCACGCCGGCATGGAACGGCGGTTGCAAGAGCTTGTCGGTGATGCCTCGGCGATCGTTCGCATCGCCAAATCGCGCAACGATCAAATTGCCACCGACATCCGCATGTGGTTGCGTGATGCACTGACGGAAATTTTCGATGGTCTAATCGAAACCAGACGGCTGCTTTTGGCCCTGGGGAAACGCGACATCGACGTCGTGATGCCCGGGTACACTCACATGCAACCGGCGCAGCCTATACTTCTGTCGCACTGGTGGCTGGCCAACGAAGCTCGCTTCCGTCGCGATTTCGATCGCTTGGTCGAATTCTATAAGCGACTGAACGTGCTGCCGCTGGGCGCCAACGTGCTGGCAGGCACGGTTGAGCCTATAGATCGAAAGATGGTGGCACGCTTCCTGGAATTCGATGACGTCATAGAAAATAGCCTGGATGCCGTCTCCGATCGTGACTACGTCATCGAGTTTGCTGCGGTGGCTTCACTGTTTGGGGTGCACGTTTCGCAAATGAGCGCCGATTTGCTGCTCTGGGCCACGCAGGAATTCGGCTTCGTCAAGCTGCAAAAACGTTTTGTGGTGCGCACGCAAAGACTGCCCTACAAGCGTAATCCCGAGCTGCTGGAAATTCTGCGATCGCGGCCTTCGTTGTTTTACGCGCGTTTAATAGAATTCATCAGCGAACTCAAGGCATTACCTTCCGGATACAGTCAGGATTTGCAGGAGTGCTTGCCCGGTTTGTTTGAAATGGTCAGCAATTTGAAGTTCATTCTCGACCTTGTGGCTGCGCTTCTGGGCGGACTTGATATTGATGCCAAACGCATGCGGGCAGTGGCTTGCTCTGATTTGATGAATTGGAGCAATGCAGTTGCGTATTTGACGAGTAAAGGTGTCGAGGACGAGAGAGCGCAGAAGGTCCTTGAAAATTTGTCTCACTATTGCAAAACGCGCAACAAGTTTCTTTCAGATCTTTCACTTAGCGAGTGGCAACAATTTTCGCCCGTATTCGACCATGACGTCTATGAACACGTCACTATGGAAGAATCCGTGGGCGCTTACTGCTCTTTCGGCGGTAGCTCGAAGGATCAAGTCGAAGTGGCCCTTAATCGTTCAAGTGAAGCTTTACAAGCCGATCTCAAGCGCATACCGGGCCGATCGAAAA
>DATNQY010000300.1:0-14912 GCA_036703785.1 Candidatus Obscuribacterales bacterium
TCGAACATCTGTGGCTGGTGAAAACGATCCCACCATTTTCCGCTTACTTCTTTCAAGGTCGAATGCGCGGCATCGGACTCAGGAGCTGTCGCCTTTCCATCTCCGAACATGCGTGCCAATTCTTCTCTGGCCACCGAGGCACCAAACGGCTGCGATGCCATGTCTGCTTTGCTCGGATTCGCGCCGCCGACGAGATCCATGAGTTTGGCACGGTAAGTGGGATCCTTCATCAATTCTTTGTCTTCGGCGGTCGAATTGCGAATGACGTTTTTCATTGTGTCGCCGATGTCGCCGGCATCTACCGATCGAGCGATTTTGCTGATCAGAGTTTCGTGTCCGTGCGCAGCCTTATCTTCCCATTGGGCCACCTGTTGATCGCGATTGCGGTCGAACCAGCGACTGGGATCGGTATAGACCATGGCGGCGTCTTGCAATGACTTGTGCACTTTCTGGTAATAATCGAGCGCCTCAGACTCAGCCGGATTAGCGCCTTTTGACTTGCCTTCGTGTGCGAGACGTTCGCCATCGGCGAATTTCTTGTGCTCTTCGGCGGTCATCATATCGACGGCAAGCTCCACGCCCTTATCGTTATTGCCGACGCGACCGCGCTGTAGATCGATAAGAGTCGCCGTGTGCAGTTTTCCTAGATTAGCGTAGTCCATGGCTTGCTTGAGGTCGTCGCCGTGGAATGTTTGCTGCAGTTTTTTCTCACCGGAGCCATCAGTGCCCATAAACTCCCGGCGAGCTTGCTTGGCGGCATCTGTGTTTCCCGAAAATGCTTCTTTGACGATCATCAACTTTTGCTCGCTGCTTCCGCGCGAGGTCAAAGCAATCTCAGCGACATGCTTCAGGTCTGCTGCATCTAAATTGGAGCCTTTCTCCGCGTAGATTTGCGCGACCTGTTTCGAAGCGTCCGACATTCTGCTTTTGGCGATTGTGTCCGATAGGGAAGAACCGTTTTTCTTCAGCTCGGCATCCAGGGCCATGCGCTCGCCCTCGGACATTGCTTTCAGGTTGCTGCGGACGCTTTGCTCGACGAGCGCGCGTGTGGTCGAGTCTGTCGGATGAGACAGAGAATCGAGGTTGTGTTTGAGCCATGCGGCGTTGCGCACTTCTTCTCTGGGCTCGAGCAACGAAGCGTCGTAGCCGCGAGATTTGAGTTCTGTGCGCAAATCCTGACCGCGATTCTGATCGCCATACACTTGCTCGAAGCGTTGTTTGTCTTGCGGCGGAATCGAGCGCAAAATCGCTTCAGAAGCATTCTTGTCGCCGATGTTTTCCTTGAGTGCTTTGGCTGCCGCCGAGAGAGTGTCGGGCGTCATGCCGGGCTGAGCGGAGGTAGGCTGCGGTGTGTCGGTGACTTTGGCCGGACTCTGCGGTTTAGCATCAAAGGCAGGCGGAATTACAAGATGATCGCCTTGAACCGGGCTGGCTGCCGGACTGAGATCGCCAGCGGGCGTGCGTCCCGGGTTAATCTGGTTAGCGCGGTTAGATAGATCGACTTCCGGGCGAGAAGAAAGCGGTGGTTGCTCGCCTTCACCTGAGCGATGCGTGTGCGCCGACGGATCATCGGGCGACGGCTTTTTAGGTTCGATCTTAGTATCGGCCATGAGAGATTAGAAACGGCGGAATCCGCCAGCAAGATTGGTGAATCAGGGACGACTCGGTGGTTGGGAGCCGTCCAGAAGACGGCACGCGGAAAAAAACGAAAGGCAAGGTGGTCAAACCGAATCTAGGCGAATTGGCTCGATTTTCGACACCCCACTGTCGGATTTAATGTACCCGTCAGATGACGTCGTCAACCACAAAGTCCCACCAGAGCGGGCTTCCGCCCGCCGCTACGGTAGGGAAAGCGGGCTTCCGCCCGCCGCTATGCTAGGGAAAGCGGGCTTCCGCCGCTACCGTTTTTCTGCAACCGGGGTTAGCCGCCGCGCGAGAGCGCGTCGAGGTCTTTGAGTTCGATCCAGCACCGCTCGAGAACCTTGCCCGTCAGCTCTTCGCGGGCGCCGATATCCACCAGCCAGAAACGCAATTGGTAAATGATGCGATCGTTTTGAATGTTGGTTGGCAGGGCTTCGGGTCGCGGGTCGGAAAGGACACCGTTAACTGACAGTGCGGCTTTCACCAGACTCATTTTCACCTTTTCCGGCTCTGCACTGAGCAACACGGGAATTTCGACGGTTCTGCCGTGCACGGTGTTAGGTCTGTTGAAATTGACGAGTTCATGCGAGGTGAATGTGGAATTCGGAATAATCGCGTAATTGTTGTTTAACGTCTTGATCTTAGTGGTTCGCCAACCGATCTCGACAATCTGCCCCACCCACTGATCGGTTGAATCAAGGCGAAACAGCACCCAGTCGCCCTGCTCGAAACTATTCTCCAGGCTCATGTTCAGCCCGGCGAAAGCGTTTTTCAAGGTGTCTTGCAGCGCCAAGCCGAGCACCGCAGTTAGTACCGTCGATGTGGCAAGCAAAGGCAACACGCTAACGTGCAATTCCCAATCGACAATCAGCATTGCCGCTATGCCGTAGAGAACGCTGAGAGTGAAAAAACGCATTACGGCCGAAACATTGGCACGACTGCGTTTCAGATACCAACTGAAGATAGATAAATCGATCGACTGAATCAGGACGTGAAAAAAGAGAAAAACGGCGAAGATGTGCGTTATGACCGTGACATATGAGCCATACGGCTGGCTGATTAGAAAAGTGAACGGTAAGAGAGCCAGGATTACGAACAAAAGTTGCAGCGGCGCGTCGAGTCTCTTGCGGACTAAAACCTCGAGGTCATGGTCCGCAATGCGAAAAACTCGAAAAATTCCGGTGAGCAGCGGCCCGCGCAAGAAAGAGAGAATGAAGAACAGCAGCGCCAGCCAAATGGGAATAGCCAATGGGCCGGCTGTAGCCAGCAAGCTTATCCTTTCAAAGAGAACCTGTAGTCCGTGCATCCAAATCTAAACCGCCCGACAGCCTGCCAGTGTACACCACTACGGACATCTGTTAAGCTTCCCCAGCATGCAAACCACTAAAAGAGGGATTCTCGACGTTTTTGCGCGCCAAGTGAGGCGCGTGATGTCGGCTTTTCGCGAAAAGCCGAAGGTCGTACTCGATGATTACTTGATGGAGCACTTCATGCTCTATCACGGACTGGTGGGCACGAGCCCCGAGAATCAGCCGCGGGTTAAGGATGTGCGAACCGACATCTTTGACGCGCTTAAGCACGGCAGCTCGGCTGAGATGTGCATTGGTCTGAAGTTGCCGCCGCTCTGGTGGGACGACCGCCTCAACAAAATTTTCACCGAAGCGCGCGAGCAGCGCGTCGGCAATATCACTGATTGCCTGTTGCCTGCAGGGGGATCATTCGAGCTGGCCGCCGAGAGCGATCCGCTGCGTCATCCCGATTGGCGCGTGCGCGCCAATGCTGCGCGCGTACTCGGACAACTGCAGATTCCTGCTGCTGTGCCGCGCATGATCGCGGCGTTGAATGACGGCGCTAACGACCAGAAGGCAGGGTTTTGCCACATTGCCTACGCGCTTTCGAAGTTGCAGACGACTCCGTCGAAGGAAGCATTGGCGGCGCACTTGCGCAGCGAGGAGCCTTGGTTCCGCGTAGATGCGGCAGGAGCGCTCGCTTTCTGGCCGCTACAAGAAGTCGGTGCAGAATTGATGTCAGCGCAACTCGACCCGCATGCGCTCAGCGATTACATGGCGGTGGCAGTTGCAAAACAGCATCAGCCCACTGAATTGCTGACGCAATCTTCAGATCTCCTGCAAGAGGGCGCGCTGGAAGTGGTGATTGGCTTGTTGCAAGCGAGCCAGGGCACGTTCAGCAATGACATTTTGATCGAGGCGCGTCTACACACGTGCCTGCCGCGAGTACTCGATCTGGCTCGTCAACACGGAACGCCACGCCGCTGGCGGGCTGTTCATAGCTTGTGCGATTGGATCGATGGTGACGTATCCGACATCGTTTATCAAGACAGAACAGCATCGACAGCAGACCTGAGGGCGCTCACCAGCCGAGCTCGGGAGGAATTTGCGTTTGACAAAATTCAGCCGCAACTCTTATCGTGGTTGACGGATCACTACGAAACGCTCAACGAGGGATCTCAGCTTCGTCATGCTGCTCGGCTGGCGGCCGAATGCCAGCTTACCGACGCCGCACCGTATATGGTATCGCTCGCCGTGCCTCGCTCACCTGCGGTTAACGAAGCGGTGGATGCGCTGTGCGCTCTCGGGCAATCACAGACGGCGCCCCATCTTGTTAGCTTGGCGCAGCAAATCGTCGACATCGAGGCGCGCACCAATCGCGAGCTCACTCGACAGCCGGTATTCGAAGACAACCCCGCTGCCGCCAAAACTTATTGGCACGTGCTGAAAGCGCTCGGCTGTTTGCCCGGTGCGGACGCAGAGGCATTTCTGCTTCGAGCCAGCAATGACTTTGCTGCCGATAAGCGTCAGCAAGCGATCGCGTCGCTTATCAGCCTCGGCCAGCATGATTCGTCCTCTGATGCGTTCAAACGCGCGTTGAGCGAGCGCATCGGCTCGGCACTACACGATCCAGCTGCGGTGGTCAGAACTGAAGCGGTAAAAGGCGTCGGGGTGCTGGGCGAAATCGAACACCTGCATGCTGTTATGAAACTGGTGCATGCAGGTGAAACGCCCATTTGGCGCGCAGCAGCGGACTCGCTGCGCGAACTGCATTCAGACGGTCACGCCGCTGCAGTTGAACAAGCGCTGACAGCGAACGCGGCTCAAGAACGCAACCAATTTCGCCGCCAGAGACTGCGGTCGCTTTTAGAATCGCTGAAAAGCTGACCAGCCGTGGGAGACGCATGGCGTCGTGTAGGGGAGACGCATGGCGTCGTGTAGGGGAGACGCCATGCGTCTCCCACGGCTGGGTATATAGCGATCGACGAGCCGCAAGGCGATGTCGAACCCAGAGGACAGACGCATGGCTGATAAAGAACCAGAAGCCGCGAAACAGCCAGCCGGCAACTCATCACCAACATCGGCAACCGCTGCGGAAGAGACACAACTCGAGCCGGGCGCAGGTAAGTTGCAGCAGCAGCGCGTCTCCGGAATTCTCAAAGCCGTGCTCGATCATGAGGAAGCTTCCGCCGAAGCGATGGCGCTCAAGCGACTACCGTATCCGTGGGTTATTGATGTCGTCCTGGGAATCGGCTTGTTGATTGCCGTGGGCGGTTTTTCTCTCGGCATGTTCAAGATGTACGTCACGCATCAGGCGCAAAACGCGATCGTGGAAGGCAACTATCAAGCTGCGATTCATTTGCTCAAAGGCAGCCCGTTGCCCATTGATCTGGTCCGCTTTATGGGAGTGCGCGATGAAGATCCTGAGGAGATTCTTGCGCATGCGCTTTATCTTGATGCCATGCACCGCATCACTGACAAGGGTGACATCAAAGGCGCGAAGGACGAACTGCAACAAATTCGCGAAGGCACGCACGAATTCGAGCAGGCACAGAAGATTTTGCTGGAGAACTTCCAACCATCGAGCACGCAATTAACTGGCGGCGTCGTGCAAAACGCGGCCAGCACCGGGACGAGTAAGTAGGAGAAACCGCAGGCGAGCCGCCTGCGCTCCATTATTCGACCACGAAATCTTTGTACTGATCCGCGCTCATCGCACCGCTCAGTTCGGTGGCGGATGCAAGTTTGACCTTGAGCATCCAACCATCGCCATAGCAATCGAGGTTGACGAGCTCGGGCTCTGATGACAAGCGATCGTTGATCGCAGTGACCTCACCGCCCACAGGCATAAACAGATCGGAAACCGATTTGACGGATTCGATGACTCCGAATTTATCTTCGTTCTTCAGCTTGGTCCCAACTTTGGGCAGCTCGACGTACGTGACGTCGCCAAGCTGATCGGCTGCAAAGGCGGTAATGCCTATCGTGGCGCTGTCGCCTTCCACCCGCACCCACTCGTGCGTCTTGACATACTTCAGCTCGGAAGGATAGACAAGCGTTTTGCCCCCAGTTTCTCCCATTGGAACTCCTCGACTTTATACAATGAAGTCCTAGTATGTTACCCTCTGAAAGCCAAAATTGATCTTCCAAATATGCGTGTTCATTACATAAAAGTTGAGCCTCCCACCAAGGACCATGTCGCGGCCCGAGCCACGCAGGGTGGGCATCCGATTATGCCGGAAGGGGACGTGTGGCCCCTGTGCCGTCTTTGCAGGGCGCCTATGATCTTCTTCTTTCAATTCGATTTGCTCAAGCGTTTTGACTTGCCGCTGAAGGCGAATAGCCACCTGCTCGTGTTCATGTGTCCAGTGCACAACGATGTTCCAACACAACTTTTGGAACCCAGCGAGCATGAGTTGCCGGAAAATTATTGGGAAAAAACATCCGGACATTATTGCTTGTGCTTGTATAAGCCGACGAGCAAAGAAAAACGTCAGCCCGCCGATAGTCACATCGCGGAGAAGATATTCGATTTTTCCGAATCAGAAGAGATTATTGATTGGGATGGACGGGTCGAACGGGGCAGCACCGGCTTCAAGGTCGGCGGCGTACCTACTAACGGACTGAGCCCGAGGCCGCTGGAATGCGCCTGTGGCGCAGAGATGATCTTCCTCTGCCAGGTGCCGGAAGCTTACGGTTTTGATCGCCGCAAGAATGCACCGGTACAGACACCAGATGCGGTGCCGGGTGGGCAGTACAATCTTTTCCTCGGCCACCCCACTTACATTTATGCGTGCAAAGAACAATGCACGAGGCACTCGGTTTATGCATTGAGCGAGGAGCCTGCCGAAGCAGTCGCAGACTCGGCGTAGCTTCGTCGAAAGCGGGCTTCCGCCCGCCGCTACGATGCTTCGCCCAGCGGGCTGTCGGCCGCCGCTACGATGCTTCGCCCAGCTTGCTGTCGGCCGCCGCTACGATGCTTCGCCCAGCGGGCTGTCGGCCGCCGCTACGATGCCTCGCCCAGCGGGCTGTCGGCCGCTGCCACCATGCTTCACCCAGCGGGCTCTCGGCCGCTGCCACGATGCTTGAAGGACCGCCGGTACACATGGCTCTTATTGGGCAAAATAATGATATGAGCAAGGCTGGCTACGAGCGAGGGTACGAACAACTGTACGGAACGGTCATTGCGGGCCGGTATGAGCTGCAGCGTTTGTGCGATCAGCGCGAGCAAGTGTCCGACAAAGAAATTGGTTGGCTCTATCAAGGCATGGATTTGCAAACCAACTGCGAAGTTGGAGTGCGTGTAGTGCAAACACCCGAGGATCACCGCCGCCTCCATGACTGGTTGGCAGTGGCTCTCCTCAGCAAAGCGCGGGAAGCAATTCTCGCCGTCGGACATCTGGACAGAAAGCGAAGCTACGTAGTCTTCTCAGCGGCGGTTCTCAGTCATTGGACGCCTCCATCGGAGGAAGATGACGAACAGCTGGATAAGCCGACTGAAAAAGAAACGCCCGGAACTTGTTAGTGCCGGGCGTTGATAGTTGCGGGAGAGGCTTCGGTGAGCCGTTTAGCGCTTGTTGCGAGACTTGGCACGTCCGCGCGGTGCGCTGGTGGCGTTCTTTTTCACTAACTTGCGCAGTTCTTCGCTCTCCCTTGCGCCGCCGCGATGAGCGCGCAAATCGGCAGCTTCTTCCGGGCTGAGCGGCGGTCCTGCGCCTTCTTCGGCCAGGCATTTCTTAAATACGAGGTCGCGTAGGTATGCATCACTATCATGAGGAAATTGCAGCCAGCTGTGAAGTTCAGCCCGCTCAGTTGGATAGAGCGCACGGCCGTGTCCTGATTGCCAGGCGCGTTCTGCCACCATAAGCTCCGCGATGTGCCTGGGCAATTGCCCGGGCGGCACCGAACAATGTACCGAAGAATTGCAAGTGTTGTTATCGCGGACAGCAGCGCTGCCGGCACTACGCTTTGCCATATGCATCCCCTCGAAGTGACGTAGTCTTGCTTTGTGACATACCCAAATCGTGGTGGTGCCAAACATTAGACGATCGGTGTTCAGCCGCAGGGAGGTCACGGGGCGGAGCTTCGCGGGATCTTGTCGTCCTCAGTGTCGGACATAGCAACCAATCAACGAAGGCAGATCATCCTCCCACTGATCGGAAATTTCAAATTTGACATTTTCTGACTGGCGAAGAGGCACTGCCGCCGATCGGAAAGTTTCGTCAGATGAAACGGTCGAACCGCCGCCAAAATGCTCGAATCAAGCTGCCCGCCTGAAAGCCGATCCCAAAGGACCGTTTCGTCAGACGAAACTTTCTGATCGCGCTGAGAACCTTCTGCCGACCCACCAAAATGCCGACCACTCAAGAAAAGCCGACCTATTCGCGAAAAGCGTTCTCACGCGCTCACTTGCGTTTATAGAACGGCCGTTTCACGACTTCGGCCGGGACTTTGCTATCGCGGATGCCGATGGAAAGTTTGGTGCCGAGCTTGGCGTGCTCAGGTGGAACATACGCGCACGCGATTGGATAGCCGACGAAGATACCCTGCGAACCGCTGGTCACGGCGCCGATTTGCTTGTCTCCGGCGTACACAGGATAACCCTGCCGCGGCAACGCTTTACCTTCCGCTTTCAAGCACACCATTGTTTTCTTCATCGCGCCGTCAACTTGCTTTTGCATCGTTTCGCGACCGAGAAAATCGCCGCCTTTAGCGAGTTTTACACTCCAGCCGAGTCCGGCTTCAATCGGGGTTGTCTCTTCGTCCAACTCGTGTCCATACAAAGGTAATCCGGCCTCGAGGCGCAGCGTATCGCGCGCGCCCAATCCGCAAGGTTCGATCCCATATGATGCGCCGGCCTGCAGCAATGCGTTCCAAACTTTCGTCGCTTGATCGGCCGGCATGAAGATTTCGAATCCATCTTCGCCGGTATAACCGGTGCGACCGAAACTTACCGGCACACCAGATACGGTGGCTTCACCGTAAGTAAACGACGACATGTCTTTCACGAACGCACCGGCAAGCGATGCCAAAATCTCGGTGGCGTGCGGTCCTTGCAAGGCGAGCAATGCAGTTTGATCACTCACATTTTTCAAATTCACGTCATTGAATTTTTTGGCGTGCTCATTCACCCACTTCCAATCTTTATCGATATTGGAAGCATTAACCACCAGCAAATAGTCTTTGTCTCTGCGATAAACAATGAGGTCATCCACGGTGCCACCATGCGGCATGACAAACTGCGTGTAGAGCGCCATATTCGGCTTGGACAAGCGGTTGAGGTCATTAGCGATCAAATACTGAACAAACTCATGCGCTTGCGCACCGGTGATGATGAATTCACCCATGTGCGAAACATCGAAGAGCCCGACTTTCGTGCGCACAGCCTGATGCTCGGTCACGATTGATTTGTACTGCACGGGCATGTTCCAGCCGGCGAAGTCCACCATGCGCGCTCCCAACTTGCGATGTTCGTTTGCGAGGGGAGTTTCCTTCAACTGCGCCGTTGTCATGTCATACCTCTGGATGCGTTGTTATTCTGTGATCGGTTGTTCTGTGATCGGTTGTTCTGTGGATCCGTTCTTCTGTGATCCGTTCTTCTGTGATCCGTTCTTCTGTGGATCCGTTCTTCTGTGGATCCGTTCTCTTCCGCAGGGGCGGCGCAGCGCGCCGCCCTGTAGATCCTAACACTGACCCGCCTCGTGCTTCAGCTCATTGAGCGTGCGAGACAAATGATTGGCGATATTTACCGAACGCAAGAGCGAATCTTGCGCAGCATTCGCGTTGTTGGACTTGATCAAGTCTTCAATGCCCGTAGCCGCTTGGCTAAGAGCGGCGAGATCTTTGCAGACTTCAGCGAGCCTGCCATGCCATTCGCGATCGAGCTTCGTCTTTTGCTCTTTGCTGTCGCGATCTATTTCGTCGGCCTTTTGCAGAAGCTCTCCGACCAGACGCACGAGCTTCCGTCTGTGGACGTCAAGCTCCATCAATCTAGTCTTGTTGTCGGACATTCACTCTACTTGGTCGGACACTTAGTGTTATTTGGTGCCCACCAATTCTCTCTCGTCTACGATACGAGCGTATGATTCTACGATGTTTTTTCTCAGTTGGTCGCCGGTTTCTTTCCTCGCGCCCACAACCGCGCGCATGTTTAGCCCGGTGCGCTTCGCCGCCAAAATATCCAAACTGTGTTCGGATCCAGGCTCACCGTATAGCTTTTTGATGCGAGCAAAGCGTTGGGCAAGAGCTTCGTCTGTCTTTTCCCGGAACCCCAATAGTTGTGCGATGCGCCTAAACATACTTACCTCTTGTTAGCGATCAAAGGCATGCTTGTCGCCACTGCGACAGCCTGCTTTTCGGTTGCTCAACAGGTATATTTGAGTATATTTTGGAGGCCTTTACAACATCCAGCCCGGTAAAACTTCACTAACGTGTGTTAGTATCTTGCAATCTCAGCTGTAAAACATACGCCGTGCGAGGCAGGTACCGTTATACAGACCGGTCCAGTCCAGACGGGTAGTCAAGGGGGAGGGTTACCGTGAACAACCTAAACTCGCTGCAAGGCACCATTGCCGATCTCAAAGAGATAGTTCAGCGTAATCAAGGCGCGGACCACGAAGCGTCCAAAACCGTTTATAGAATCGAAGAGATAGTGGCTGATATCGAGAGAAAAGCTCGGACAAACGCCCTAACTTTCGAAGCGGTGGTGCCACAGACGGTGCAGCCCGCACCTGTTGTATAAGCGGGTTTCCGCGCGCCGCTACGATAACCTTTTGTGCGCCGCCGGATAAAGTCCGATCGAAATGTCGTCCATCGATCACAGCTTGTTTACTAGTTCTTAACCAAGCCACGCTGGGGATCCGTTGTCCCCAAGTTGTTGGCTGGCTGAAAATGCTTGGATAACTATTCGTCGTCTTCATGCTCGGCGTAATTCTGGCGATAATCATCGGCACCGCGAGTGATTCGATCGAACATCTGTGTCGTTCGATCGAATCACGTATCCATCCGGAACACCGCCGACTCCGCCAATTACGGCAACATACGCATAAGTAAAGTGACGGGGTCTCAGCGGACGTGTCGTTGTGCCAGCGTGTCCGCGGCATCTCGGCAGCGTGTGCCCTCCATCTCGGCATCGTGTTCGCGGCACCTCGGCAGCGTGTGCCCTCCATCTCGTCAGCGTGTCTGCTGCGCGATCGGAAAGTTTCGTCCGGCGAAATTTCCTTTTCTAGTGACATTTCAAGCTGGCTGTTTGATTCCAGCATTTAGGCACCTACTCACCCGTTTCTTCAGACGAAATTTTCCGATCGCCCGAGCCTGACCACCTGCTGCACTGATCTCTCACATTTCTCCGATTTTTTCGGCTAAAACGGCCGATTATCAGACTTTTTTCCAGTCACCTGGATTTGGGTGGTTGTCGAGCGGACGACACCATATATGGTGTTAACACTATATATGGTGTTAACACTGTATGTGGTGTTAACACTGTATGTGGTGTTAACACTGTACGTGGTGTTACCACTGTATATAGCGTCGATACCACAGGCGGTATTAGTACCATATATAGTGGCTATGCTCTGGCGCGGTTTTCGCATATCGTATTGTCGACAAAATCATGTCAAAAATCGATCCGTTCGATATGCAGTCGCCGCCGCACCACTATTAACCCCAGACCCTCCCGCCCGATCGGAAAATGTCGTCTGGCGAAACTTCATTTCTCAGTGACATTTCGAGCTGGGAGCTTGATTGCGGCATTCCGGAGCCTGCTCAACCGTTTCTTCTGACGAAACTTTCTGATCGCCGCAGTACCCTCCCGCCCGATCAGAAAATTTCGAATTTGAAACGACGCACGACGAGGTCTTCGCTGTCGAACAAGAGCTGTCGGACTTCTGGAGTGATTGTTGATGAACGGAAAATTTCAAATTTGAAATTTTCCAATCTGGTCAAAATAGGTCGCATGTGATGGAGCGTTTTGACGAAGCAAAGTGGGTTGCGCACAGGCCGAACATGCACGCATACATGTTCGTTCCGTACGCGCCGCATACCGAGCAAATAAAACATCGCTATACTGAACACGCGTGTTCTCAGTGATCGCGCCTTCTTAGTGTTGTGCCGCGGTGCCTATGTGCCACCACCCTTGCAGAGCTGGAAAGGTCGGGGAGCGCGAACATCTCGTCCGCCAGTGGCGGAGCCGCACAAGCGGGCTTCCGCCCGCCGCTACAATGTGATGCGTCGGACACCCGCCGCTATAATGTGATGCGTCGGACGCCCGCCGCTACAATGCAGATGTAACAGGCCGGCGGCGCATTTGAAATTCGGTAGACACTTCCTTCAGTTGCGCGGCGAGATCGGCGGCTGCTTGGGGCTTGCCACTGCCGATCATGGTGGCGTGCATACTGCGCAACCGCTCATCGTCTTTCACGATGTCGAGCACTTGTTTCGCTAAGCGGGGACCGTTCAATTCGTTTTGCGGAATAACTACCGCAGCCCCTTTCGATTCCATGAAACGCGCGTTGTGCATCTGGTGATCCGCCGCAGCGTGCGGGTACGGAATGAACAATGCCGGCGTGCCGGTCACAGAAAGCTCCGCGATAGTCATCGCACCACTTCGGCATATCGCCAAATCCGACACCGCATATGCAATCGATAGATCGTCAAAATAATCACGCAGAAAATAATGCGGATTATTCTGCATCGCCGGGGTCAATCGTTGTTTGTATTCGACGAAGTTCTTCTCGCCGATCTGGTGAATGATTTGCAGAGGCGGCTCGGCTGCAAGCAGCTCGGGCAGGGCATCGAAGACAGCGTCGTTGATTGCTCGTGCACCTTGCGATCCGCCCGTGATCAAAACAGTCTTCAATTCTGGATTTAAACCCAGCACCGCAGAAGCACTGTCGCGCCGCATCAAACTGACGAATGTTTGGCGAACAGGGTTGCCGTTAACCACAACGCGACCGCGGCGAGATCGCAATTCGTCCACAGCACCTTCCATTCCGCAAGAAACCAACCGGGCATTGCCAGCCAGCAATCTATTTACCATTCCCGGGTGCGCATCCGGCTCATGTATCGCGTACGGAATTCCAAGCGTGCAGGCCGCCATCAACGGCGCTGCAGAAGCGTAACCACCGGTGCCCAGCACAACCGTTGGCGCAAACTTCTGCAGAACTTTCCGCGAATGCAAAACCGCACCCGACAGTTGAAAAGGCCAGCGTACCAATTTCGGTGAGAGTTTCCTGGGCAAACCGGCGACGTCAAGTCCGACAAATTCCAGTTGCCGTTCGACAGCCAATTTTTCCTCGCGGTGCCCGGCAGCGCCAATGTATAGAATCGCCTCTATGTCAGGATCTTCTTTGAGTTGCTCCGCCACGGCCAGAGCCGGATAGATGTGTCCGCCCGTGCCGCCACCAGTCAAAATTATGCGGTGGCGCAGCATTAGCCGGTGAATCCTCCCTCAAACTCCAGATCGTCATCTTCATCGAGATGTCCTTTATCTCGTGAGATGGAAAGTAAGATGCCGACCATACCAAGGGTGATTACGAGCGAGCTGCCACCGTAGCTGATGAACGGCAGTGTAAGACCGGTGACCGGCAATAAGCCGGTAGTCACTGAAACGTTCACCACTGTTTGCAGCGCGATCGATGAAGTAATGCCGATCGCCAGAAAGCGTCCGAAGAGTGTTCGCGCCTCGAGTGCCGTCTTGAATCCGTAATAACTGAACAACGCAAAAATACTCAGCAACGCCGCGCACCCGACCAAGCCGAACTCCTCGGCAATCACTGCGAAAATGAAATCAGCGTGCTGCACAGGTAGGTAATAGAGCTTCTGCAACGACCGTCCGAAGCCGACTCCCCAGAGTCCGCCTGAACCGATTGCGTACTGCGCTTGAATGATATTGTAACCGCCTGTTTGCGGGCACGAATATGGGTTCAGCCAGCTAGTGATGCGTTGCATCTGATACTTCACTTTGCTGATGTGCTGCCAAACGACTCCTCCGCCGACGGCCAACGCCCCGAATATCCAAATCGAATTTGTGCCGCTCACGAAAAGCATGGACAACAGCGTACCGATGATCATTAACGCCGTTCCCAAGTCAGGCTGTTTCACGACAATTCCGGCCATGACCATGATCAACGCGATGCGAATGAAGACTTGGCGATGCCACCAGAAATATTTCGAGAGTCCCGATGCCATCAACAGGATGGCACCGACCTTCACGAGTTCCGAAGGCTGGAATTGAAACGGTCCAAGCTGCAACCAACGCGTTGATCCCATCTGCGTGATCGCCAGATGCGGCACCAGCGTCAGGCAAAGCATGAAGAAGGATAGCAGCGCTACCGGCCATGCGTGCTTGCGCAGCTTGCGGTAATCCTGCTTGCTCATGGTGAACATCAAGAACAGTCCGAGCACGGCCGCGATTGCCTGCCGGCGCAGATAGACGGTGGAGTCCTGAAACTTCTCGAGTGCCTCGGGTGCAGACGCGCTGTACACCGCCATCAACCCGAAGCCGACCAGAGTCAGAACGAGCGTGACGATAGCTTTGTTTGGCAGTCCGCGAAACTCCGGCCCGGAAGATCCGGGCTGGTCACCATGGCTGCTTCCCTTTTTAGTGGGACCTCGCCATTTTTTCCAGTCTTCCACGGACAAGGTTTTTGAAGACACGTCCCCGATCCTCATAGTCCTTGAACATATCGAAACTGGCGCACGCCGGCGAAAGGACTACTGGTCCCTTCTTCAGCTTGGCACCAATCTCGATTGCTTCCTCGAGGCTGGCGACGGTGTGCAGATTGGTAAATCCGCCCTGCCGGAACGCTTGTTCAAAACGCTCCTTCGCCTCACCTAGAAGAATCACTTCAGAAACGTGCTCCTTTGCGGAGGTCACAAGTTCGGCGAGCGAGGTTCCCTTGTCTCGTCCGCCTGCGATCAAAACGATTTTGCGCGCGCCGAATGCCTCGAGCGCTTTGATGGTCGATGTCGGATTAGTTGCTT
>DATNQY010000301.1:0-22706 GCA_036703785.1 Candidatus Obscuribacterales bacterium
AAAAAAATACCAGCGGGCTGAAGCCCGCCGGTACCATTGTTTTTATTAGGGCTGAGCCCTGATGACTGAATAGCCACTGGCACCGCATTTGGTGCGATACCTTACATAACCAAGTCTATCTCTGTACGCATGGTTTTGAGTAGAAATATGCGCGTCTTAGGTATGCGCGCTTGTATCTACCATTGCGTACTTCACCGATATCGACCTAAGGAGATTGTAGTGTCGGAGTTCAAATTCCCACCGAGGAAATCTCTATCCGATTACTCCCTAGAAAGGAGGTGATCCAGCCGCACCTTCCGGTACGGCTACCTTGTTACGACTTCGTCCCAGTCACCGGCCCTGCCTTAGGCGGCTTTTACACCGACTTCGGGCGTGACCAGCTCCCATGACGTGACGGGCGGTGTGTACAAGGCCCGGGAACGTATTCACCGCCGCGTGCTGATCGGCGGTTACTAGCGATTCCGACTTCACGTAGGCGAGTTGCAGCCTACGATCTGAACTGACCACGGGTTTGACGGTTCGCTCACTCTTGCGAGTTTGCATCGCTCTGTCCCGTGGATTGTAACACGTGTGTAGCCCAAGGCATAAGGGGCATGATGACTTGACGTCGTCCCCACCTTCCTCCGGTTTGTCACCGGCAGTCTCGCTAGAGTGCCCAGCTTTACCTGATGGCAACTAACAACGGGGGTTGCGCTCGTTGCGGGACTTAACCCAACATCTCACGACACGAGCTGACGACAGCCATGCACCACCTGTGTTCTAGCTCCCTTGCGGGCACCTTCACCTTTCAGCAAAGTTCTAGACATGTCAAGCCTTGGTAAGGTTCTTCGCGTTGCTTCGAATTAAACCACATGTTCCACCGCTTGTGCGGGCCCCCGTCAATTCCTTTGAGTTTCAACCTTGCGGCCGTACTACTCAGGCGGGATACTTATCGCGTTTGCTGCGGCACATCAGGGGTCGATACCCGATACGCCTAGTATCCATCGTTTACGGCTAGGACTACTGGGGTATCTAATCCCATTCGCTACCCTAGCTTTCGTTCCTCAGTGTCAGTTACAGCCCAGCAAGCCGCTTGCGCCACCGGTGTTCTTCCAGATATCTACGCATTTCACCGCTACACCTGGAATTCCGCTTGCCTCTACTGCACTCTAGTCCACCAGTATCCAGTGCGGTCCCGAGGTTGAGCCCCGGTCTTTAACACCAAACTTAATGAACCACCTACGAACTCTTTACGCCCAATAAATCCGGACAACGCTCGCATCCTACGTCTTACCGCGGCTGCTGGCACGTAGTTAGCCGATGCTTCCTCTGCAGGTACCGTCATTTTTTTCGTCCCTGCTGACAGAGCTTTACACCCCAAGGGGCTTCTTCGCTCACGCGGTGTCGCTACATCAGGGTTTCCCCCATTGTGTAAAATTCCCCACTGCTGCCTCCCGTAGGAGTATGGACCGTGTCTCAGTTCCATTGTGGGTGATCATCCTCTCAGACCACCTACCGATCGGTGCCTTGGTAAGCTCTTACCTTACCAACTAGCTAATCGGACGCGGGCTCATCCTCTAGCGTATTGCTACTTTCATCTTGCGACGTATGGCACATTAGCTAGCCTTTCGGCCAGTTATTCACCACTAAAGGGCAGATTCCCACGTGTTACTCACCCGTCCGCCACTGAGCATTGCTGCTCCGTTCGACTTGCATGTGTGAGGCACACCGCCAGCGTTCGTCCTGAGCCAGGATCAAACTCTCCGTTGCCAAAACAAATTTAGTAAAGCCCTTGCGGGATCCCCACCAAACTCATCACCACTTCGAGACTAACGCCCCTCGTGGATTCGACACGTTTCGTTTGCCTTCTACTCAAAATTATTGACAGGCTATGTTCATGGCTATTCAGTTATCAGGGTTCAATCGCTGCGCGGACCGCTTGGTGCAGTACCTGCAACGTTCGTTGAATGATAGCAACCGGGTTGCTACGTGTCAAATCCCGAGAGGTAGACACATTGCGCTTTATGACTGCATCTCATGCATATCGAGCGCAAGGATTCCTTAATGGTTGATACATGATCAAGCGGACATATCCGCTAAGGAATCGAATTTCAACGATTGATGATTATGGCATACGCAAGCAGATTTTGCTGGCACGCGCCCCCGGCAGCGCAGAAACTTTTCATTAGGAAGCGCTCAGTAAGCGAGCTGCCGGGCCAGCATTGTGGCCGATTCCTTGCGGCGGGCGCCGGTAATCACAGCCAATCGAGAGCCGCGGACTACGCAATAGATGTAACCGTTGGTCAGTTTGCACAGGACGCTGTCCGGCTGGACGGCACACTTCTTGTGTTCGATAACAAGTCCGTTTGCGTATTCAGTATAGGTATTACGAGCGAGTCCGCCGTTACCGTAATCGATCACCATTGCCCGCATGCGCTCGGCCCACGGCGGGGGAAATTGATACTCAGCAAAGGCAGCACCCAATGATCGATCGACCGCCAGCCCGACGGTATCAGGGAAGTTACCAAATCGGCGGGCCGCGAGCGTACCGAAGAACAGTTTTTCGCTGCCTTTAACACGGTCGAGAAACGACATACTGTTCAGCATCGCCGGCACGGGACTGTCACCGCCGACGGCTGCCACGGTTTGGTCGGCCAAATTTGACACCAGTCCCTTGCCGAGCTCATCGTCTTCGGCGGAGCTGGTCACGACAACAAAACGCCGGCCCTTCCAAAAGGAAATGCTGTTATCGGTCTCGGAAGAAGCACCGCCGCGTACAACTACGGTCGAGGCTCCCTGGCGCAAGCACGAGTAAGCACCGTACGCTCCCTCTGCAGTGTAGAAGGTATAAATAGTCAATTTGACGTTGCGTTGGGTGCGGCTAAACTGTTTGACCAGCGCGTGCGTGCATCCGAATTCTTGCATTAATGTTTCGGACGCGCCGTTAGGCGTCGGCATTGAGGCACCATCTATGGTGCCAAAGTCTTTTCCGCTGTTGACGAATATTTGCAGCCGCTGGGCGTTCCAATCAGGCGCCGAAAAGGCATCCACGCGCTTGAGCAATGGATCGCTTTGAGCAAAGCTCTGCGCGGCTGCTACGGCAGCCTGGGCTTGCCATGACAGCGAATGAGCCGGTGGAACTACAAGCAGCGCTGTCGGCGCAGGAAGTGCGGCGGGAAGTGCGGCGGGAAGTGCGGAGGCTTGTGCCACAGGTGGAACCGGTTGCTCCTGCCCTGCTGCGGGCATGATCATGGCTGCGGAAGCCGCAAGAGCTATCGACATTGATGCATGTAGACGTCGATGCAATTGTTGCGCCCCATTCAGTCGAAGTGGATATTCTAGCATTGGCGGAGATCTGAAAAATTGGCCGGCAACCAGGGTCATAAACGTTACGGCGAACGATCAACATTCGAGTTGATTTTCTGTAAATTGTGCCGAAAGCCGATATAGCCGAGAACGCCCATCACGACTGAGTCCCGGGATTCGCGTGGTTGTGCAGCCAATCTCTTGGCGTCAACACTTTTGTTTAGTGCCAATACCGGGCTAGAAAGTGTCCCCCCACACGAAAATAGAAAAGGCTGCCAATGCCTGCGAATGGAACCGGCCCGCCAGGGCGGTCCGCCAAGGGCGACGCACGGCGTCGCCCTACACAGGAAGCGCTACTTATTTCTCTTTGAAGTCAACCTTTAGCTGTTTTTTAGCTGCGTCTTTGGTGGCTTGCAGAACCAAGTCGGCAAGGTTATTTTCGTCGCGGCTGGTCATGGCATAGCTTCCGACCGGTGCGGAAGCCGCCATTGCTGCAGGGGATGATTTTGCTTTCAAGCTGCTCATTGTGTATGCGCGAGTTCCGGCCATTGCCGGAGCGGCCGCTGCTGTGTCCACCATTATGCCCCCGGTAAAGGCCCGTGCATCCATACGCACAGCTCGGCCTTCAGCAGCGAGCTTTTCTGCGCCGGCGTGCCAATCGGCACCGGCGCCCCCTGCCACCTTATATAACGATCCGCCGGACGAAACGATGGTTGCCCGCTTGCCACCGGCCTCAGCAATCTCGTGGCGATAGGAAAGCGGCTCATACTTGCCGTCGGCCAAATGCGCGATTTCTTTGAACACATCGACACCCTCGACAGTAGGCATGGAAGTTTCCAGCCCCTGGCACCCGAGCGTGTTTATTTCAATGCCGTTGGCTATAGCCTGCTTGGCCTCGGCGTGCCAATCATAGTCGTTTGGATAATGTTTCGGTCCGGCATCACCGATCAAGAACAGCAGCTTGAGAGTCTTTTTGTCGGAGCTCCAGGCTAGATCATGAACTGATGAATGCAGCGCTTCGTTCACGGCCTCCGGCGTGTCTCCGCCGCCGTTTGCTTGCAGTCCCGAAATATCTTTGACCATTTTGTCGATGTCTTCGGTGAACGGAAATACCTTTGTGACGTATTCATCGCCGCGATCGCGGTATGCCACCAGTCCGACGCGAATCAAAGGCGACGGTTTGCCGCCTGCAAGCTTGGCCACAATCTCTTTTGTTTTCGCTTTGACGTTATCTATTTCGGATTGCATGGAACCGGTGGTATCAATACAAAACGCCAGATCGATGTGGGGGCGAGCTTTAGCATCTTGAGCGGATGCTGCGGGCATCAGTGCAACAGAGGATGCCAGCGCCAGTTGAGCCACCGCGAGGAGCCCGGTTAGTAATGTGCGGTTTGCGCGCTTAATTGCCATTGCCATTTCTCCAATTGGTCACATTCCGAGCATACGTGAGCGCCGCCCATTTGCCGTCGCAAAAACTCCGACAGATGGGCTAGGGAAAACACTGACCGCACATTTCCGCAGCGTCGGACAGACTGCACCTTATTTGCAGTCAGAGCGCGGTTTGAGGCGAAATTAATGAGTAAACGTAGCCAAAATTTGAACTCTTTGCTTGGTTTAAACGTTTTACCAATAAAGACCGTCACCGGGGGAGAAAAACATGGCATATATAGACAAGGGCGAACGCAGGGAAGAAATCATGGCTGCCTTGACCAACGGCGATCGCATGACTCAGAAAGAGTTTCACGAACTCTACGAAGAAGAAGATGAGGGCTTCCGAGCAGAACTCATTGCCGGAATGGTTTTTGTGCGCCAACCACTCAGCCATTGGCATGGAAAGTCTCACGGACGCCTCAGCATGCTCATCGACACTTATGCCGGCTATACGCCCGGCGTTGAAATGTCCGTCGATGCCACCGTAATACTCGGCAGAAACGATGAGGTGCAACCCGACGTCCTGTGTAGAATTGCACCGGAATTCGGCGGCCAGTCCAGGGACTACTTATATCGGAAAGATGAGAAAGAGCAAGGTCCGTACATAAAAGGTTCACCAGAACTCGTAGCTGAGGTGGCGCACAGCAGCAGAGCCATCGACTTGCACCTGAAGCGGCAGCGGTATGAACGCGCAGGTGTCATCGAATATGTGGTCCTCTGCTTGGCTCCCAAGGAAATTCACTGGTTTGATTTGGCAAACCGAACGACGATTGAATCCGATGGTGGCATATTGCGATCGATCGTCTTGCCAGGGTTGTGGATCGACGAAGCAGGCTTGTTGGAAAACGACTTTATTCGTGTCATTGACACTTTAAAGTTGGGATTGGCATCGCCTGAGCACGAGCACTTCATCGAGCATTTGGCGGCGCGCAAGGGTTAAGGATTCGTGCGCCTTTCGACTGATCGGAAAAAGCGAGCTTGTGCCGTAATGCCGGCTGGAATCGGGCGCTCCCTCTGATTCGTTATTTAACGGCGGCGGCGGAGGTTCCGATCTTGAGATACTCGCGATACCAGGCAATCGTTTTTTCCAGACCGCTGCGCAGTTCAACTTGGGGCGACCAGTCGAGCAGGGTCTTCGCCTTAGTGATATCAGGCAGGCGCCGTTGTGGATCGTCGACCGGCAGTGGTTTATAGACGATCTCGCTTTTCGAACCCGTCATTTCCTTAACGACGTTAGCCAACTGTGCCACCGTGTATTCGGATGGATTGCCGATGTTCACAGGCTGATGATGTTTCACATTCATCAGCCGAACGATACCTTCAACGAGATCGTCGACGTATTGGAAGCTGCGTGTTTGCTTACCTTCACCGTAAATGGTGAGCGGTTGCCCGAGCAGCGCTTGCTTGATGAAATTGGAAACGACGCGACCGTCGTCGGGGCGCAAACGCGGGCCATAGCAATTGAAAATGCGCACGATGCGCGAGTCCAGCTTATGTTTCTCGTGATACGCCATGGTGATCGCTTCCGCGAAACGTTTCGATTCGTCATATACGCCGCGCGGACCGATTGGGTTGACGTTGCCCCAATACGTTTCCGGTTGCGGATGGACAAGTGGATCGCCGTACACTTCCGATGTGCTGGCCAGAAAATAAGCGGCGTTCTTCGCTCGTGCTAATCCAAGAGTATTGTGTGTGCCCAGCGAATTCACTTTCAGCGTCTCAATGGGCAGATTCAAATAATCGATTGGGCTGGCAGGACTGGCGAAGTGAATTATCCAGTCCAGATCGCCAACGACGTGAATGTAATTCGAGACGTTGTGGTGAAGGAATTCGAAGCGCTGGTTGCCCTGGTGATGGGCAATATTATTGAAGTTGCCTGTAACCAGGTTGTCCATCACAACCACGTAATGTCCATCGCGCAAGAGGCGATCGGTAAGATGCGATCCGATAAATCCTGCGCCGCCTGTGATCAGTATTCTCAATGACCGATTCCTCGATACGTGAAGCCTGCGTCGCGCAGCTGATCTTCAGGCAAGCAATTGCGTCCGTCGATGATCAGACGCTTGCGCATGAGTTTGCCGAGCTCATTCCAATTTTGAACTTTGAATTCTTCCCATTCGGTGACGAGCACGAGAGCATCGACCCCTTCGGCCAGTTGTTGTACGTCGCGACAATAGATGATATTCAGATCGGCGTGCATGCGCTCGCAGGCTTCGTTGCTCACCGGATCATAGGCCCGGACCTGCGCTCCCATTTTTTGTAAAAGCGAGGCGATGGCCAAGCTTGGTGCATCGCGCAAATCGTCGGTATCCGGTTTGAACGACAACCCCATTAGTCCAATGGTTCGGCCTTTGATAATTTTGAGTTCTTCTTGCAGCTTGGTAATCAACTGCGCGCGTTGGCTCGTGTTCACTTTCAAGGTTGCTTCGAGCAGCGATGTCGAGCAATTGTATTCGCGGGCGACATCGATAAGGGCATTGACGTCTTTGCCGAAGCAGCTTCCGCCCCAGCCCACGCCGGCGTTGAGGAACTGTCGTCCGATGCGGGTGTCGAGTCCGATGCCGCGAGCGACTTGCCGCACATCGGCGCCCACCTTCTCGCAAAGATTGGCGATTTCGTTAGCAAAACTGATCTTCATCGCCAGAAACGCATTGGCGGAATACTTGATCATCTCGGCGGATGCAAGGTCGGTGATCAAAACGGGAACATTCTCCATCTTCGGCGGGCGTGGGACGCCCGAGGGCGGATCGAATGTTTGGCGAATGATCGGTTTGTAGAGAGTGCGCAGCAGCTCGGCCGATGTTTCATCAGTGCAACCGAGCACAATGCGGTCTGGATAGAATGTGTCATGCAAGGCGCTGCCTTCGCGCAAGAACTCGGGGTTGCTCGCCACCTGGAAGCAGGGCATTTCCGCGCGACCGCTGCGAGCGGACACGGTTTGCAATGCTTGCACGCCCTGCGAAACGAGCATTTCTACCCAATTGCCAGAACCGACAGGCACGGTCGATTTGTTGACGATCAATCGGGCGCGTGTCGTATCAAGCGCGGCGCCTATCGCTTTTGCCACTGCCATCACTTGAGACAAATCGGGCTCGCCGCTAGATTTTGGAGGCGTGCCCACTGCTATAAAAATAATCTCGGATTTCTTAACGCCGTCTTCGATGTTGTCGGTGAACCGCAGCACATCGGTGTCATGCAAAGCAGCAAGAATATCATCGAGACCGGGCTCGAAGAAGGGCGTCTGTCCTGCCTTGAGCAATTCCAGCTTTTGCTTGTTCGCTTCGACAAGAACGACGTTGTTGCCCAGGTGAGCCAGGGCGCAGCTTGTGACTAATCCGACATAGCCGGCTCCGATTACGCAAACGTCCACTTCCTTGGCATCCTTTATGTCGATATCCGGCGACGTGCGCCGCTCATTGACCAATATATCAACAAGCACCGTTGAGCCTGCGGCGCGTCGGCTCAATCATACCTAATATTGCGCAGCCGAGCTGCCGACTGAGTGCGGCTAAATGTCAACGGATCGCCGCTATGCTACGTTTCTTCAGTCTCGGAAAAGCGGGCTGCCGCCCGCCGCTGCAGGTTTTTATCGTGACCCATTTGGATGATTTCATCGCTACCATCGCGCGCTTACGGGGGCCCGACGGCTGCCCCTGGGACAGGGAGCAGGACCACCTCAGCCTCGCTCGTTATTTGCTCGAGGAAGCATACGAGGTTCTCGAAGCCATCCATTCAGGATCGCCTGCGAAGCTAAAAGAAGAGCTCGGCGACTTGCTCTTGCAAATCGTCCTCAATGCGCAAGTCGCGCAAGACTATGGTGAATTCAACATTGAGGACGTCGCCGACGGCATCAATCAAAAGATGATAAAACGGCATCCGCATGTGTTTGGCGACACTAAAGCGGAAAACTCCGCCCAGGTAGTGAAACGCTGGGAAGAGCTCAAGCACGAAGAAGCGAAGGAGAAGCAAAACGGCAACCTGTCGGTGGTCGATAACGTGCCGAACACCTTGCCGGCGCTGCTCAAGGCTCTTAAGGTCTCGGAGAAAGCGGTGAGCGTCGGCTTCGAGTGGGAGAGCCTAGACGACGTTTGGTCGAAAGTGTTGAGTGAAATTGATGAGCTTCGGCATGAACTCACACGCCCGCCCGAACAGCGAAATAGAAAGAAGATCGAGCTTGAACTTGGGGATGTTCTATTTACGCTGGTAAATGTTGGGCGTTGGGAAAAGATGAACCCGGAAGAATCGCTTTTGTTGGCGATCGACAAATTTCGCACCCGCTTTCGGGAGATGGAGAAACTCTCGTCGAAGCCGCTTAAGGAGCTGACTCCCGCGCAGATGAATGATCTCTGGGAAGAAGCGAAGAAAATTACGGCGCCTAGCGAAGGGTAGTGCCTGGTAGTGGCGGGCAAGAGCGAGCGCTGCTTTCGACACCGCCTGTGGTGCCGGGCGCGAAGCGGGCTGCCCGGTGGGGGCGCATTGCGGCTCGCTTCGCGAGCACGCACTGCTGCCTCGCCCGCCACTACCAATGTGTTCGTGACGTGACGTGACGGGGCGCCCCGCCCTCTTAACGAAAATTAAGTGGAGTACGACGCCGGCAGCAGGCATACTTTAGATGTCAGTAAGCGCCGACATGGGCCGGCGCGCGGCAGCGCAGAGAGGGCCGGGCAATTTTTGTCGTAATTACGGGCGGTCCATCCGTCGGCAAAACCACGATCATCAGCCTGCTCAGGCAGCGCGGCTACCAGGTAGCCGACGAGCAAGCCACTCAGATCATCAAAGAGGGCAAGGTACTGCCGTGGGTAGACCGCGACGCCTTCCAAAAAGAAGTTCTGCGCCGACAGCTTGCCGTAGAAGCGCCGCACGTGGGCTGCCAAAAACCGGTATTTTTCGACCGCGGGCTCTTCGATGGCGAAGCTTATTACATAGCTGATGGGTTGCCAATTCCGCCCGTGTTCAACGGCCTGAAAGCCGACCGCTACATGCTGGCATTGCTGATTGAAGAGTTGCCCTTCTTTGATAACAATGGCATTCGTTTTGAGGATCTCGATTACACGCGAAGGTTTACGCCCATAGTCGAAAACTGCTACACCAGCCGCGGCGTAGCCGTGGAGCGGGTGCCCGCCATGCCGCCGGATGAGCGCACCGACTTCGTGGTCAAAATCGTCGAGAAACACGTGCAGCGTGTCGGCGTAGCGGCTGCGATGTCTATGGCGCCCGCGAACCTGGCGTTTGCCGGCTAAAGTGCGCTGCCGCACCACTACGACGGCTGAAGGCTAATTGACGCGCTCATTCGAGGCGACGGCCCGTACGGCCTGGCGCAAGAGCTCGTCGTCCTTGACGGCGCTGCCGGCTGACTTATCGACTTTAAGCGGAATGTTCGAATCGAGCGACAAATCTATATATTTCAGCTTGTCTTTGAGGGTATCGCACACCGGCAGGATCGAGGCGATGCGCCCCAATCTGCGGCCTATGGATGAATCCGCCTGACCAATGTGCAATTCGATATCACCGCAGCCGACCACAATCTGGCTAGGCTGGCGCATATCGACGACATCCACCGGCTTGGACAGCTGCTCTGCTATGAGACGAACCCGCCCGTCCCATTCGGCGATTTGAGCGGCCGTCAGCTTCATATCGGCCGCTCCGCAAATGCGCAGCGGCGGCTGCACAACGTTGGGGAAATCCTTGATTGGAATCATGCGTCCCGTCTGCGAAATCACCGCCTCCGGCGCGCCGTCAGGAGTACTGGAATACGTCGCCCAAGGAAACTCTTCCAGAACTTCAACGCGCAGCTGTGGGCGTGGGAAAACAGCTCTGCGGATGAAAGCATATTTGACGATCGGCAACTGGCAAACAGACTTGCTCAATTCGGCGGGGTCGACGGCATAGAGAGGCTCGGCGATGGTTGCCTTGAGTAATGAACGAATCTGGTCGTCGGAAGCGACGCGATTGCCGTGTATGGTGATGTCCGTCGCCGGGTTCTGAATGCTCCACGGCAATCGCGTAAACCCGGCACAGCCTACAATTACCAGGCACAGCAAAAGTCCATAGCGAAACACCTGGCGCCGCAGCCGCGCCGTGCGCGCCTGGTGGCGTTTTTTGCGTCGGCTTCTAATCCAGTCCTGACGCCGCTGGAGGTGGGGCTTCATCCCTGTTCCCCCGGCCAATAGGCATCAATATCGAACGTACCGCTGAAAGCAAATTTCGCCGAGCCCGTCATACGCACGTGGTGGTCCTTCTCATCCCATTGGACCATCAAGCTGCCGCCCGGCAATTCGATCACCGCCGAGCGGTCCAGTCTGCCTTCGAGTACGCCCGCGACAAGCACAGCCGCGGCGCCGCTGGCGCAGGCAAGGGTCGGACCGCAGCCGCGTTCCCAGACAAAAACTCGAGCCCGGGCGCGAGTGGCGACCTCAACGAACTCCACATTCACGCCTTCGGGAAATAGCTGCATTTGCTGTATTTGTGGTGCCAGGTGCCGCCACTGCGCTTCGTCCAGGCGCGTGTCGAACAGCACACAGTGCGGATTGCCCATGCTGACACAGGTGGCAGCCAGCTGTTGGCCGCCCACAACAATAGGTTGGTTGACGATCTTGTCCTTGCCTTTGCCGGCAACCGGAACCTTATGCGCCTCGAGGATGGGTTCGCCCAGATCCGTTGTAATTGTGCTCGAATCGACTACCACTACAGGCACCGGTCCGACCGCTGTTTCGATATTGAAGGACAACCCGGTGACCAGTTGCCTGGTCGCCGCATAGAGGCCGAGGCAGCGCAGTCCATTGCCACACATGGAGGAAATGGACCCATCGCCATTGAAGTACAGCCAGCTGACCTGGCAGTCGCTGCGTGTGGGCTTGCGCACAACAATCAAACCATCGGCGCCGATGCCGAAATGTCTATCGCACAGTGCTCGTGCCAAAACCGCCCCCTGCGCGCTGAAATCTCGTACGATCAATTTGCCGGTGGTGGTGGCACTTAGCTGCGACTCCTCAACGAACACAAAGTCGTTGCCGAGCGCCTGCATTTTGGTAAAAGCGACTGCGCCGAGGGGGGATATATCTGTTGAATTGATAGACGCCTGGGTTCTGTTCATTCAGCTGCCGGCTGTTGTGCTGTCCGATTATAGCTTGACGCGCTTGACGACGATGAGCGCTTGACAATGATTCGGGTGCAATTGTGTCTAATAGAACGTGGACCGATATCGGTCCGCATCATGAACTGCCCAAAACAGCCCCGAAATCAAGCATCTGCGGTGCGCTAGAATTGGGCGTTTCAAGGATTTTCACTTACTATGCGCGTATATATTTCGGTAGATCTTGAAGGCATAAACGGCATCTGTCACTCGAGCCAAACGCAACCGGGCGAGCCCGGTTATGCGCGCGCGCTTGAATTGATGCACGCGGAGACAAACGCGGTGATTCGCGGAGCAAAAGCAGGCGGTGCGACTGAGATAGTGGTCAACGACTCGCACTGGGATGCGCGCAATCTCAAGCATGAGCTTCTCGAGCCAGGCACAACTGTAATAACAGGATGGCAAAAACCATTTTCCATGGTGTCAGGCGTCAGCGGAAAAGTAGGAGATACCGCGCTAACAGGCGGTAAGTTCGACGTGGCATTTTTTGTCGGCTATCACGCTATGGCCGGTAAAGCATGTGCAGTTCTCAGTCACACGTACCGAGCTCAAGTATTCCTCGACGTAAAGCTCAACGGTCAGTCCGTAGGCGAGACCGGCTTGAACGCGGCTTTAGCAGGGCATTTCGGCGTGCCGATTGGACTGGTGACAGGCGATGATGCGGCGTGCGCCGAAGCCACAGCTCTGCTGGGGCCCGTGGAATGCGTAGCTGTGAAGAAAGCTATATCAAGATATGCTGCGATTTTTCGCCCGCAGCAAGAAGCCCTGAATGACCTAGAGGCAGCTGCCATGCGGGTTTTGAAGAACAAAGAAAAATGGAAATACTTCAAACCATTGCAGCCGAGCAGCCTCATGATAACTACAATAGATCCTGCAATGGCTGATGCAGCTGAGCTTCTGCCCTCCGTGCGGCGTATCGACGACCGGCAGGTCGAAGTTAGTCACGACGATTACAGCGTCGTGTTTCGACTGATGTTGGCGATTGGCGCTTTAGGAGCCAGCCGCAGGGACCCTTACTTCTGATTAAATTTTATGAATTCTCCTCTTGGCCTGAGGGTTATTCCTTGAGGTTGGGTAATTAAGAGGTATCGACCCATTACGGACTGCGGCTAGTCAAACAGGCATCCGCACTCGTTTGTCACGTGTTTTACTTCCAGTCGATACGGATCTAAACAGATGTTCCAACCATCCTCTCAGCATATTTCTTTCCGGCAGCAAGTTATTGCTCTCAGCCAGTCGTATCCTTGTCCGCGTTGCACGCCAGGAGTGCTGGAGAGCTACGGACTTACGGAAACCTTGCATTGCAATCATTGTGCGCGCGGATTTGTGCCTTTGCGCGGCGGCAGATTTCTTTATCCAGCCACGCAAATGGGATGGAAGATTGCGCCGATTTTCTGGTGGGACGGCTTCCGCTGGCATTGGGGTGGCACCACTGCCACGACCAAGCAGCTGACGACAATTATTCTGCTCAGCTTGATGCCCGTCATCGGCATCCTTGCCTACGCTTCGCTTTATCCGCATGCCTTCCCGAAATGGGCTGAGCCAACTCTGTTAAGCCCGATCATCGGCTTGCTAACCATGCAATTGATGTATTTGGTATGCTGGGATTTTGACTTTCTCTCGCGGCGTCCTCGCGTGAAGCCACAAGACGAGGGAGTTAAGGATGTGAGATAGCTGCCTAGGGCAGCTTCTCTTTTTTTGCAGGCGACAGGAGCCATTACTGGATGAAGAATCGCTGCTACGGATTGGTTATGAGCACCGCCTTTCTAGGTGCGGTACTCGCTCAGGTCTACGTTCCATGGCCCGATTGGCGGCTCTACCTTATGGAGTGCGCCTTCTTCGCCTTCTGCCTGAGCATAGACGCCATCAATCGCCGGGCAGGCTTCGCCAATGCTCTGGGACACACGGCAGCTGCGCTTGTTTTGGCGCCGCTGGTTATTCCCCGCTGGTACGCCCACCGTCCATTGAAGCCTCACGAATGGCGCAAGGGCGGCGCTGATGCCAATTTCTATCTGGCATTCGGCATTTTGACTGTGTTTTTCACTGGCATTTCCGCCGCCTCTAATTTTGTGACCTTCGGCCCCGAGCGCGGCTTCGAGCTGATCGTCAATTCCGGATTCGCCGTAGCCGGCACCGCGCTGGTCCTTTCGCTGCTTGCTCGCCAGGATCGCGTTTCCGAACGCGGACCCAGCCCCGCCGCCAATGCCGAGAAAGCGGACCAGTAGCGCTGATTTGTGAAATGCATTTATTCAAACAACCGCATGTCCCTCACGAAAGTCTCACGGCATTCCGTTAGCCTGTGATTAAGGCACCGGAGGTGGGACAGTTATGCGCTGTTCTTTGAGCTTGTTTGTCTTTTTGTCCGCGGCATTCGCCATTTGTGCGTCGCCGGTATTCGCGCAGTATAATTCGGCCGACGCCGATTATGACCGCGCCGAGGCGTATGCCCGCAGAGCCATGGATGCGAGCTGGAACTCTTGGAGTTACGATAGTTATCCAGCGACGTACATCGACCGTAATGCTTTCGGTGCACCTAGCTTTTGGGGAGATTCGCAGCAGCAACTCACCAAGCCGAACACTCAAATAGGCTTTAACAATCAGAGCCCGGTGATTTATCCGAACACGACTGCCAACCCGCCACAGCTTTCGAATGGAACCGGCGCCAACAGTTGCAGCCCGTTCGGGATAGCAAAAGAGTCGGGGATCAACAGTTATCGCAACACGCCATCGACGGCGCCGTTTTACCCCGGATTGGGTTTGTATGGGCTTGGTGTGGGCACGCCGACATACTTCAGCAGCCACAAGAGCTACAGCGGCCACAGCAGCGGGCACGGACACCACTGACGGCATGCGCAATCGAAATCTTGGCACAGGATTTACCCTATTGTTGCAAACGGGTTTTTGACCACAATAGGGATGAACCCTCGTTAGCGGATTTAGCCACCGGATTCTATGCAAAAACAGAAAGACCGCGTCTCGCTGAGATGCGCGGAAGATCCTGCTGCGCGCGCGGCGTATCAGATTCTCGTCGATCCTGATGCCCAAGAAGAACAATGGATAGAGGCTTGCACGGCACTCAAGCTGGTGCATCAGGCGAGTATCGAACCACCGCGTGACCGAGCAGCCCAACCCAATGCTGACATTGAGCATTCGCTCGGCTGCTCGATTGCCGGCGTTCCGGATATTGTCGCCCAGGCAGATCAAAAACGACACGCAAGAAAGAAAAAATTACGCGCGTTATTGAATAATCCACGCCAACGGGCGCGAATCTGCATAGCGCTTTTCTTGTACGCAGCGCTAATTCTGGCAGGCATACACAACATGTGGTTGCACCTTGGCGTGACGGACATGAGCAGGGGTTACCTGGCTAGTGCAGACTTAGAGTTGCAGGCATCAAGCGCGGTCTGGCCGCTGGATTCGAGACCGTACTCAAATAGAGCGTCCGTTTTGCTGGAAGAGCACCATAATCGTAAGGCGATCGAAATAGCCACGCAAGCGCTTTGGTTGCAGCCGGATGACGCCAAAGCGTACGGCCTTCGCGCGCTGGCATATCACCGAATCGGAAAAGAGCATGCCGCGCTTCAAGATGTGCGGATAGCCAATCAACTCGTCGCCACGTCTGGCTACTTCTGGGACTTGGAAGGTGACATTGAATCATCGCTAAATCTTCCTCGACAGGCGATCGCTTCCTACCAGCAAGCACTAGCCAATGGGTATGCACCACGCATGGTTCACATCAAGTTGGCCGATACATTATTCAACAACAATCAAATTACTGAATCAATAACTGAATACAACTCGGCCTTGAAGATTTTTGCGCCTGATGTCTCGGCACTATGGGGCCGTGCCCGCTCGTATGAATGCATCAACAAATTCCACGAGGCAAAGTCCGATTTAATGAGTGCCGTCCGGCTTCTGCGTCATGAGAAATCTTCGCGCCTGTCCGCGGCCTTGTTCACCAACATGGCGCGCTGCAGCAACAAACTGGGAGAATACGACGATGCTCTCCAAGAGGCGTGCGTGTCCGCAGCCTTGTTCAACGACCCGGGCGCACTTCTGGAGAGAGCGAGCGCAGAATGCAAACTGGATAAACCGCTCCTGGCGCTCGAGGATCTCGACCGCGTTCAGTGCCCCGAAACCGTCTTCTTTTCAGCGGATAAAATGCGTCCACAGTCCCGCTGGGCAAGGACAAGACATGATCTCGAACTGACGCGAGCGGAAGCCTGGGCAAGGTCAGGCAACAGCATGCAAGCGGAGTATGCTCTGCGAAATAGCTCAGCGGCAACCAATGAAGCATTCTACATTCGCTCATTTGCTGATTTTAGCGGCGCCGGCAAACCTCATGCGCTCAACACTTCCGAATACCTGAGCAATCTGCAATCGCGGATTAAATCCAATTGGTATCCGCCCCCAAGAACTTCAACCTTATCGACGCAGACGAGTTTCAAAATAGAGCCAAACGGAAGGATCATCGACGTGGTCATTTCACGGTCGAGCGGCGATGAGGAATTGGATCGCGCTTGTATGCAGGCGCTGAAATCGGCGTCTCCGGCGGCTGCGCTTCCGCCCGGCACTCGTGAAGCGGTGGTTGTCGTATTCAACTTCGACTACAACTAATTCGCTGAGCGTCAGGCAGACACACTCAGCCGTTGGAACGAACTGGACGGCGTTTAGTCTCACCGTTCTGATCCATAGAAGCCTGCCAAAGAACGAGGAAAAACCTATGTTGAACCGAGTTACCGTCGCGTTATTGAGCGGTCTGAGCGTAATCGGTTACACCACATTGCAAATGCACGTGCCGGCACAGTGCCAGAGCGAGGCCAGTAGCGAAGCCGCCAGCGAAGCGACCTCCGAAGCAACCTCCGAGGCATCGAGCGAAGCCAGTGTGGAATCGGGATTGGTATTCGGCCGCACAGGTTATCAGATATACCAGCCCTGGCCGCCGCTAGCCTATCAGCCTCTGGGTCCAAGTGGGTATCCGTGGCAAACATTCCAGTTTAACCAACCATGGCCGCCTCTGTACATGCAACCGACCGCGCAAAACGGCTATCCGCTCTACAGTGCGCAAGACAAGAGCTGGATTTATTGGGACGGCTCGCAGCCTAACTACGGTTATGCATCCTATCCGTCACCCAATTTTGCGCCGTTGCCTGCGCCTTTCCCGGCAGCACCGGCGCCGGCGCCGGCACCAAGATCCAAGTACGGATTTGCGCGAATTATCCCGCGCAGCCAGGGTGTTGAAGTGCCGTTGCCTATGGGCGTACATCAATATCGTTGGGTGCGGCACAGCAGCGGGCATAAACGCAAGCATCGCTAGCAACCGGACGTCAACAGTAGACTGCACAGCGTCAGCCGGATATGCTAGCGGCGACGCTGTGAGGTCGTGTTGAAGCAGATATATTTGCTACTTGTTGCCGCTGCAACCTGGCTGCTTTTCGCACGCCCGGCCTTCGCGCAAGGTTGAGCCAGCGCGCGTGGAACGGTGCCCGGGCTCGGCACTGCAGGCGGAAAATTCCAAATCTCGACGGGCTGGCATTCAGCCTGGGCAAGCAACGATTATTTCGACTCGACTTACAATCGCAGCTTCACCTCATTGTGGCGCCCGCACGAACGCATCAGCATCATGGATGTGAGCGCGCGATGGAACGTGAATTCGCGTTTTTCCGTAGCTTTGACGCTGCCGATCGTTTCCAATCACTTTTCGATATTACTGCCGCCGCAAAGTCATCCGAAAGGCACGCGTTACGGATGGGATGCAAGCGGATTAGGCGACATGGTGGCATACACGCAGACCTGGATTCTCAAACCGTCCACGCACCCCTTCGGCAACATCGCGTTCGGGCTCGGGATGAAAATCCCTACCGGCAATTGGGACGTGCGAAAAATGATGCCTGACGAAACAGGCACAAATTTCGTCAGGCGAGCGATCTACCCGGCCGCGATCATGCCTGGCGATGGTGGCACCGGCATCATCGTCGGTTTGAGCGGATACAAAACGTTGCGCCATCCGAGTTGGCTGCGAAAATTCACAGTATTCGGCTCGGCTCAATACTTGATCAATGCGCGCAACACCAACGGCACACCAAGCGCGGTATCAAGCTTGGGCGTTCCTTTGAACGGACGCTTCGCCAGCGCGCTGACAAACTCAGTTACCGACAGCTATGCCTGGCAGGCGGGCTTTGCCATGAAAATTCCCGGCACCTGGAACCACGAGAATCTCAAGGGCATGCGCCTGCAGTTTGCCACCGGAATGGAGGGTATTCCCTCGAGAGACCTTTTCGGCGGCAGCGGCGGCTTCCGACAGGCTGGCTATACAGTGACGATGGGGCCCGGTTTCTCCTATCAGAGGAAACACGATTACTTCATTGTGCAAGTGCCGATAGTGATAGGCGAGCACATCAATCCCGGCCGCACACTTTTGCCGGGCTTGCCGATCACCGGCCCTGGTGGCATCCCATCGGCGGGTCCGTTTAACTTCAGCCGGCAACTGGGCTTGATTGGCCCATTGGCTGTATCAGTCCGTTACGTGCGGTCCATATAAGCCGCCCTTAATTGACATTTCAAGAGCTTCGCGGTTTGATGGAATCTTAGTCCTGAACGGCATCTAGACACATCTATGTTCCGCGACGAATATCATGCAAGTCGACGCATGCGGACAAATTGGCGCTTTGCTGTGCTTCTGGCGCTGCTTGTGCAGTCAATTGGTCTGAACGCACAGTGCGTTACCGCATCTGGCTTGCATTGGCCAAGTTTCCACAAGCACAAAAAGCACAAACAAGTTCACAGGCGCATCACAGGCTATATTTCGAAGACGGACGGCCGCACTCCCTTCGAGCGTTCTTTCGACCAGTTGGTGGCAGCAGCCAAAACGCGCGACGCCAGTTATGTGCGCTACAAAAACACGGCAGACCATTTTGCCAATCGCCGGCGGCGGATCATCACCAGGCTTGCTGATACGCTGGATTACACACTCATGTACAGAGGCGTTTCTCCATCGTCAGAGGCCGGCGATGTAATTCTCAGCGAAAAGAATAAAGTAAAAGGATTCGCATCCGCTCGATATATGCAGCAGAAGGTGGGCGATGATCTAAGCCTCAAGCTTTCCGCGCTGACGTTGCAGATGGCGACTGACAGCGGCAATCGTTCCGGCACGACTAGCGCCGCCGGCGGTGGCACGGCGTACGCGCAAGTCGTTAAGCTCGCCGGTGCCTCGGCTGCATCCAAGATGCAACAAGCAATCGCCGAATTGCCACCGTGCACGCCACCAGCGGGCGCTTCCACAGTCTGGAGTGTAACTCAGCTACAAACTCTGGTGGACAGAGCCACCGCCGCCGCGGCTCGCAGAGACCATATATCAGAGGAAATTCGCAGCGATGTGGGTCATTTCGCCTATCACAAAAAGGGCACAGAAAAAACTCACAAAACGGTGCGCGTCGCCTTGAGCGCCGCCTCGCTATCGCCGACCATCGTCGGACCGGCCTGCCAGGCGACCCTGTTTGGGTACCTGGCTTGCACGGGCGGGCCAGAACAATCGAAGCTGCTCAAAGAGTTGTATTTGAACAAACGACTGACTGGTCGTGCTCAGCTGCTCTCGGAGCAATCGCGCCTGGCTTTGGAAACGTACGAACAGGGATTGATGACCGGCAATGGCGTGATGATTGCAGCGGCAAAACAAATGATCATCCATCTTACCGGCGAGAATACGGCGCAAACATTATTATCCGCGCGTCAGGGAACACTTTGATATGTCCATGACGAGAACACTTTTGAGCTTTATGATGGTGCTGATTTGTGTCCAATCAGCCTCGGCCGCCGCCGCCGGTTCGCCGCGGCTTCACGGTTCAATCGCCTTGACGAAGCCCGCTTCCAGCCAACCGCCATCCGACTTTATGACAGTGGTGCGCAGATTGCAAAATCAAGCACTGAGTCACAACGCCAAGTACCGCAGTTACGTTGGACAATTGCACAAAGAAAGCACGTCGAAAGAACGTGCCAAAGCGCGCGCCTCAGACATGGCGAACTACGCGATGTTATTCAAGGGCGTGTCGCCTTCCACCGAAGGCGGCGAAGCGATCCTCAAAGCCAAACTGCCTGCCAAGAATGTGGCGGCCGCTGCATTTGGAAAGCAACAAATGGAAGATCAGGTTCAACGCCAGGTCGTCTCGCAGATGCTGGAGATGGCGATGGGAATGGGCAATGAAAACGGCGCCGGCAGCCAACAATTGAATCATGCCGATCGAATGTTGCGGCAGACTGCAGGTGCGGCCGCTGCAACGGCCAGCGCGCAGTTTCTGCGCAGCATTTCGAACACAAAAGCCGTCGACGCAACCGGTTTATCTCAATGGTCCGCGCAAAGCACGCAAGCCAACGTCGCGACCGCTGTCAAAATCGCGGCAGGAAGAGACGCGGTAATCGCTGCGATCAAGCAGGAAGTGCACCACTACAACAGGCATAAGAAGGGTGCACTTGGTGCACAGAGAGTGACGCGCACGGCGTTGAGCGCAGCCTCGTTGACGCCCAGCATCGTAGGTCCGGTGGCGCAAGTCTTACTCTTCGGCGAAATTCTTGGCACCGGCGGTACAGAGCAGGATAAGCTACTTAAAGAACTCTATATCGATAAGCGATTGGAAAGCCGAATTGGGCTGCTCACCGATCTATCGCACATGGCAATTTATTATCATCATGTCGGCGTGTCCACGCACAACAAAGTGCTCGAAGCGTCGAGCAGAAGCTTGCTGACCAGCCTGGTTGGCCCGACCGAAGCCGCCGCACTCATCCGATAGCTAACATCGAGCAGCTTCACGTCTTGATCGGATCGGCAAGCAGCTCGAGTCTGACTTCTTTCATTGTTTGGAACCTATGGTGCGGATCCTTCTTCAAGCAGGTGAACACGATCGTTTTCCACTTTTCCGGCACCTGAAGCTCGGGATCAAACGGCGCCGGTTCGGCATCAAGATGCATGCAAATCAGTGCAATTACGTTGCTCGCCGTGAAGGGTGTCCGTCCCGCGATGCACTCATACAGCATGCACCCGAGAGAATAGATGTCCGAGCGCGCGTCCAGCGGTAAGCCGGAACACTGCTCGGGACTCATATAAGGCGGACTGCCGATCAGTTGCCCGGTAGTAGTCAGACGCTGGCTTTCACCGACATTCAAGTCGCGGGCAATACCGAAATCGACAATCTTCACTCTCAAGTGATTGGACTCGCGCACGAGCATGACATTGCTCGGTTTCAGATCGCGATGGACAATGCCTTTCTGATGCGCATACTCGAGCCCGGTGCAGATTTCTGCAAACATCGAGGTCACTTGTTTGTTCGACAACCTTTTCTGGCCTGCCAATATCTGCGACAAACTCTGTCCATCGAGAAGCTCCATGATCAGATAGGCTTCCCCTTCTTCGGTGATTCCAAAATCGTAGACGTGGACAAGATTCGGATGATCGAGCACGCCTGCAGCACGAGCTTCCTGCTGCAGGCGCCTGATGCTTTGCGGATCGGAAGATTGGCTGCTATGTATGACTTTGATCGCAACCGGTTTGCGCACGGCGAGATTTTGCGCTTTATACACCGCGCTCATGCCACCCTCACCCAAAAATTCCTTCAACTCATATTTGCCGGCGAATGTTTCACCGATGAAATGCTTCCTGGTTATACGCGCCAATCCGCCGCCGCAGGTTGGGCACTTTTTTACATCCAGATCGAATTCTTTGGCGCAAGTTACACAGACGTGTTTCAAACGCTTTTCTTTGTTTTCTTGGCTGACTGAAATTTGCCTTTTAAGTTCGCTCAATTCAGCATCTTTTTGTGTTTCACGTTTTGACGAATCGACCAATTTCAGGTGTTTCTCCTGATCGGACCTTTCCAGTCGAGCAACTACATCTCTGACTGCAAAAAACACAGCAATGCCGATCACGATAATTGAAGTGACGAAAAACAACGCCCATCCCAGCGCTGGCTCATACAATCCTGCTTTTTCGCCAAGTCCGCGCAGCCACAAGAGAAACGGCAATATGATGATTCCGCCCAGAGCGCGCCGCATCAATTTTCCGGCTAGTGTATCGGCAACAATGAAAGAGACCACCCCATATTTGGGGCGCAGGAGCAAGACGGACAAGCTTGCCAAAACAAAAGAAGTGGAAGTGGCGATCGGTGTAATTATGCAGCCGGCAGGCGTACATAGTTTGTTGGCTCCGCAAGCATTACCGATCAGGGTCGTCAATGCAATTGCCAATCCGCCGGCGGCAAGCGCTTCATTGCAATAGAATTTGTCGCGAGGTCGGACATCGCAAAGAAAGAGTGATGCGCCGATGAAGATAAATGCCACGGCCGAAACCGCGGCCATTGGTCCGGGGTAGGACAAACCAGCGGAGGATGGATCCGCACTAAATAGAGTGATGACTGTACCGAAATCGCGGCCGCTTACTGATTCAACAAACATCAGCAGCGCCGCAGCGAACATCAGGAAAGAAACGATGCGCCCGACAATCCGCAATCGCTTATCGGATGCGCTGAGAAGAAATACTGAAACTCCGGTCAAAATAAGGTCGACTGCGGTGCTGCCTTCAGTGGCGGCGTCGCCGGGCACGAGTCTGCGCAAGGACGCGATGCACTCCGCCCAGCCGAATGCCACGCAGAGTCCGAAGGCGATGAGAACCGCCGCCACTATTCGCGCCGCACTGCGAGGTTCTTTGGTCGAGGTAACGATTATTTGCGTCAATTAGCGTCCTCAATCCTTTTTGGCCAGCAACTTTTGCACGCGCTTGAGGTAATCGTCCTTGCTCATTGCGCCTGCCACCTCGTCCTCGTTTTTCCGTTTAGCATTGAAAAACGCTACCAGGGGCACGGTGTCGGTGGAA
>DATNQY010000302.1:0-13552 GCA_036703785.1 Candidatus Obscuribacterales bacterium
AGTCCGCCGCCGCGTTCTTCATAGTCGTGCACGAGTTCCAGAAGAGCTTGCCGCGTTTCGTGAACATCGGCGTTGACTATTCGTGCCATCGCAACTGCCTTGATCGGCTTTGCCGTCAAGAACAGAACTGCTTCAATCTTCGCCTTTAAACTCATCAGTCAATCCTCAATGAGCACGCGGTTCTTCGGACTCCGGCACTGCCGGCGGTACCATTACCGTTTGCCCCTCGGTTCCCGCCCGTATTATGAACAACGGACCATAGAATTGCTCTTGCTGCAGACTAATTTTACCTGCATTTGACAAGAACAGTACAGCCAAGAACGCATCGACCCAGTCGCCTCGGCCGCCAAGTGATTCGATTATGCGTAACAATGACAGCAGCTCACTCTCTTCGAGCAGACTGGTCAACAACCGCTCGATACGCGAAATGACGTCTTCTATATCTTCGTCGTGCGCAAGCTCGAGTATATCGTCCATGTCGCGCATCTCGTTGTAACCGTCGATGGCGATTCTGGGCTTAACTTTGCGGTCGCCACGAGCAGCTTCGAGGCGCTCGGCGTCTCGAAGAGCTTCGATTAATTGTTCGAGAGTGACTCTACGATGGCGCATTTGACGGAGTTTCGTTTGCCTGACAAGCGCGCGCTCCAGGTCGGCAAGTGTGATTTGGCGGGCGATCGGTTGGTGGTTGGCATCGTAAATGATAGGACTGCCATCTATGTCGAAATCGACATAATCGTCACCGAAGCCGAACTCATCTTCGACTTTCGCTGCCAACAACGCTTCTGCTTTCATGCGCAAAAGAATGGATGCTTGGAAGATGATCTTGCCGCTCTGGCGCAGGTTTTCTTTGGGCGCTGCGGCGATTGCCTTGAGGAATCGATCGGTGACATCGATAATGTCGATGTTCTTGGCGTCGATTTCGCCCTTTTCAGCCATCTGGATCAGAATCTCAATACCACCAATCTGCTGAGGTGCTGGGTTTAGCGCTGCTTCAATGGCGGCGGACGGATCGATCGGTGGTGGTGCTTCCTTTGTAGCGGCTGCTTGTTTGGTACCTGCAGGCGCAGGAACGATTTGCACTGGAGCTTGTGTGCGAGCGGGCAGCCCGCTTTCGACGGTAATGACTTGTGCGGCCTCGGCGACTGGCTGCGAAGCTTCGGCGACCGGCTCTGCAACCGGGCTTTCACCCGCCGCTACCACTTCCGTGACCGGCTCTGCAGCATCGGCTACCGGATGTTCAAGCATCTCGGTAAGCGCAACGTAATTTGGTTGTCCTTCCGGAGAGAAGTCTAAATTGCCGGCTACATAATCGTCTTTGATGAGAAGAGTGGTCTGCGACTCATTGGTTTGCGCTGTTGAGGCGTCGTCGTCTGTGTTTGAAATCACCGGCAGCACAAGTTGCTCGATGGCGAGTTGCTGCACCGCTTCAGTAGTCGGCTCGGGTTGGGGGTCTTCGCTCGTGGCTACTGTTTCTTCAACCTCAGCAGTCGGCTCTGCAAGCGGGCTTCCGTCCGCTGCTACCATATCTTCCGCTAGAGGGAGTTCGCCAGCAACTGCCGAGTTGTCAATTTCCGGTGCGGCAGCCGGGGCAGGATTCATGCCCTCATGCAAGTTTGGCGGTAGATTCTCATCATGCACCAACCGGCTCTCCTACGGGGGTGGGAACGGTCGGGATGTTGATTTCGGAGATTCCGACGACCTTCGAGAAACCATCAGCCTTAAGGGAAACGCCGATGGCATGATCGGCGTTCTCAATCATTGGGCGACGCAGGCTGACAACAACAAACTGCGCTGCGTTCGATTGACGGCAAACCATGCGAGCCAGGCGGTCTGCGTTGGCGCCGTCGAGCATCATGTCCACTTCGTCGAAGGCGTAGAACGGCGCCGGTGCATATCGCTGGAAGGCAAATACGAAGGACAACGCCGTCAGCGATTTCTCGCCTCCGGATAGTGCTTCGATGCGTTGCATCTTCTTATCGCGCGGCTGAGCCCGCAAGATCAATCCACCCTCGAACGGGCTTTCCGGATTTTCCAATTCCAGACGCCCTGTGCCGTGGGACAACTCGGCGAAAATATCTTGGAAGTTCTTGTTGATCGCATCGAAGGCTTCCATGAACGTGCGCTTCTTGAGCTCATCATATCCGGCGATGCGCTGATGGATTTCGTCCTTCTCGGTCTCAAGCGTGTTGAGATAGCTCTCGAGTTCTTCTTTGCGTTCCTTGGTCTGGTTGTACTCTTCCAGAGCCTTCATGTTCACAGGCTCGAGAGCGCGCATTCGCTTCTCGAGACGCTCGACCTGCTTGGTGAGTTCTTCGACAGCACCGGCGCTCGGCGGCTGGAAGTCCGGATTGGCTTCCAATATAGCGGCGAGTTCGGCGCGCAGGCGCTCGAGATCTTCGTTCAACTGGTTGAAAACGGCTTTCCGCTTCAGACGCTCTTCTTCGAGATGAACCAGGCTTTGATCGATCTTGGTCTTCTCGATTTCGACCGCGGTAATCTTCTCTTGAACTTCTGTTTTTTCGTCGTGCAGTTTTTGCAGTTCGTCCGAGAGTTCAGCCGACTTGCGTTCCATTTCTTGGATAGCAGTCTTCAGCTCGTTGATGCGTTGTTCAAACTGCGGACGTTCTTTGCTCAGCTCGTCGATTTCTCTATTGAATGTATCGAGCTGCTCTTGCAAGCCCCCGCGGTTGCCTTGCTCGACGCGCATTTCGGTTTCGATGCGGTCCAACTGACGCTCGAATTCCTTGACGCCCTTCTCGATTTGATCCAGATCGGATTTGAGGTCTTCCGACTCGCTGATCAGGCGGTCGACTTCCGAGCGGTTGCCGTTGGTTGTCAGCGACGACAGCTCGTCTTGCATCTTGTCGATTAACTTGGTTTGCTCGGCGATCGATGTGTCGAGTTTGTTGACTTCGACTTCGACAGTTTCGATTTCGTCGCCGCTCGCGCGCAGGCGCGGCTTGAGCTCTTCAATCTCTTTCTCAAGAGCGGCGAGTTCGGCTTTCTTCGCTTCGAATTCCGCGGCTTTTTGAGCTTGTCCACTTTGTGATTCGTTGAGTTTTTGGCGATCACCCACAAGCTGAGCGTTGAGCTCTTTGATCGAATCCTGCAGGTATTTGATGTCTTCCTGAATGTTCTTGCTCTTTTGACGCAGAGCACCGAGGTCGGAATCGTCTTTCTGCGAGAAGCGCAGGCGGTTGCCACCGCCGCCGCCACCGGCCATGGTGCCATACTTCTCGAGAAGTTCGCCGTCGAGCGTGACGAGGCGAGCGCTGTTCATCAACTTACGAGCAGTATCGAGGCTGTCCACGACGACGGTTTGTCCGCATGCGTATTGGAAAGCTTTGACGAATTTCGGGTTGAAATCAATCAGGTTGTAAGCAAAGTCGATGACGCCCGGGCGCGTGGGGAGCAATCCTGGCGGCTGAGCCTGAATCTTGTTGAGCGGCACAAATGTCGCGCGACCGGCGCGAGATTGCTTCAAGTGCTCGATGCATCGGGAGGCGACCTCATCGTCCTCGACGACGATGTGTCCCATGCGTCCGCCGATAGCAATTTCCAATGCGGTGGTGTAGCGTTCGTCCACCCGTCCGAGCTGACCGATGGTGCCGTGCACTCCGGGAATGCCGGCCGCCATGATCGTGTCCACCGCGCGTCCGTATCCGGAATCGCCAGCCACTTCGCGCGTCGTCTCCAGTTGGATCAAACGGCGATTAATTACATCAAGCTCGTGACGCTTGGTCTCAATTTCTTCCTGCGTAGATTCAATTTCGGCCTCCATCTGGCGAATATTACGCGCCAAACCGACAAGCATCGCTTGTTGGTCGTCATTTCTTTCGAAGCCGTTAAGCAAAGCCTTCAACGAAGCGGCTTTGCTTATGGAAGAGGTAGCGTGGGTGCGCAGTCCTTCGAGTTCTTTGTCCAGACTGTCTTTTCTCACTACGAGTTCGGTCCTGCGAACTTCGAGCTTATGCTTTTCTTCGCGAAGCTTTTGCAACTCTTCGTGCAGATTAACGACCTTGCTCGAAGCGCGATCTTTGTTCTGACGAAGGACTTCGATCTCGGCCATCACAGCCTGCAATGCGCCTTGCTTTTCCGACATGACCAGTTGGCTGGCTTTCAGATCGTCGGTGTGCTGTTTCTTCTGCTTTTCGAGATCTCTAAGATGCTTATCTATCGTTTTAATCTGGGCAACGATGCTGGCTTGAGACTTCGATTTCTCGCCGATGACACCGTCGAGGTTGGAAAGCTTGTTCTCTTCACGAGTGAGTTCGCCGCGCTGGTTCTCCAGTTCTTGACGCAGCAACAATTGCTCGTTGCCACCCTTTTCACGAATCTCCTCATCGAGGCGACCGATTTCCGATCTCAAAGTGAACAGATCGATTTCAGCCTTCTCGCGAGCTTCGCCAAGCTTTTCTTCTTTGGCGTATAACTTTTGAATCTCTTTGGCTTCGTGAGCCGCTCGCTGCTCGATCTCTTTCACACGAATGAACGCCAGGTCGCGTTCAACTTTCTCTTTCTGAGTCTTAAGATCGAGATATTTCAATGCTTGATCGCGGTCGGCCTGCAAAACCTCCAGGCGTCCGTCGATTTCCGCAAGAACGATTTTCTGGTGCTCAACCTTTTCAGCAACGGACATCAATTCTTTCTGCGCTTGCTCGATGCGACGGTCGAATTCGGCAACACCGGCAAGCTCATCGATAATCTTTCGACGCTCGGTGCCGCTCATGGTGACGATGCCGGTGACGTCCCCCTGCATGATCACGTTAAAACCATGCGGGCTCACGTTGTACTTGGCGAGTTCTTCGTGAATTTCGGTGAGGGTGGCTACTTTGCCGTTGAGAAAGTAGGTGCTGGTATAGCTGTTTTCTTTGACGCGCAGACGCCGTGTGACCTCGATTTCGATGCCGGCATCATTGGTAAAACGCACCGTTACCCGTGCTTCATTGCGTCCGCTCAAATTGTTGAGCAAATCGGGCAAGCGCTCAGCGCGCATCGTGCGCGTGGAGGACAAACCCAGAGCAAACAACAGGCTGTCGATGATATTGGACTTGCCTGAGCCGTTCGGGCCGCTGATCGTGGTAAATCCGTCGAGAAGCGGAACTTTAGTCAACTTGCCGAATGACTTGAAATTGTCTAACTCAATTTCTTTGATCCGCATCCGGACTCCTGAGGGGATTGGCGCTATCTATCAGCGATGCAAGCTGTATTGGCGGAGAGCCATCCCGTATATCTGAGAATCGATGACCGTCGTTTTCCGCTGCCACAGCGGCATTGAACTACATTTACTCGATGAGTGTCAAGGATTGTGCATGTGAGAACTACGCTAGCGTGGTTAGCGGAAGCGAAGCTTAGCGGCATTTCCCGGCGATCGCAAGCAACTCATCAGTGCCGATTGCACAGCAAAAGTGCCACCACAGAGACTACCACAGCCTATGTATTCGCTGCACGACCGATATCCGCAAAATATGGCCTGCTGCCGGTTCCCAGACTTAATGCGTATTGCGGAAAATACGTGTTGTTGAACTGCGCACGCTGTTACTGATGCATATTCATCGGCCATCTCATCTGTATCTACGTAGTTCACGCAGTCGAAAACTTACACGTATTCCGCGCATGAGCGTGAGCACAATTCGCGGGCAAGAGGCAATCGACAATCTCAGCAGATTAAAGCACCCATAGCAGCGTCCTCAGGCTGCCGGCTGGCGGGTTTAAGCGATGATTAAACTTAAGGGTCTCATTCGGGAGGCAAGCGAAAAACAGGAGCAAAATGGCCTGTAGTTGAGGTTTTAGCCATGAATGACATAAACCATCGCGCCGGGCTCATCCATGTGTTGCAGATGGCATATTCGGGCGAAAAAGCTGCCGGTTTAGCCTACAACGCCCATTGGAAATCATTGAAATCGCCGCAGTTGCAGCAGTCGATCCGGCGAATCGAGCAAGAGGAGTGGGATCACCGCCAAATCGTCGGTGCGATGCTCAAAGAAATAAACGCCCACCCGCAAAGATGGCGCGAATGGATGATGACGGCAATCGGCACCACAGTCGGTTTTTCGTGCTATCTAATAGGCAGGTTTTTGCCCATGTATTTCGCCGGGCGGCTCGAGCACGGCAACGTCAAGGAATACGACCTCGCAGCTGACCACGCCGAAGGCATGGGACTCGACGAATTCGCCGCTGAGCTAAGGCGGTTATCGCTGGTAGAGCTGCAGCACGAGCAGTTTTTTCTCAGTGCGATCAGCGGGCATGCGCTGGTGCCGTATATGCACAAACTATTCGGTTGGGGACTAGGCTCTCTCGATCAGATTTTTATCCCAAACCGCTCGAGCACGTCGACATAAGTGTCATCATCGGTGGTGGCACTGTCAGTCACCGGCTTCTCGCCAAGTCCATTTTCTTGTGCGCGCTGAAGCTTGCGTTGGAAGCTGTCGCGTCGCTCTTTGGCCCGCATTTCCTCGGGAGAGCGCTCTTCTTCTTTGCCTGTGCCCAACTCGCCGGCCTGGTTAGTAATTTTTTCCATCTGTCGATCTCCAATTGGCACGAGTGAGTCATCGAGGTAGAAAACGCTATGCGCCGCGCACTTATTCCATGGCCTTCGCCTATACCTGAGCAGCATTAAAACACACCAGATCGATCTGTCAATGTCGATCCGGTAGATAACGTGTAGCTTCAGCAACATTGATCGAAACACTGCATGATGGCAGTGTTGTGACAGGTAGCTGACGGGCGATAATTGCGGCATGCAAACAGGCGATAGAGAAACAGAAACAGCGGCCGCCGTCCGACTGGAGATAGAGGCCGTTTGCCCCTGGTCCGGTGCGCGCGCCGGCAAACTGCATACGCCGCATGGGATTGTGGAAACGCCTGTGTTCATGCCCGTGGGCACGCAGGCAAGCGTAAAAGCATTGACCTGGCAGCAAGTGGCGGATGCAGGCAGCCAGATTGTCTTAGGCAACTCCTATCACCTGTATTTGCGCCCGGGAATTGAGCTCATCCAGGCTGCAGGGGGATTGCACAAATTCTCCGGATGGGACCGCCCAATTCTTACGGATTCGGGCGGATTCCAAGTGTTCAGTCTTGATGAGCTTCGCAAGATCAACGATAAGGGCGTCACGTTCAAAGATCACATAACCGGCCGCGAGCACTTCATCGGTCCGGAAGAATCCATGGGCATTCAAAACGCTATCGGCGCAGATATCATCATGGCTTTCGACGAATGCGTCAAAAATCCCGCCACGCATGAGCAGGCGGAAATAGCGATGGAAAGAACCCATCGCTGGCTCGAGCGCTGCATAACGGCGCACAGCCGTCCCCAGCAACAGGCGCTCTTCGGTATCGTTCAAGGCAGCATCTATGAGAATTTGCGCGAGCAGTCGGCGCGCACTGTGACCTCATTCGACCTCCCGGGCTTTGCCGTAGGCGGCGTTGCCGTTGGCGAGGAGCGCCCGCTCATTGAGCAGATCGTGCTGTTTACCACCCCGCTGCTGCCGGCAGCCAAGCCCCGCTACCTCATGGGTGTGGGCACACCGTGGGACCTTATCTATGCGGTTCGTTGCGGCATAGATATGTTCGATTGCGTGCTGCCGACCAGGCTCGCCAGGCACGGCGCCGCCTTCATCAGCGAAGGACGCGTGCAACTGCGCAATGCTCGCTTCGGCGCGGATTGGCAGCCGCTGGAGCCAGGTTGCCGGTGCTACACCTGCCGCCATCACAGCCGGGCTTACTTAAGCCATCTGGTCAAGGTGAAGGAGATGGCCGCAGCCACGCTGCTGTCTATCCACAACATCCATCACCTTCATGAGCAGACTAGAGCCTGCCGGCAGGCAATATTGGAAGGACGCTTTCGGCAATTTTTCGAGCAGACCGAGCAGGCACGCAATCTATAGAACCGCTGTGCGCGGCGGCAGAGGCACTGTCCGCGGCGGCAGAGGCACTGTGGACAGCAGTTAATGCATCGCCGTTCCCGACGGTCCAAACATGTCGTCGGCATGCTCCATGCACGAGCTGATGCCGTTGGATTTGGATACGCATCTTGGGCAAACGCCTTTCACCCGGGGCAGGGCCATTCGGGTTTGATCGGGCGTCTGTGAGCCATACGAGCCCCAATAACTTATACCGACCGATCCTTGAGAACTCAGTCCGGTCAGACTCTTCATATAACAAAAGCGGAACCACAACAGCGTCAAAATGGCGATTCCGGGGATGAGCATAAAGACCATGTCAAACATCAGCTACTCCTTGCTTGAGACCGTTGCCAAGGGCCAGCTACCAGTCTTGACAGGATTGCTCATTAAGCATAGGTAATCAAGGCTTTCCGTGGCGAAAATCCCCCTCGCATTAAGCAGCACTAATGTGCACCGAGGTATTGCACCTGTCTGTGGTGCAATCAGAAAATTGCGTCAGACGAAACGTTTCGGTGTGGCATAAAATCGCCAAAACGCAGTCCACGGTGGAAATGCGACTTAAATGCCCAGTTGCATCAGACGAAATTTTCTGATCGTCCGCGACAGCTAGTCCTGCACCGACCCGTCCCGCAAAAGATGATCTATTTAGTCTTTCCGGTCGACTTCGCGGACGTCTTCGGCTTCAATGGCATCGCCCATGGCTTGTTCAGCCATCACCGGCTCTTTGCCTTTTTTGTCCTGATCCACTATAAGCTTCGGCGAATTGGCGCCCATGCCGCCTTTAAGCGCCATAAGCTCTGCTTCAATGTCGACGTGCCCTTCGAAGTCCTTGAACTTATGGTCGAGCGTATCGCTGCCAAGCTCGGCAAGCGCCGCCGCCTTGGATTCTTTTTCCGACACCTTTTGCTCCATGCGCTCGATCATAGCCATGCCGCCGGTTGTGGTCGTTTTGGAAATGATCTCGTTGGCTTTGGTGGTTGCTGTCGCCGCTTTGTCGCGGGCGATGAGCACTTGCTTTTTGGTGTAAAACTTCTGGACTTCACCTTCCAGCTCAGTTAGACGCTGACGCAGGGTCGCGGTGGCTTCCTTCTGCACCTTGAGCTGCTGCTCGAGGTCCGAAGCGGCCTGTGTGTACTGCTGCTTGCGCTGGAGGGCTTGACGAGCTAAATCGTCATTGCCCTGTTGCACAGCCATGGCGGCACGATTCTGCCATGTGGCCGCCTGGTCTTTGTTTTTCTGAAGCTGCTGCTCAAGCTGTTTTTCAGTGGCGATTGCCTGAGCTACTGCCTGCCGGACTTGAATGAGGTTCGATTGCGCTTCCTGATACGATTGCTCGAGCATCATTTCAGGATCTTCGAACGTTCCCATCAATCGGCCGAACATGGCTTTCATGAGGGTCATGAACCGGCTGAACATGCTTGAAACTCCTTCTATTTCCTGCGAAAGTTGCCGTCCTTCGCCAGGGCTACCGCCCTATTAACATCAACAGTGTAGCAAAGTAAGGGATTCCTATTTTCGATATTCCACGCTTTGGAACCAAACCTTGCTCTACACTATCTGACACTGTGAGGCAAAGTCATGGCAAAGGAATCGGGCGACTTTAAGCAGTCTATGGTCCAGGCTAGTGATGCTGTGATTGGCGCAGCGCTTTTGGTGGGACTGGGAGTCTGGATTGGCACAATGCTCGACAGTAAGCTGCATTCGGCGCCATGGTTTACCATCACGCTCTCGTTAATAGGCGCCGGGTTGGGACTGTGGCGCATGATCAGAAAAGGCATACAGATGGGCAAGGACGCCCACGATATAGACCCGCTCGCGCCCGGTTCGGGCTCATACGAGACGGACAAGCCAAGTGATTCGCCGCCTGCACCGCCGCGCCCATTGCCGCAGCAAAAATCTCGCGAAATGAAGGACCCCGAAGCCCGCTCGTCCTTTGAATTTCTAGATCAAGGCGATTCGAAATGACCGAGCAGTCTCCATCGTAGCGGCGGCGGAAGCCCGCTCAAGAGGAGCGCAGATCAGGCAGCAGCGCGTGCTTGCGAGGCAAGCCGGAATGCGCTCCGTACCAGGCTGCAGCTGCCACCATATATGGTGCCGACCCGACGGCCATGCTCACACGCAATCGATCGATATACGCTGTTTATCGATCGGCTAACTAGCTCATGCGCAGCCGCTTACGGACTACTACCGCGCCTGAACCGGCTGTTGAGTTTCGATTAATGAGCGCCGAGGTAACAAGCGTCAAACCAACCACAAGTAGCCGAAGACCATCTGTTATCATGCTTCACTAACGGACTGCAGCCGCGTCGGGCGACGCGGAAGTGCGCGTGACAACGGGAGCAACTTTAGATCTATGTCGCTTGGCAACAATCTTCCTTTGGCATCAGTGCCGGGATTTGGACAGACAGCCGAACATAACTTTCTACCGTTTGATTTGCCGCTGCTCGGACACATGGGCACTTGGGGCGATGTGCACATCGATACCATCGTGCTCGCCTGGGCTTGCATGCTGGGCATTCTCGCCGCCGCCGCAGTGGTTCGCCCGATGTTGACTGCCAACGGACCAGGCAATAAAGTCCAGGCGGTCACCGAAATGCTTTACGACTTCTGTAAGGGCATTGCCAAAGAGCAAATTCACGATCAATGGCGTCCTTTCTTTCCACTTATTGCAGCAATCTTTATCTTTGTATTAATAGGCAATTTGATCGGAATTCTGCCTTGGCCTGCCATGTGGAATTCGATTTATCACAGCATGCCTGGTTTTGCCGAGAAGTACAAAGAGTTCGAAGTCGCGGCGCCAACCACCGATTTCAACGTTACCTTCGGATTGGCGGTTGTGGCGTTGATCACCTACCTGGGCTCCGGCTTCTGGGCGCACAAGGTGAAGTACCTCAAGCTTTATCTCAACCCGATTGAGTGGATGGATCTGATCATTCGCCCCGCCACGCTCTCAATCCGTTTGATGATGGTCATTACAGCTGATGAGATCCTCAGAGGTGCAGCGCTCATGCTCGCGCCGGTGATCGTTCCCACAGGCGTGATGGGCTTCGAAATGGGCATCGCGCTCATCCAGGCCTTTGTATTCGCACTGTTGACCTCGATTTACATCGGGTTGACTGTCGCACACCACTGATAGAGATTTAACCCGGTGATTCGTGATCACTTGCGAAGACAGCCGGAAAAGGCGCGAGAGGCGCCAACTACGATTGATATAATTCAGGTGTTTTCTAAAGGCACCGCTGGTTCGCACAGTAAGTGCGAATGCAGAACTGTACAGATTGGTTTGAACTAAGAGGAGATCGACTGTGGACCACACACTCATCGCGCAAGCAGGCGCCGCTACTATGGATCCCACCACGATGATCAAAGCCGCTTCATTGATCGGCTCGGGCATCGCCGCCGTAGGCGTCGTCGGCCCCGGTATCGGCATCGGTGTCGCCGGTTCGAGAGCTCTCGAAGGCATGGCGCGTCAACCGGAAATGGCCGGCAAGTTGCTCGCCAACGCGATCATCATCGCCGCTCTTATGGAAGCGCTTGGTCTGCTGGCGTTCGTTATCGCCATCATGCTCTACACCTTCGGTTCGTCTCACTAAATCGCACGGCAAGGGCGACGCACGGCGTCGCCCCTACGAGCGAGCGGCAACGCCCGAACATCCACGTCCAACAGCCAGGCATCCAATTCCAACAACGTGATCTCATGATCTTTGAATTAAACGGAACCATTGTCATCTTTGTTGTGAGCTTCCTCGTTTTCATGTGGTTGCTCAATCAGATCATGCTCAAGCCGGTCGGCGACGTTATCGAGCAACGTAGTAAGCTCATCGACGCCGACTTGGAAGCAAGCAAGAATTCCAGAGGTGAAGCGCAGCGACTGCTGGAAGGCTACGAGGACGATCTCAAAAAGATCCGCCACGACGCGCATGCAGTGCTGACCCGCGCCACCGAGGAAGTCAGCCGCGAGCGCCATTCGCAGCTCGACCGTGTTGCCAAGGAAGGTCAAACCAAGCTCGACAAAGCCAAAGCCGACATCGCTGCCGAAAGAGAAAGACTCATTGACGCGCTTGTGGCTGAGGAGAAAGACCTGGTAGAAACCATTACTCGCAAGGTTCTGGGCGATGAATCCGTGCAGGTGAGCCTGGACAATGGACAGGTTCGCCGGACGCTGGAGGAAATCTAGTCGTGGAAGCCCATCAAGATCTGATGCACCAGATATTCAGCAATAACATCATCAACTGGGTGATCCTGGTTGGTGTCATCGTTTATTTCTGGAACAAGTTCATGCCGCCGATTTTTGCCGCGCGCCACCAGCGCATTCAGGGAGCCATCGACGACGCGGCGCATGCCAAGCGCGACGGAGAGGACTTCCTCCAAGAGCAGAAACAGCGCATCGCCAATGCGGAAACCGAGGCAAAGAAAATCCTCGAAGACGCAAAACAAACCGCTGCCAGCATGAAGCAACAAGAGTCCGAGGTGATCAAGAAAGAGATTGCCGAACTGGAAAAGAAATTGGAGCAGCAAATTGCCACGCACCGGCAGATGGTGATTACCGAGCTGCGCTCGCAAGCCGCAGTCGCCGCCGTCCGCCTGGCCGAGGCGTCTTTGCCCGGCGCCATCACCGACAATGTGAAGAAAGGACTGCAAGAGCGTTTCGTTTCCCAACTCGATCAAATTGGTGCCAATAAAAAATGACCAGAAATGTCTCAGCAGCAGCTACTAATTATGCCGAAGCGCTCATGCAATTGGCAGCTGAATCCTCGACGGACAAAACGGTGCTCGAGGATTTGCAACGTGTCGCCGAGGTTATAAGGCTGACTCCGGAATTCGAAGTAATCCTTCGTCACCCTGGCATCAAGCCTTCCGAGAAGAAGCAGTTATTGATCAGCACGTTCAGCAACAAGATCAATGATTTGACCTTGCGCTTGTTGGAACTGCTATCCGACAGACGGCGGCTCGATCTAGTTACCCCTATTTCCGTCGCATACGAAACACTCTGGCGCGAAAAGCAAAATATTCTCGACGGCACGTTGTACTATGCCGAAAAGCCGGATTCCAGAATCCTGTCCGAGATCAAATCTCGCTTGAAGGAAACGCTCGGAAAAACCCTCGAGCTCAAAGAGAAGGAAGATAAATCGTTGATCGGCGGCTACGTGCTGCGCATCGGCGATCAAATTATTGACGGCAGCCTCAAAGGCAGGCTCCAATCAATAGAGAAACAGCTTTTGTCGGTATGACCGACAGATAATTTCCCAGGACCAACATCACAGCTTATAAATTGACCAAGACCACAAAAGGACGACACCATGGCAATTAGACCGGACGAGATCACATCAGTACTCAAGGCGCAACTCGACAAATATCGCTCGTCGCTCAACGTCACCAACGTCGGCAGCGTGCTGCAAGTAGGCGACGGTATCGCCCGCATCTTCGGTCTCGAAAAAGCGATGGCCGGCGAACTCGTCGAATTCAGCGATAAAGAGCGCACCATGGGCATGGTGCTCAACCTGGAAGAAGACAACGTCGGTGTTGTGCTTCTCGGCGAGGGACGTCACATTCAAGAAGGCACCGAGTGCAAAACCACCGGGCGCATCGCCTCCATTCCGGTGAGCAAAAACATGCTCGGTCGCGTCGTCGATCCGCTCGGTCAACCA